>PAMF01000006.1 GCA_002707185.1 Chloroflexota bacterium | reverse complement strand
TTCAGACGATTTCTTACAGGGTTTAGATAAGTTAACGATGTACTCATACGTACACCATCTGGATTATTCATTGGAATTGGGCCTACTCCCCTTGAATCCGGGTGATTCATGTCAGGATCTTCGGGATAACCTTCTTGTATGCAAGCCTCGTGAAATGCTGTTTGGGCGGGAAGCCAGGTCTCCTTTTTATGTCGTCTTACAGGTATGGGACCATCAAATCCATGGAAATCATCTTTGATGTCGGTATCGGTCTCTGCCTTTCTGAAATAAGGTAGGGTTTTCACGAAAGCCCATTCATCGTTCCCCCAGGATGCCCAATTGTCGTAGTCTTCGGGAACGCCCCTGAGGAAAACTTGTCCGTTAACTGCGCTCGACCCTCCAACTACTCTACCTCGAGGCACCGGCATGGGTATGTTCTGCTCAGGAGTGGCAGTACCTATGAAAGACCAGTTGTGTGGCGCACCTACAGCTGATGCGGTCTGATCGTATCCGTATTTTAAATCGTTTGGATATTGTTCAAAATCGGGATAATCTGGTCCAGCCTCCAGTAATAAAACGGACCGATTAGGATCTTCAGAAAGTCTTGTTGCTAGTACGCATCCGGCAGAACCAGCTCCCACGATGACTACGTCATATTTCATAACTATCTCCTTTAGAACTTTCGGATTTAGTAGATTTTTATCTAACGCTTTGGTTAGGTAAGTCTATGATAGTTTCAGCTACTTGGGATAGCATTCTCCATGATGATTCATGATGTCTCATTGCTTCGGGATCGTCAAAATAATTGTCTAAAACTACGTAAGGGCAACCTAGCTCTTCAAGTTCTGCCAGATCACGATGAATTTGATCCAAATCGCCCTCCCCCGCCACCCTTTTATCGTTAGGCAATGGTTGATCGGTGATATACAGACGTATTCTTGGGCATAAATCAGGAACCGGTCGGTTTTCCCGTTCGGCTATTTCTTTTAGATGTGGAATCCCAGTATCTCGTAGCCAATCTGTCCGAATTCTTATGGGATGCCAGGCATCACCCCATAAAACAGCTCTTTTAAGGGCGGCGTCGCTAGGCCCCCCAACCCATATAGGAGGTGTGGGTGTCTGTATAGGTCGTGGCGCCGTGTCAATGTCTGTAAAAGATACGAATTGTCCTTCAAAACTGGCGCGATCTTGTTCCCACAGAAGGTGAAGCGCTTCCAAATATTCGTTGGTTATTGCTCCTCTTTTACTGTAATTGACTCCTAGGGCTTGGAATTCTTGTTCTGCCCAACCGATCCCAACTCCCAATATAAACCTGCCGTTACTAAGCTGATCGATATTAGCGCACGCTCGTGCGGTTTCGATAACGTTTCGGTAGGGTAGAATAATTACAGTTGTACCGATTTGTATCTGCTCGGTGATTCCAGATAGCCACCCCAAAGTTGAAATGGGTTCGTAGAAAGGAGCCGGATATCGAGACTGCACGTCGGGTGTCATCGCTATGTGATCGGAGGTCATGATTAGGTGATAACCTAAACCCTCGACCAGTTGGACCCAACTTTTTAGGGCTTTTGGATTTGCTCCGGGTCCGAAGTTGATTAAATTAACACCTACTTTCACTATCTCTCTCTTCCATGTTCTGACTTGGATTATATTGTGCCGGATATACTGGATTAGAGCACTTTAGACGGGCTAAGAGGTCGTTGTCAACGTCCATGGAATCATATAAGTTGATGCTATAAGATAACAACTAACGATAAGAATTCTGAAATAAGGATATTATTGAAATGACTTATCAAGGGTTAAGTTTGGAAGGTAAGGTAGCTTTGGTTACTGGCTCTGGTCGAGGTATTGGTGAGACCTTGGCGATTGGGCTTGCCGAGGGAGGTGCGGATGTGGCTGTTTCTGATCTTAAGGAACGAATGGAAGAATCCGAAGTCGTTAAAGGGCATATAGAAAATGTTGGCCGGCGGAGTAACAGCTATTTTATGGATGTGCAAAGTATTCAAAGCATACAGGATTGCATAGATAATGTTGTTCGAGATTTCGGCCATTTGGATATTTTAGTCAATAACGCCGGAATTAGGCGTAGGCAGGCGGCTTTGGATGTTACCGAAGAAGATTGGGATGCTGTAATTGATACCAACCTTAAGGGGACTTTTTTCTGTTCTCAGGCGGCCGCCAGGTATATGATACCGAGAGGGTTTGGGAGGATAATAAACATAGCGTCTCAGCTAGCAGTGGTAGGTGGTGAAAATCGCGCATCATATTGTTGAAGCAAAGGCGGTATCGCGAGCCTTACGCAGGTCCTGGCACTGGAGTGGGTCAAACACGGAGTCACCGTAAATGCTATTGGACCGGGTCCAACTGAGACTCCCGGTTTGCTACAGGCAGATACCAGATCTGATGAGGAATTGTCGCAGGATCTAGCAGAGCATATGCCGTTAGGGAGGAGGATGCGTGCCGAGGAATTAATAGGAGCTGCGGTATATCTCGCCAGCCCATCGGCTGGTGCAACTAATGGACACCTGTTAATAGTCGATGGAGGTTGGACATCCAAATAATAAACCCATTCACGTAATTTTCGTAACTCCCAACGAGAGGTTATATGACAACAAGTGATACCGGTGATTCACAGAAGCAAATATATGAAANTCTTATCTNTATAGCTCAATTGCACTGGTCCCAGGAGGCAATTGAAAAGATGCTACCTCAGATAATTCAAACGGCCAGCAATCTGGATCAGATAATGCGGGATATTCCCGAGAGTCATATTGAACCATAGTGGTCAGACTACAACTCAGTTATCAGGTAGGTTATTAGTTGGCTCGAACTATTGAAAGAGAGGTGAATAATGTTGAATCCTCATGGGTTAAGCATTTCCGATACTGTCAGGGAAATAGAAAGTAAAAATCTGTCACCCGTCGCACTGGCGGAGTCGTTACTGGATCGAATTGATAAATTTGATCCAGAGCTAAAGGCATGGGTGACAGTTGATCGAGAGGACGTTTTAGGTGCAGCAAAGGAAAGAGAGATAGATCAAGAACGGGGTATAGTTAAGCCTTTAATGGGANTTCCTGTTGGGCTTAAAGACATTTTCTATACNGCAGGTATGANGACTAGTGCCTGTTCTAAGATATTTGCCGATTTTGTCCCAGATTATGATGCTACTTCTGTAAAAAAATTAAAGGATGCAGGAGCTGTCATAATTGGTAAAGCTGTTACTACGGAATTTGCTTCAAGCGATCCATCCCCTGCGTTGAATCCTTGGAATCTGAATCATACTCCTGGCGGGTCAAGCAGTGGATCGTCTGTTGCAGTGGCCACTGGGATGTGCGGGGCTGCCCTTGGATCTCAAACTGGTGGATCGACTTGTCGTCCTGCCGCTTATAATGGAATAGTAGGGCTAAAACCTACTTACGGTAGAATAAGTCGGTATGGGGTTGTTCCATTGAGTTGGTCGTTGGATACTGTCGGCATATTGGTGAGAAGTGTTGAGGACTCGGCTCGGATGCTTCAAGTCCTTTCCGGTCATGACGAATTAGATCCGGGTTCGGTGGACGAACATGTGCCAGATTTCATAGAACAGATGTCCAGCCGCTCTAGCCCACCTGTAATCGGGCTGATTAAGGATTTCTTTTTTGATAATTCCACTAAAGAAATCGTTGATCATACGGAGTCGATCAGTCACAAATTATCTCTGTCCGGTGCGGATATAAAAGAAGTGCGCCTCCCTGATAGCTTTGGTTCATCGCACGCTTGTCAAGGAATAGTCAGCAATGTTGAGGCTGCATCGTTTCACAGGGAATGGTATAGACAGCGGGCTGATGAGTATGGTCCGAAGATCCGGGCTAATATCGAGATGGGTATGTTGGTATCTGGCGTAGATTACCTTCAAGCACAACGGTTACGACGTCAATTGCGGTTAGACCTGATTAAGATGCTAGATGGGGTGGATGCTGTTTTAATGCCGACTACCCCTACTCCTGCTCCTCGTGATCTCAATACTACCGGGGAGGCTGTCTTTCAGGCTCCGTGGACCTCCAGCGGGCTCCCGACTATCACCATTCCTTCAGGATTAGCTAGTAATGGGTTGCCGTTGGGAGTTCAGTTAGCTGGATTGCCGTTTCGAGAGGGNCAATTATTAGGGGTTGCCCAGTGGTGTGAACGNGTTCTGGATGTCAGTCTTTGGCCGGATNATTATAGTTAGACAACAAGTCAATATATGGATTGCATTGATTACTCTTGGATTAACTTTGCATTTAAATATTTGTAAATCTTCTCGGATGTGAGGGGTAGGCTTTTTATTCTAATCCCTGTGGCATCCGCTATCGCGTTGGCTATAGCAGGTGCNACAGGACCTAATGGGTTTTCCCCAATCCCCCTGGAATTATATGGACCGTCCCCTATTTCAGAAGGGAGCAGAAGTGTTATCAATTCGGGTATATCTTTAATGTTAGGTAATCTGTATTCACCNAAAGTCGGGTTGGTTACTCTTCCATCGGAGATCTCTAGCCCTTCGGTTAGAGCAAATCCGATAGATTGGATTACGGCTCCTTCAATCTGACCTTGATGTTCTATAGGGTTTAATACTGTACCGATGTCATGCGCAGTTATAAATTTTAATAGGTGGATTTGTCCGGTCTCGGGATCTACGGAAACTTCGGCTACTTGAGCTGTAAACGACGTTATATCTGAAGGGTCAGGTTC
The DNA here is from genome assembly GCA_002707185.1 of Chloroflexota bacterium. Next base: position 34,440 of record PAMF01000006.1, on the reverse strand, counting down.
GTTTATAGAAACACTTGTTTTGAGTGGATGGCCTACCAGCCTCAGTAACTCGGGCCAATACCGTTTCTCTCCGGTATTGTTATTGCACAAATTGTGACCTTCAATATAAATTTTCTCTTCTGACCAACCTAGGAGATCGGCTCCTATACTGAATAATTCCCGTCTAGCCTGTTCAGCGGACCTTAACGCTGCTGTTCCGGCTATCCGTGTGACTCTGCTACCNCCAACCCCGGTATCGAATTCTACTGCGTCGGTATCCCATACTTCGACATCGATCAAATTGGGGTCAAGATTAAGTTCCTCTCCGACTATTTGTTTTAATAGGTTATTAGTTCCGGTACCCGGTTCAAATATTGATGTATTTACAACTACNGTGCCGTCCAATGATAACGTTACGGCTGAGTGTGATAGCCCTCCTGCTGCTGGTCTTTCGGCTATGGCGACCCCTCGACCGGTATGTAGTTTCTTTGCCGACCAGTAATTAGACGCCTTTAAAGCACTCTCGAAGGTTTCCTTCGCTCTCACGGATTTATAACTTGTCCCGATAGAAGTTTTCTCCCCTTCGTTTATGAGGTTCTTTAAACGGAATTCAACAGGATTCATTTCTAATTCAGTGGCAATACAATCCATGTGTGATTCGCTTGCAAAGAGCGTTTGGGGTTCTCCAGGAGCACGCATAAATCCGCCGGGAACTGTATTGGTGTAAACGTGGACAGCCTGTATATCTGTATGAGGTATGCGGTACGGTCCGCCTGCCTTAGACGCACCTCCGAGGTTAACCCCGGGAGTGGGTTTGAATCCACCGTAAGCTCCGCTATTGAATATTACTCTGGCTTCATGGGCTACTAATGTGCCGTCCTTCATTACCCCTGTTTTCAGGTTTATTACTGCGGAATGCCTGGGGTTCCCCGCCGTAAACTCCTCCAAATAGTCCATTACCATCTTGACCGGATGTCCGGTCTTCAAAGCCAAAAAATATGCCACAGGTATGTCCATAGCAGACCCTTTTCCGCCATAATCCCCACCTATTGCTACGGGATTAACTCTAATGCGGTCTTTAGGCAGGCCTAGAGCAACAGAAAGTTGATCGCGGACCTGGAATGGTACTTTGCAGGATGCCCATATTTGGGCTACGCCGTTATCATCTATGGATACTAAACAGGAGTGGGGTTCGATGTATCCTTGGTGTTGGCTAGGGACAGAAAAAGAGTTTTCGATTATATGATCTGAGTTGGCAAATCCGATTGTTGTGTCTCCTTGACCCCATCGGTCCTCTATGAATACATTTGAGACATGTGTTAATTGTTTAGGAAGGCCTCTGTAGCTGTTGACATCCGGGTGTAGAAGTGGGGATTCATCACCCATAGCTACCGCAGGGTCGAAAACCGGCTCTAGTTCTTCATAATCCACGTTAATTTGAAGGAGTGCTTCATCTGCGGTGTCTTTGTCGACAGCTGCAACTGCAGCTACCTTGTCTCCGATAAAACGCACTGTATCGTCTGCCAGGACAGGAACGTCATGCATACGGCGGCCGTATCGTATACCTGATACATCAGAACCTTTTAACACTGCGTGGACGCCTGGGATCATCAACGCTTTAGATACATCAATATTGACTACTCGGGCATGTGGCCATGGACTACGCAGGATGCGACCCCATAGAATCCCTTTGGGAGACATATCGGCGGTATATTGAGTATACCCCGTCGTCTTATCGTTGCCGTCCAGCCTTGGGAAAGAACTACCAATTATGCCATGTCTCTGCATTATATATTTCCAGTTATCAGTATTATCTTAAATGGAGACCAAATTCTGGACATTGTAACAGTTTCCTTGTTGCCATATCACTGGAGGAGGAGTGCCTCGACCGTTAGCTATGTACTGATTCAATTAAGTGGTAAGCTCCTGTGTTAACATAATATAAACCGTTAATGATTCAGGTATGAATTCGTTTTACTTGTCAATCTAGGCAAAAGGATATGGTCTGTATGGATTTGATCAACTCAGTAGAAAAGATAGATCAAAAATATCTCGTTGATAGTTTACAAGAATTAGCGCGTGTCCCAACCGACGTACCGATGGGGTTAGACACGTTTATAGAGCCCGACGATCCTAAACTTGTTTACTATGTACAGGAAGTACTGAGACCTAAAATAGAGTCATTGCAGGTATCCTCAGTTGTGGATATTCCTCGTAATCAACTTCTCTTGGAAATAGGGGATGGAGATTCAAGCCGATCTCTACTTGTTATGGTCTATACACCGACACAGCACCATAACTTGATGGCGAATCCTTTTTCGGGAGCTATAGCTGATGGATCCAAGTGGGGGTTTAACGAACCATGTCTATTTGGACAAGGAGTTGGGCAAAATAAATCACATCAAGCAATAATGTTGTCGGTCTTGAAGTGGATCAAAGACTACGATGTTAAGCTCGCGGGTAAATTATTATTCGCAGTTAATAACGAAGGTAGAAGCAGTCATGCTTGTTCGAACGCCCTTTTAGGTGAGATAAACGGACGACCCGACTTTGGGATTCTGATGACCAGAACCGGCAAGGCGATATCGCTCGGTAATCGAGGCAGGGTAGATGTCAACGTGGAGATAGAGGGAAAATCTAGNCATTCTAGTGTGCCTCATATGGGTCATAGTGCTATCGAAGGGGCTAATCGTGTATTGGACCTGCTGAAAAACGTTCCGTTGGGGGATAGCGATCCGCTTNTGGGACGGCGGCATGTTATCCCTTATCAACTCAGTTTCGAACCCTTAGCGCCCCATACTTTACCTTCACTCGCCCGGTTACGAGTAGATCGTAGGTTGCTTCCTGGAGACCAACCTGAAGAAGCTGCAAATGATATTCGTGAATCCATAGGCGAACTAGATAATTATCAGGTCANGGTTACTACAGGGGAGTATATGTTGCCGGCCCTTTGTGATCCNTATCATCTGGGGGTTGAATATTTAATGCAGTCCCATAGGCAAATTATGGGAGTCGAGCCCGACACATTTTACGGGCAAGGTACNTTTGATGCTGGAGGGCCAGCCGCCTTAGGAGTACCGACGGTTATGTATGGAGTCGGAGGAGGGGATTGGCCTCTTGGAGATGATTTCGTTCCAATCTCTCATCTGGTAGAGGTTGCCAAGGTCATGGCACACACTATTGTATCTATGCTTGGATAATATACTGGAGAGGTNAAATGTTATCTACAATGAGAGCTAAGTTCGGTCTGAGCCTTTCAAATCGGGCGGTATTGTTTAACTGGGTAACNATGCAGGATTTGATGAATGCTTCGGTAATGGCCGAAGAATCAGGGTGTTTCCACAGCNTCTGGGTTGGTGACAACTTNTTGTCCAAGCCGAGGATTGAATCCATAGTAACGTTATCTGCTATTGCTGCTCATACTCGATCAGTGAAACTAGGGCCTATTTGTNTGGCAAGTTTTCCTTTGAGGAATCCAATCCTTCTGGCAATTCAGTGGGCTAGTTTGGATGTTTTATCCGAAGGTAGGACTATCTTATCAGTTTGTAATGGTGGTTCTGAAAGTTTCGGACCACAGTTCGCGAATGAACTTGCTAACATGGGCGTCAAATCACGAGAAAGGGTAGGGCGAGTGGTTGAAGGGATTAACATCCTGCGTAGACTTTGGGAGGATGANGAAGTTTCTTATTCGGGGAAATATTACCAGATATCTGAAGTCCAGCTTCAACCCAAACCCGTACAAACTCACCTTCCTATATACTTGGCCGCAAATCCGAAGCCGGGGCAAGCTGATGAAAGTACCTTAACCAGGATNTTACGNAGAGTTGCTAANTATGNAGANGGNTGGCAGACAGATGGTACTCCGGTTGAGACTTTCAGGGAAAGATTTTCGCGCATTCAGGGGTATGCTGCTGACTTGGGTCGTGATCCATCTCAATTAGAGTCCTGTTTGCATCTCTATGTAAACATAAATGACGATCAAGAAGTAGCGTATAGGCAGGCTCAAGAATTTCTGTCTGAGTATTACGGGGCGGGAACCATATCGCAGGAGCGGGCTGACGTATGGCTGGCTTGTGGGCCCCCTGATGCTGTCATAGAAAAAATTGAAAGATATATTGAGGCAGGTTGTACGATGCCGGTGATGAGGTTCGTAGCACCGGATTTAGAGGAGCAACTCCGGAGGTGCATCGAAGAAGTTATGCCGGCTTTTCAGAGTCAGGGTTATACCCCGGTCAAATAGCGTTGGAGGTATGGTTATGCCTAAATTTAGTACTGATACCCGAGTAGATACCGTAATTGTAGGTGGGCAAATTGTTGGTTCATCACAAGTCTATGATTCTTCAATAGCTATTAAAGGCGAAAAAATAGTGGCAATTGGGCCAGAACAGTTATTACCGGAGGCCGATAGATATATAGAAGCTCACGGAAAGTTTGTTCTTCCNGGTCTNATAGATAGTCATGTCCATCTAGATGGACATGACAACTATGCTTTAGGGTCTCGGGCTGCTGCATCTGCGGGTCTGACTACTTTGGTNCCGTTTGGCACTTATAATTTGGAAGGAGATGAAACCCTGCCAGAAGCTATANTTAGATCAAAGGAAGAAGTAGAGAGTTCGGCATTAACCGATTTCGCTTTTCATTTCATACTTCAAAATCGACCCAGTATTCTGAAAAGCCTTCCTCAGGCTTTAGATCTCGGGGTCAAATCTTTCAAGATGTTCATGACGTATAAAAAACGGCCATACCGTATGTGCGATGATGATTATATTTGCGAGACGATGGAAATGGTANCTAAAGGTAATGGGCTATTGCAATTACATTGTGAAAGCGGAAATATCATCGAATATCTTGAAAATAAATTGATCGATANCGGTCATACCCATCCTACTGATTTNCCTTCAGCATGCCCTGATTGGGCCGAAGAAGAAGCAATTAATAGAGCNGTCAAAATGGCTCATGCTACCAGCTGTCCGACGTACGTAGTCCATCTAAGTACCGGATTGGGTTTGGAGCGAATTAAACAGGCTCAGGCAGCGGGTCAAAAAATCTGGACCGAATCTTGTCCTCAATACCTATTGCTGTCCGACTCCGCCATGGCTAAATTTGGTCCATTAGCCAAAATCGGGCCGCCTTTAAGGCCAGACGACGGGCAAGATAGAAACTCGCTTTGGAGGGGTTTGGAACAAGGTCATATATCAATAGTTGCCAGTGATCATGCCCCCTATCCTAAAGAGCTTAAAGAGCCAGGTTGGGATAATATTTTTGTNGATTCTCANGGTATGTCAGTTCCNTTTGGTTCGCCGGGTGTGGAGACTATAGTCCCTCTAATGTACAGCGAAGGAGTCGTAAAAAGAGGCTTGCCTATTTGGTGGATGGCCCGATGTTTATCAGAGAACCCTGCCCGTGTATTTGGNCTTTTCCCCCGTAAAGGGGTGATTCAAGTAGGGTCTGACGCAGATTTGCTAATAATAGATCCCAATGGAGATCGTGTTATAACNGCCAAAGATCACCATAGTAACGCTGACTACACGCTGTTTGAGGGTTGGGAAGTGAAAGGGAAGCCTTATATGACTTTNCTTCGTGGACAGGTGTTGTTAAATCAAGGGACATTAGAACAAAATCCGGGTTACGGAATATTTCTGGAATGTGAGGAGCCACGGTCACCACTTGGCGGTCCGGTTGTGTAACTGGTAATTGACACCTCAATACCCCGCTAATAGACTACCGTGGGTTTTACAAGAACTTGGNAAGAGTTAATGCACATCACTAGGAGAAACATGGCTGAGAGAGTTTTTAATTTTGCTGCAGGTCCAGCTGTTCTACCAGAACCGGTTTTACTTGAGGCCCAAGAGAACTTGTTTGAGTTCCCAGGGACAGGAATGTCTGTGTTAGAGATGAGCCATAGGTCTAAAACCGTGATTGATATCATGGAGGAGGCTGAATCAGACATTAGAACTTTAGCTTCTATACCAGACAACTACAGTATCCTTTTTCTCCAGGGTGGGGCATCATTACAATTTTCTATGATACCTATGAACCTGGTATCACCTGAAGGTCATGCTGACCATATTGTGTCAGGACATTTCGCCAAAGTTGCCTTTGAAGAAGCGCAAAAAATAGCTCACATAGATTTGGCAGGAAGTACCGAACTACAAGGGTTTGATAGAATCCCGAGGCAACAAGAATTAACGTTAAATCCAGANGCGGATTATNTGCATTTTACCGCCAACAACACCATATTTGGAACGGAATGGNCCGAGGAACCAGATTCTGGCAGCGTCCCCTTNGTGGGTGACATATCATCNAACGCCTTAAGTAAGCCGATTGATGTTTCCAAATATGGTTTGATTTACGCAGGTGCTCAAAAAAATCTGGGTGTTGCCGGTGTTACCATGGTAATTATCAGAGATGATCTTATAGAGCGTAGTAAGGATAATTTGCCTGCTATGTTGAGTTATAAAGTACAGCATAAATCCGCTTCCGCTTATAATACTCCACCTGTTTTCGGGATTTATATCCTGGGTTTAGTAATAAAATGGATAATTGATCAAGGCGGATTACAGGAAATGGGCCGTAGAAACTTGGATAAATCAAGATTGATTTACGACTTGATTGATTCTTCGGAATTTTACAGAGGTCACTCTGTTACCGAGGACAGGTCGCGCATGAACGTGACTTTCCGGTTGCCAGAGGCAGAGTTGGAGCAAAAATTTGTAGAGCAAGCCAATTTAAACGAATTGTCCGAGTTACGAGGTCATCGCTCTGTAGGTGGGATTAGAGCATCTATTTACAACGCTTTTCCTGATAAAGGAGTAGAACAGTTAGTTTCTTTTATGAAGGAGTTTGAGCGCACAAACGGGTAGAGCAATTTGTGAAACTGGAACCGTTTGTTCGAAAGTATCATATGGGCCATAGAAGTGGATTCATCCGATAATCTCATATAAGTTATGATACAACGTAGATTGCGCTAACTTGCAGAAGCTTGGCAATCTCTAATTATCACCGTCATACCTAGTGCATCTAAAGACTAGACAGGAGTCNGGTCTTGGAAATTCCGGCGAGGGTATATATGGAGTTTGTAGAGAAACATGGCATCAGACTAGCTCGTGAACTTAACCGAGTGTTTTCCAAATCGGTTGAACTCGACGACCGGCAAGAGTTAAGGTTTGACCGTTTGATGGATGATATTGTCATGGTTGATATCCACCAACATCCTATGATAATGCCTGATGATATATCGGCCCTGAGTTCATATTTACGTAATGGCGAATATNGTTGGTGCTATGANGCGGTAAAGCACGGTGGTTGGACTGCGGTCGCGACTGCGAACGTGTTTAGGGGTTTGATTAATACTCCTGAGCTGTCTTTTGCTAGTTATTCAGATGTATCTGGTGAAGTGTCGGTGATGCTGACAGATATGTNGAGACATANCGATGTNGTTAATGTGTCAAATTCGTCNCAGATTTTAGCCGCGAAGCAAAGCGGTAAGNTAGCATTTTTCCCTACTTTGGAGCACCTGGCAATTGGGAATCGTATTGAAAGGATAGATTCCTTTTATGCGTTGGGCGTTAGGTTAGCTGGAATAACCTATACGAGAAAGAATTTTATTGGTGATGGGCAAAACGAACGAAATGATGGAGGACTGAGTGAATTCGGGATTGAGGTGGTAAGACGTATGAACGATCTTGGGATGATCATTGATGTATCGCATGCTTCTCCCAATACAGTTCAGGACGTGTTAGCTTTTTCAGAAGTTCCCGTAACATTTAGCCACAANGCTGCTTACACTCTTAGACCAACTGCCCGAACTCGGCAAGACCATGAATTGTTAGCTTGTACGGCAAAAGGTGGATTAATAGGTATCACCGCTGTGCCTAATTCTTTAAGCGATGANCCAAATCAAGATATCTCTTGTGTTTTAGACCAGTATGATTACATGATCAAACTTGTTGGAGTCGATAATGTTGCTATCGGTACCGATACGATGGCAGGCGACCATGTAGATTTTCATAGACAAGTCTTGGGTAGAAATGCCCCNGGCCAATTGCCNGCAGCTTATCTTGACGGCTTAGAATCACCCGCTGACGGNAAAAANATCATTAGAGGGTTGATTAAACGGGGTTATTCTGACNGTGATATAACTAAAATANCTGGCGGTAATGCGCTTCGGTTTTTCAATAGGGTTTTGTNGTAAACCCGGGGAAANTAATCCCCAGGNTTTACATTATTAACTGTATTTCTTTCGAGTTTAATTGGTTCTTCCCGCATATACTTCATGCGCACGGTCAATTGCTCTTACTCTTCCGCTGACCAGAACTTCCTGTCGGTCTGTGGCCCATTTATTTGATGCCGTGGTACTTAGTATGGTCCCCTGGAATCTGGGCATGACATACCGAGCTAGAAGTTCGAAGCTATGTAACATCTTCTCTCTCGGAGCCCAATCAATAGTTTGGACTAGAAAACCTCCAAATCCGCCACTCTGTTCGGCCAATCTGTTGATACCTTCTATACAATCGTCCGGAGTTCCGATTATCCACGAGCCATTATCGGCCATATGATCAACGACCTTTTCTAGTGGACCGTCAAAAACTGCCTTTCGGCCGTTTGTGCCCTCGGTGTATTCTCTGAGATATTGACCTGCTCCTAATCTAACTTCATCCAATGCTTGCTGGCGAGTTTCGGCTATGTGAACAGGTATGCACAGCCTCCAGTCATGGCGGTTCACTGTTTGATTATGCTCTGCAGCGGATTCTTCGGCGATATCCCATAAAGATTTCAGGTTTGAGGGCCCTGCTGAAGGATCTCTTGGTACCGTGATAGTCAGAACTGATGCCCCGTATTTTCCTGCTAAAGCCACACCGGCAGGTGACTGAACTGAAGCTACCGTTATAGGCATATAAGGCTTTTGATAAGGCCTTAGTTGTAGTAATGCTTCGTTTAATTCAAACCAGTCGCTATGGTAGGTAATTGGTTGGTCTTCGGTGAAAAGTCGCAGAATTATCCCTAGAGATTCGTCCATTTTCTCTCGCTGGGTTGTGGGATCGATACCCAGCATATAGGCGTCACCCGGTAGGGCTCCTGGACCTACTCCAAGCATGACTCGGCCATGAGTCATGTGGTCAAGTTGTACCATACGGTTAGCAACCATAAAAGGATGATGATAGGGTAGGCTAATAACTCCGCTGCCTAATTTGATGTGGCGTGTTCTATCCGCCGCTACAGCCATGAAAAGCTCGGGGGATGATATGGTTTCCCATCCTGCGCTGTGATGTTCTCCGATCCATGCTTCGTCAAAACCCAGTTGATCCAGCCATTGAACTAATTCTAAATCTCTGTCTATTGCTAGCGTTGGGTTTTCTCCTACTCGGTGGAATGGACCTAGAAAAATACCGAATTTCATTCGTTCTGGTAATCCCATTATTATTACCTCGATAAAATTTGAGACCAGCTGCCTTTCTGGGTGGGATTGGGTGCGTCATAATCTGATGATTTTGGTCTTAGATACTGATTAAGTGGTGGCAACGACTGGATTCGAACCAGTGACCTAGCGCTTATGAAGCGCCCGCTCTGCCGCTGAGCTACGCTGCCACCCAAGAACTCAACTGGCCAGACGCCAAGAATAGTTCCTACTGAGTTATACTAAACCTGCCAGATTCTGGCTGTCAATTGAACTATTTAGGCTGTTGTCTATAAAAAACCATTCACCTTGGCTTGTAACAGAAATGGATATAAGTAATAAGTTTTCAGATGATATGCAGTTAGCAGCGCAGACTGCTTTATTCAATGTTATAGAAGAATTATCTCGGATAATTAAAGAAATGGCCGCTGCGTGTGATCCCTTTCCTTCGTTCTTGGGGATGAACTCTATTCAGGCGATCGAGCTTGAGCCTGTTCACCAGGCTGGATCCATAGGATGTGTCGTGGTCTGCCCTGATGGGGTCTTCAGAACGCTGGATCTAGTCGGGATTGCAGGAGGTGCCGGTATCTCGGATGTGGAGCAAGTTGAACAATTTGAAGAAGTTCAGTTCCTGCCAGAAGAATATTTGCCATATGCCATTCAGGCTGTTGATTTACTATACTCGGAACTGCAAAAAAGGGGGAAGTGATTCTAAGTAACGGGTAAATAACCAGTGTTACGTATCTTCACGTTGAATATCCCCGCTTAACCCGCCACTTTTGCTAACTAAACCGATGCCTTCAATAGTCATCCACCTGTCTACTCCCTTACACATATCATAGATGGTTAAAGCAGCAATGGACGCGGCGGTTAACGCCTCCATCTCTACTCCGGTTTTTCCAGAGGTTCGGGCCAACACGGATATCTTAACTCTATTATTGGGTACGTCTAATTCAAGCGCGACATCCAGTTTATTGAGAGGCAATGGGTGGCATAATGGAATTAATTCCGCGGTACGTTTCCCCCCCATAATACCTGCTATTTGCGCGATGGTCAGGACGTCCCCTTTTTTAATCAAGTTATCTCTGATCAAATTAATGGTCTCGGGTTGCATTAATATGTAACCCTGAGCTGTAGCCTCTCGGTCAGATACGGGTTTCCATCCGACGTCTACCATTTCTACTCGGCCCTGAGGGTCTACGTGGGTAAGAGTAGGGACATCGGTAGTATCGAGGGTTTTAAAAAACTTATTTATGGTCGGTCTGGCTTTCGTTACACCTGCTTCGAACCCTGCCAATTCGTTCACGTATTCGTTACCGGATATGTTGGCGTGTCATTTGACCCATTGCCATGTGACTGTGTGGGAGATATTTAGGTAATCTAAACTCTCCCATAGGTCTAGGTTAGTGTTTCTTTTCCAGCCTTGTGTCATGGTTTTCACGAGGTATTCGCTATCACTGAATATGGTCACTTCAGAACCGTTCGGCAGGGATTCCAGTGAATGTATTGCGGCACTAAGTTCCATCCGGTTACTGGTAGTGTCTTCTAATTTCCCTGACATGTCTCGATGTCCCGATGTCTCTAGGATTAAAGCAGCCCAACCTCCAACACCGGATTTACAGGCTCCATCGGTATATATCTCAATCATATTAACTTGCCCCGCGTGTTTCTTATTTGCAATGATCTTAAGTTTGGTGGGCAGGCTCGGCGGGATCAGCCGCCAATTTGATACATTTCTATCTTGGGTTCAGAGGGATCTGTGATTATCGAAGCGGAACGTTCCTCTGAATATTTATCGGTTCTGTTTTGCCAGATATCCTTTATCATACTTTCGAGTTCAGTATCAGTGCCGCCGCTTCGCATGGTATCTCGGAGGTTTAAGCCGCGACTAGCAAAAAGGCAAGTATAAAGAGATCCATCTGTAGATAACCTCGCCCGGGAACAATCGCCGCAGAAAGGTTGGCTTACCGAGGCTATGATACCGATTTCCCCCTGACCGTCTTTATATCGATATCTTCTGGCAACCTCACCACGATAATTAGGATCTATAGGCTCCAGAGGCATTTCTTGGTCGATGAGTGCAAGGATATCATTGGCGGGTACGACTTCATCCAATTCCCAACCATTCTTGTTGCCAACGTCCATATATTCGATGAAACGAACTATGTGTCCTGTACCTTTAAAGTACTTTGCCAGATCAACTAGAGTGTGATCGTTAACATTTTTTTGCACCACTGCGTTGATTTTAAGTGGAGATAAATTTGCTTTGGTGGCGGCATCAATACCTTCTAAAACCCTTTCGATACCAAAATTTCTACCGTTCATTTTGCGAAATACATCGTCTGCGAGACTATCAAGGCTAACTGTAATTCTTTTTAGTCCCGAGTCTTTTAAAAGTTCGGCGTTGTCTTTCAGTAGGAATCCGTTGGTAGTTAAAGTAATGTCCAAAGCGTTATCTATTTCGGATAGCTGTTTGATCAGTTTGTGAAGATCGGTCCGTAGTAAAGGTTCTCCTCCAGTAATCCGAATTTTGTTTACCCCGAAACCTACAAGAATTCTAGTTAGACGGGTTATCTCTTCAAAACTTAATATCTCTTCTTTAGGTAAAAATTGGTACCTTTCTCCAAATATTTCGGATGGCATGCAGTAAGGACAGCGAAAATTACATCTGTCGGTGACCGAGATCCGTATGTCTTGTAAAGGACGCTTAAATTTATCTATCAACATTCAGCATTGGCTCGTTTGACCAAAATCTTTAACATTTTTATATGCATGTATCGGTTAAGTATTTTAATGTCCAGCAAGGGTTCTCAATACCTGTATTACTTTGCGTGTTGCATCGGATCTGTGGCTGATCAGATTTTTATATTCCAGGGTCATTTCAGCCATGGTTTGCTTAATTGAAGGTAGAAAGAATACAGGATCATACCCAAATCCGTCTTCCCCACGTGGTTCGTATTGTATCATTCCCGAGATTGACCCTACTACAGATGCGATGCGGCCAGATTTAGACTCTTGGTTGGGATATTCAGTTGGGTTGATCTGGTGGTTTTTGCTTCCTGCTATTGCTATTACGCATTTAAATCGGGCGGTTCTTTCTGTCCATCGCACAGATTCAAGATTTTTTAAAAGTAAAGATACGCGTTCTTCATCAGATGTTAAATATTCGCCTCCGTAGCGGGCGGAATGAACACCTGGTTGCGCATGTAAAGCGTCAACTTCCAGGCCCGAATCATCTGATAAAGTCAACATCCCGGTCAAGTTTGAATATGTCAGCGCTTTAAGCCAGGCATTGTCAGAGAAGGTATTCCCCGTTTCTTCGACCTCTAAAGATATTCCCACGTCTTCCAGTGATACTATATTTAAGGGGAGTTCGGATAGTAACTGTTGATATTCTCGCAGTTTACCCTTGTTGCCGGTGGCAATCACTAACGTTTCTCTCATGATTTTTATTCCATAGGATCTGTGTTCCCGTTGGCTGGTCTGAAAAACCTCTCAATTTCCTCGAATACGATTTGAGGATGTTCCAAAGGTAGAAAATGGCTGCCCATCCGCATGGGTTTTATGCTAGAACCAGGAATGTTATTTAAAAAATAGACTAAATCATTATCGTCTATTCTCTGTGCTTCGGGATAGTCTCCCAGCAGTATCTTGTATTCGGCTGTGAGGCCTTTAAAATAGTTGGATATCACTAAATTTTCTCGTTGCTCATAAAAACTAGCCTCTATCTCCGGAGAGCANTTTAGTTGGGCCTTGCCATCTGGTAATAATTTTGTGCCACTTTCGANAAACGAAATGAAACANTCTTCGGTCCAGTTCTTAAATGTGTCTCGAGGTCGATAAGCCTGGTACATGGNACGGCGGTTCTCCCAGATAGNTCTTTTCATTCGAGTTCGATCAGCCCGTTTTTTCAATGCTCCACCGCTACCTTGTCCATCTAATATTCTGGTTTCAATTAGAATTGCTTTTGCTATTTGTCCTGACAGTAAATGATCTGCAATTAGTGCAGNGATTCCTCCGGAGGAATGACCAACTACAAAAACCTTAGACTCTCCNAAAGCTTCTATGATAGATGCCAGATCTTCGCCGATTAACTCGAAGCTGTTTCCGGAATTAGATTTATCGGTATCCCCGTGTCCCCTTTGATCGAATGCCATTACGTGTTTGGTTTGTGATAGTTTGATCGCAATTGGAGCCCAGACNGCTGAGCATAACCCGGTGGCATGAACCATTATCACGGTGTGGAGAGAAGGGTTCCCCCAGTCCAGATAATGGTGATTAATCCCATTAGCCTTAATGAATTTACTGTTGGGTGATGGCATATTTGATTAACTCAATTAATTATGTATTTTGTTACTNATCGTATGGTGGATCATGGCTCGTGAATACAGTGGCAATTTTACTATCTAGCCTATGTGGGCTATGTTATAATTTGCACCGGTTATTGAAAGTCCTTATTACGGCAGGANCTTATGCTGGATGATTATCTACGACAGTATGGATTGGTAGCGATATTCGCTGTTATTGCGTGTGTGGTTCCGCTAAGTATGATACTCGCCTCCCATCTGCTGTCAAAAATTGGTATTAGACCTAATAATCCAACTTCTGTGAAATCCGAGGCTTATGAATGCGGAGTAGAGACTATTGGAGGAACTTGGAATAGATTCCATTTTCGGTATTATCTCTTNGCTATCTTGTTNGTAATATTCGATGTGGAAGTGGTTTTCTTGTATCCTTGGGCGGTTAAATTTCATAAATTGGAATTATTTGCNCTGGTNGAGATGGCGGTTTTCGTAGGAATATTGCTTGTCGGTCTGGCTTATGCTTGGCGGAAAGGTGATCTAGAGTGGAGTAGTTAGTGATATGGTGGATATAGCGNGTGGTAATGAGCCCCTTTATGATAGGACGTGGGATATAGACCGGTCTGAGGGTNAATTAGTTAGAGATTTGATTGATGTCTCNGCGGACCCGATTCAATCNCCGTCCATAGAGGTGCCGGAGGATCTTCAGGGTAATCTTGTGGTTACTTCGGTTGATGCTTTAGTTAACTGGGGTCGAAAGTCGGCATTGTGGCCGGTTTCTTTNGGGTTAGCCTGTTGTGCTTTTGAGATGATGGCAACTGCTATGGGTCGATTCGACATAGCCAGGTTTGGGATGGAAGCCTTCCGAGCATCACCTAGGCAAGCTGACTTGATGATAATAGCGGGAACCGTTACATGGAAGATGGCCCCTCCAATCAAGCGTATTTATGAACAAATGGCTGACCCCAAATGGGTTATTTCCATGGGGGTTTGTGCCACTAGTGGAGGTCCTTATTATGGATCTTACAGTGTGGTCCCNGGGGTTGATCATATAATACCGGTTGATGTATATGTNCCTGGCTGTCCTCCGCGNCCAGATGCGCTTCTCTACGGTATTATGGAACTCCATGAGAAAATAAAAAAAGATAATATTTTGAAGAAAAAACGGAAGATATCTTCGGAATGATGATCTCTAGGTTAACAGGAAACGAATTAGCTGACCGGTTAGAAGAAGCTTTGCCAAATGTGGTGGAAGGTTGTGATACAACGGCTATTTGGGTGAAACCAAACCATATGGTCCAGGTAGCCCATTTTTTGTTTTCAGACCCGACGTTAGACTTNAACTACCTGAATTCGATTACTGCGGTTGATTTCATGGAATTTTTTGAAGTNATCTACCATTTGACGTCNTTAAATAAACAGCATTGNGCAGTTGTCAAAACCAAGTTATATGGGAGAGAAGAAGTTANNCTTCCTTCTGTGTACAACATTTGGAAGGGTGCTGATTTTCAGGAAAGGGAAATATGGGATCTGATGGGTGTTANATTTGATGGTCATCCGAATATGAAGCGTATTATGCTGTGGGAGGGGTTTGAAGGTCATCCACTACGCAAGGATTTCCTGTAAGGGAGAATATATGACTATTCGAACTGAACCGATGACAGTGAATGTTGGGCCTCAACATCCTAGTACTCATGGAGTATTCAGACTCCGTATAACCTTCGATGGTGAGGATATAGTAGAGGTAGAACCTGTTCTAGGTTACCTGCATAGGGGATCTGAGAAACTGGCCGAAGAACGTAATTATGTTCAGGTTATTACGTTGACCGATCGCTTAGATTATACCTCCTCCATGATCAACAATCAGGCTTACTGCCTCGCAGTTGAGAAACTGGTAGGAATAGAGCCTCCCCCCCGAGCTAAGTATCTCAGGACACTTGCTGCGGAATTGCAGAGGATTGCTAGTCATTTAATAGCTGTTGGTTTCTTCATTCAGGAAATGGGGGCCTTCGGAACACCTCTTATGTACACCTTCCGGAGCAGGGAACGCATACTGGATCTATTCGAGATGCTTTGTGGAGCAAGGGTTACTGTAAGTTATATGCGTCCGGGTGGAGTGTTCTCAGATACTCCAGAAGATTTTTGGCCAGCGTTAGACCGATTTATGACTGACTTCAGAGATGAATTCGCTGATTTAGAGGCACTCCTAATGGAAAACGAGATTTTACTTGCTAGGACTAAAGGTGTTAGTCCGTTGGAGCCGGACGTGGCCATCAATTGTTCCGTCAGTGGACCAGTATTGAGAGCAAGCGGGATTGACTGGGATTGGAGAAAAAAAGAACCATATGACGCTTATGATCTAGTTGATTTTAATATCCCAACTGGCAGTAATTGGGATAACTACGATCGCTTTTGGGTTAGGATGCAAGAAATACGGCAGAGTATGAGGATCATTGAACAATGTGTAGATCAAATCGAACCTGGGCTGGTTCGGATCCCAGAATTACCATTGGTCTTGCGCGCTGAGCCGGGGGCAGAAGCTTATGGCAGGGTAGAAGCTTCTAAAGGTGAATTAGGGTTTTATTTAGTTAGTGACGGTGGGATTGCCCCTTACAGATGTAAGATTCGATCTCCTTCTTTGATCAATTTGACCATTACAGAGCATTTGTTGGTGGGCTGGAAGCTGGCTGATATGATCGTATCGCTAGGCAGTATAGACATTAATATGGGGGAAGTGGATCGTTAATATGTTCCCATCTCAATGTGAGGATACTATTCTTCGGGATAACCCTCTCTTTAGGTTTATATACGATTACGCATCCTCGCTGTTACCTTGCTGGTTGTCATACGTATTGGCAGGCGTGACTATAATGCTAATTTTGATCAATGCCGTCTTGCTCGGTGCTGCTGTAGTTAGTTGGATGGAACGACGATTGTTAGGCAGGTTCCAAAACAGAATTGGGCCTAATAGGTGGGGTCCGTTCGGGTTGTTACAACCTATAGCCGATCTTTTTAAGCTAATAACGAAAGAAGATTTGATTCCTGCAGGTGCTGACCGCATTGCTTTCACTTTGGTCCCGATTATAATGGTCGCCTCCTTGATTCTTATGGCGGCGGTGATCCCATTTGCCAAAGACACTTCTTTAGTCGATCTGAATGTAGGTGTTTTATATTTATTGGCCATCAGTTCTCTGACTTCAATAGCGCTATTTACAGCCGGATGGGCCTCTGATAATAGATATGCCCTTTTCGGAACTGCACGTTCCGTGGCGGTTTTAATAAGTTACGAGGTTCCAGTAGTGTTGTCACTACTGGGTGTAGTTATGATAGTGGGGTCGATGTCGTTGTCTTCTATAGTCGAATTTCAATCGGTTCCGTTTATAGTAGTTCAACCCTTGGCCTTCTTCGTTTTTCTAGCTGGTATGAGTGCAGAGTTGAATAGAACCCCTTTCGATTTGGCTGAAGCAGAATCAGAGATAATAGCTGGCTACCATACAGAATATAGCGGCATTAAGTTCGCACTTATACAGGCCGCTGAATTTGGTGGAGTCCTGGTAGTTTCTGCGTTAATTACCACATTGTTTTTGGGTGGGTGGGCCGGCCCTTGGGAAGATTATTTGGGATGGGCTTGGTTTATGGGTAAAACTCTGTTGATAGTGGCGGTTTTTAGCTGGATAAGGGCTACTTTTCCTAGGTTGCGAATTGATCAAATAATGGCGTTTTCTTGGAAAGTGATGCTGCCTTTAAGCTTAATAAACCTGGCTGCTACGACCGTTGAAGTTTACGTTCTGAAATCCGGTGGTATAACAACTTTAGAATTATGGATAATGGCTATTATAAATCTAGTATTGGCTGGAGTTTGTTTGCCTCTATTTGGACGATTGATGAAAGATAAAGTACGAAAATCTAATCCGTTGGGCGTTTCTCAATCCTTGCGAGACGATCCTACCGGGTGATGCCTGATAAAGGAGACTAAGATGTATGGGTTCGGCATGGCTAGAGGGCTGTTGGTAACATTGAAGAATTTGACTAAAAAGCCTTTTACCGTTCAATATCCGGAACAGCGTGTGAAGCAGCATCCGCGCTTTCGAGGCGAGGAGTTTGTCTGGTATGAAGAACGGTGTACAGGGTGTGCTTCATGTGCTAAGTATTGCCCTCTCGGTATCATAAAAATTGTAACGAGTCCGAGTGGGACCGCGATTAAGCAGGGAGATAAATATAAACTTGAAGTTTTTGATATCGAATTACAGCGTTGCATGTTTTGTGGTCTCTGTGTAGAAGCCTGTCCTTATGATGCCTTGTTTATGGGAAGCGGATTTGAGCAGGGTCAATACAGTAGGGAGAACATGTTTATTTCTATTGATCAGCTGCGCCAATCTCAAAAACATCCTAGTACTTGGTTTCGCCCTCAATTGGAAGAGGCTGAATACAAACCAGGAGATGGGAGGCCATTGGGATGGCGAGAGGTAGGTAGGGAGAAATGGAGATGGCATCAAAGAGAAAAAGCGGGGATGCGATTGGATTTAACAGCTATTGATGAACCCATCTCCGATACCACAGACATTAAACCGGATAGTAGAGTTTAGATGTTTGTTGCGGATGTAATATTTTGGTTGCTGTCTCTTACCGCTATTATAGCGGCTTTGGGGGTCGTGCTGGTTCGTGACCTGTTCAGATCTGTACTGCTTTTAGCTGTGGTTTTTATATGTGTCGGAGGATTTTTCGTGCTTATGAGTGCGGAATTTCTGGCTGTAGTCCAGATTTTAATATATGTGGGCGCTATCTCTATTTTGTTTGTATTCGCGATAATGTTAACTCGCGATGTTCGACGAGGTAATTCTCCTAACAAATTGCAAATACCTGCTGTGTTTATCTCAACATTGGTGTTAGCAGCTTTGGTAGTTGTTGCTATCGGAACGGAATGGAACAAAATACCTGATGAGGATAAATCGGTAATAGATATGGTTCAAATAAATGCCATTACCGCCATGACTAAAGAGGATCTATTAGATGTTGATAGGAATCTGAGTGAATCCAATGAGGAGCCGGTAGGATTGGCAGATTTATTGATTGGTAAGTTTGTTCTTCCTTTTGAAGCTGTGTCACTTTTATTATTAGCTACTTTGATTGGTGGACTGGCATTGGCCCGCCGACAGGAAGGAGGATAACTGGTGTCACTAGAAGGCATGCTAATCGTTTCGGCTGTGCTATTTAGTATCGGCCTATATGGAACACTTGCCAGGAGCAATGTCATAGCCGTTTTAATGTCTTTGGAGATAATGTTTAATGCTATTAACATAGCGTTGGTTGCGATGGCTAAGTTTGTGGCACCGCAGAGTTTGCAAATAAGCTTGTCCAGCGTACTTACTGGCCATGTATTCGTGATTTTTATAATTACTGTTGCAGCAGCGGAAATAGCGCTGGGTCTAGGAATAATATTAGCTATGTATAGAAATAACGAATCTGTGGAATTAACCCAGGCGGACATTTTACAACACTAAGGTTAAAGGACATACGGATTAATTGAACTGCATAAAGTATCAGGAAACATTTGAGTTATAGATTATGTGGGTAGAATTCAAACGGGTATCTAACTTAATTACAGCAGAAATATGGAAAGATTTATTCGAAGGAGAAGGTCTCCCGACTAAGCTTCTTCCTGATTCAGATATTCTAGACTGGTCGGAAAAGAGTCCTTTCATAATCTATGTTCCTAAGGGAAGGGAGCATGTAGCTGAAGAAATAATGAGGAAAATTTAGATGCCTGTAGAATCTATTGTCTGGTCTATTTTTTTCCTCCCTGTAGCTGTTTTTATAATAATAGCTCTTTTAATAAGACCTTTCTTTGATAGGTATTCTCTAATTTCTGGTCTCCTGTTGATCGGGGCATTACTTTTATCTTTTTGCATGTCTGTATGGGTCTTGCTGAAACTGGCAAATGGCATGGAATTTACCTTCACTTTGTATTCATGGCTAGATATAGGAAGTGCGGCAATAGAGATAGGAATCTTATTGGATCCGTTGACCGCAATCATGTTAGTCGTTGTAACTGGAGTGAGTTTGATGGTTCAAATTTACTCTTTGGGATATATGAAGGGGGACCCTGGTTTTTCGCGTTATTTTGCTTATATGGCTCTATTCACAGCCGCTATGATTGGATTAGTCCTGTCCGCCAATGTAATTCAATTATATGCCTTCTGGGAATTGGTAGGATTGGCATCTTATTTGTTGATAGGATTTTGGCATGACAGGCCGTCGGCAGCTGCTGCTGCAAAAAAAGCTTTTATCATCACTCGGATCGGCGATGTAGGTTTCCTTATTTCTATAATCCTTTTGTTCTTCCACGCTGACCAGTTCGCATCTCACGGTTTAAACTCTTTTAACATACGGGATATCTGGGAGGCAGCACAGCCTGTTATACAGGGTGGACCGGGTATCTTGATAGGACCATGGTTGATTTTAATTACACTAGGGATCTTCGCTGGAGCAGCGGGCAAATCTGGGCAATTCCCTCTTCATACATGGCTTCCCGATGCCATGGAAGGTCCGACGCCTGTAAGTGCGCTTATACATGCCGCAACGATGGTTGCGGCTGGAGTGTTTTTAGTAGGCAGATTTTTCCCTGTATTTCAACAGGCTAGCCACACTATGATGGTCATCGCGTTGATAGGTGGTTTTACCGCTATCATGGCTGCGACCATGGGTCTAGTGGTGAATGATATTAAGCGGGTGATGGCCTATTCTACGATTAGTCAATTAGGTTACATGATGGCAGCTCTTGGGTTAGGTGCTTACTGGGCTGCATTATTCCACCTAGTTACCCACGCATTTTTTAAAGCCCTATTGTTTCTCTGTGCAGGGAGTGTTAATCACGCTAGCGGCACATTTAATATGCTATACATGGGTGGGTTACGTCGTGAGATGCCGTTGACCTATGTCCTGACGTTAGTGGGAGGACTTAGTCTAGTCGGTATAGTTCCTTTGGCCGGCTTTTGGAGCAAAGACGAGATATTACTTGCGGCATGGATGTCCAAGAGTAACTGGGTAGGAGCTATAACATTTATCTTTCTGATACTCGGTGTATTTGTTACAGCGTTTTACACTTTCCGGATGTTGTTCATGACATTTCACGGACGTTTCAGAGGGGGTGTGGAACAGGAAAATAAGGACCTTGAACAATCTTCTGACATCACGTCAACTGGGGCACATGTTCATCTGGCTGAATCGCCTTGGGTGATGCTCTCGCCAATGTTACTCTTGGGATTATTAGCAGTTGTCGCAGGATTTTTGTTTAATCCTCAATGGATTTCAATCCCGATCCTAGAGATACCAAAACATTGGATCACTGAGTTTTTGGTAAGAGGGCTGGCTTTCCAGCATCCGAATATTCCAGAATTCAATTTTGTTATCGCAATAATGTCCACTATTATTGCCGTATCAGGCATTGTTTTAGCGGGTCTATTATATTTGCGCCGTCAGATGACCACCGCAGATCGAGTTGCATTAACCCCTTTGAATCAATTGGCCAATATCTTGAGCCAGAAATACTATGTTGACCATCTCTACGAACAGTTGATAGTTCGCAGGTGGTTTTATCGCGGATTGGTTACAGTAACCGATTGGCTCGACCGAGTAGTGATTGATGGTATTGTAGATCTGATAGGAAACCTTCCTAGGGGCTTGGGACGGGTGGTAATTGTCATCCAGACAGGACAGGTCCAGTTTTATGGGGTCTTTGTCATATTGGGCACTTTAGTTATATTAGCGATGTATTTAATTTTAGCTACAGGAATCGGAAGCTGATCAATGATAACTGGGTTTAACGGAATATTATCTGTTACCGTATTTTTGCCAGTACTGGCTGCACTCTTGATCTGGGTGGTTGCCAAAAGTGATCGCCAGGTTAGATTTATCGCAGTGACAGCCGGATTGTGTGATTTGGTTCTTGCTGCGGCTGTGTTTGCGATTTTCAACAAAGGCGATGGAGCAGATCGCTTTCAATTGGTAGACAGAATAGCCTGGATCAACACCGACACCTTTAATGCTAGTTACTTACTTGCCGTGGATGGGTTAAGCGCACCGCTAGTATTGTTAACTGGTTTGCTAGGGTTTTGTGCTTTATTGGCGTCGTTTCATATCCAAACTCGGGTTAAAGAGTACTTTGTCTGGCTTCTGGTATTACAAACCGCCGTGATGGGGGTATTCACATCGTTAGATCTTTTGCTCTTTTTCCTATTCTGGGAATTAGAACTAATTCCGATGTATATGCTAATTAGTGTATGGGGAAGCGGAAGGAAAGAATATTCAGCCATGAAATTCTTGATATTCACTATCCTCGGAAGTGCGGCTATGTTAATAGCATTAGTCGGGGTATTTTTGAGCGGAGATCTGAAAACATTAGATATGGTTCTATTGTCTGAATCGGCTAACAGGTTAGTCGGGGGAGGAATGGTTTTACCGATAAGTATGTTGTTCTGGTTGTTCTTTATAGCTTTCGCTATCAAGTTGCCGACGTGGCCAGTACATACATGGCTTCCAGATGCCCATACGGATGCGCCAACGGCTGCCAGTGTCATGCTTGCAGGGGTTATGCTGAAAATGGGTGGTTATGGGTTGTTAAGAATAAATGTAGGTCTGTTCCCGGATCAGGTTAAGATTTTTGCCTGGGCTATAGTTGCCCTGGGAGTTATTAGCATTATTTATGGTGCGATAGTTACTTTGAAACAAACTGACCTTAAGAGATTGATAGCTTATTCAAGTGTCAGCCACATGGGTCTTGTTCTATTAGGGGTTGGGTCAGTAGCAGTATCAGGAGAACGTATTTCTTCTGTCGGTCTGAATGGAGCTGCTATGCAGTTATTTACCCACGGAACCATAACTGGATTGCTTTTCCTATGCGTGGGGTTAATTTATGATAAGGCGCATACCCGTTACATACCTGACTTGGGAGGGCTGGCTAATCGTATGCCGTTCGTCGCAATAGCGTTCCTAATTGCAGGATTGGCCTCATTGGGGCTTCCGGGGCTTAGTGGATTTGTATCCGAGATTCTGGTGTTTTTAGGAACATTTGCTGCTTTCCCATGGCCCACAGTACTCGCAGTGTTTGGGATTGTTTTAGCCGCAGGGTATATATTGTGGATGATGCAAAGGACCCTTTTTGGTCCTGATTTGCCTAGATTTGCCACTCTAAGCGATGCTTCTTTAGTGGAGGCTGTACCGCTAGTTTTATTAATTATTAGTATAGTGGTTGTAGGAGTTTATCCGGCGATACTCACAACAGTATTTGAATCAGGGTTGAATCCAATGGTAGAGGTAATGAACGGGCTGACTAATGATGTTTCAGGCACGCTAATAACCCGTTAGATATTATTATGATATATGACTAGTTACGATATTTATTTAATAGCGCCACAACTAGCAACTGCTGCGATTGCTCTGATGGTAATAGTATTTGACCTTTTTTTTAAAAGGAATAAATTACTGCCAGTAATCGCCTTCGTAGGACTATCAATACCAGCTGCATTTAGCTTGATGCAGTTAAATGATCTGATTGTTTCAGATTCTTCTGGATTGGTATCTCGAAGCAGCGTTTTCTACGGTAGTTTAATGGTGGACAAATTCTCGTTATTTTTCAATTTTCTAGTTTTGATTGTTACTGGTCTCGTT
Source organism: Chloroflexota bacterium (assembly GCA_002707185.1). The sequence goes on along the minus strand of PAMF01000006.1, from coordinate 11,097 downwards.
ATTCTATCGTCAAATGACTACCTTAGTCGTATGAACAATCATCGAGCCGAATATTTCGGTCTTATGTTGTTGTCGGCTACCGGTATGTTGCTTTTGGTTGGTGCGACCGAACTCATAACGATTTACATTGCACTAGAACTTACAACCTTACCTTTGGTAGCTCTTGCGGCGATGTTGTTAACGGCCAAATCTACTGAAGCTGGAATGAAATTTCTTGTTATAGGTGCCCTGAGCTCCGCTGTAATGTTGTACGGTATGACTCTCATATTCGGATTTACGGGAAGTACAACTTTGTCTGGCATATCCGAAGCTCTGGCCGTGTCTCATTACTCTGATATACCGTTTGGAAGTTACGCGGTGTTGGTAGGTATGCTCCTGTTGGTGGTTGGTTTCGGTTTCAAATTATCGGCAGTCCCCTACCAGATGTGGGTTCCGGATGTGTATGAAGGTGCTCCTACGCCGGCGGTAGCATTTTTATCAGTAGCCAGTAAAGCTGCGGCATTTGCATTGGTACTGAGAGTATTGTGTTCGGGCTTCATCGAAGTGCAACCAGAATGGACTATCTTGATAGCGTGCCTAGCTGCGGCTTCAATGACTGTTGGTAACCTAGCTGCATTGGTACAGAACAATATCAAACGACTATTAGGCTATAGCACCATTGCTCATGCAGGGTACATTCTTATTGGAATAGCAGCTATTGGTGGGACCAGCTCCGCATCGTTATTTTCTCATATGGGCCCCAGTAGTGTGTTGTTTTACTTGGTCGCTTATGCAGCAGCTAATCTGACCGCGCTTTTCTCAATAATAGCTATTGGACATAACATAAACAGTGACCAGATAGACGATTACAGTGGAATGTTCCGTCGATCTCCACTAATAGCGCTTGCTTTGGTTCTATCGCTGATCGCCCTTATTGGAGTTCCTCCCACTGGTATATTCATGGCTAAAATCCATATCTTCGCATCTGCGATAGACAATCACCTTACGTGGCTAGCGGTAGTTGGCGTTGTGAATAGCGTTGTATCAGTTTATTACTACGTGAGAGTTATCCGTGTAATGTTTTCATACCAAACAGAAGATCAATCAAAAATCAGGATGTCCTGGGCTCCAAGCATTGCATTAATATCTACCACTTTGATGACTTTGTTGATTGGAATATTACCTGGGGTTATCCTTAACTTGGCTGAAGATACAGTGAAAGTGCTCCCTAATATCGGGTATTGGTAGACTCGCACTTATTGAGGACCTATTATGACACCCATTAAAATGACACTCAAAATTTCGGATGGTAGACCACCCCTGGTTCTGAAGTGGGGACATTACTATCATGAACATTATGTGTCGCCATTCATTAACGAATGAAAACGATAGGTATTATATATAACGCCCGCATACCCGAGGCGCTAGATTTGAGTACCGCTATTGCCAATGAGTTGTCTCATCAACAAAGTAGTTGGATCGCACCTGCTGAGGATTTGGATGATCTAAAGGAGCGAGTTAGCGATACTGATCTCGTCATAACCGCAGGCGGGGATGGGACTATCTTGAGGGCGGCAAGGGTTACTGCTCCACACGATGTCCCTCTAGTTGGTATAAACATGGGTCGTCTAGGCTTTATGACAGAACTGCAAGTTAATGAAGCCTTGGAGTTGCTTCCCCAATATTTGGATGGATCATGTAGGGTTGAAGAACACAACATGGTACAGGCTCAATTAATTAGGAAAGGTATCGGGACTGGAGAGGATTATATAGAAGGGCCCTTTCACGCTCTGAACGACGTAGTAATGGCCAGAGGTTCGGTTTCCAGAGTACTCACCATCAAAACTGATGTAGATGGAGCTGATTTAGCGTCTTTACGGGCTGATGGCATGATTCTCGCAACAGCTACGGGCAGCACAGGATATAACTTGGCAGTAGGAGGTCCAATTCTGGATCCATTGTCTGAATCACTGGTTCTAAAACCAATTGCCGCTCATGTAGGTTTATCAGCATCGCTAGTACTTGATCCCTCCGTTCAAGTTGCTCTGCATCTGGAAGGAGCTCAAGATGCAGTTTTAAGTGTTGATGGATTTGAGGATTTACCAATGAAACCCGGCGATTGGGTTAAGGTAGAGCAAAGCCCATTAAAAACTAAATTCTTACGTTTAATGCCCCATTCCCATTTCTACGCCACATTGACACGACGCCTGGGATTCAGTGTTAGAGGACGATAATCGTAATTATGACAGACGGAACAAATAAAGAACCAAGTATAGAAAGTAACGTCGTATATCAGGGGCGCATATTGGACCTAAGAGTCGACACCATTGTATTGCCGAGTGGTAGACAGACTACTAGAGAGATAGCAGAGCACGATAATTCAGTTTGTATGGTGCCAATTGATGAAAGGTCTGATGTGTTATTGGTAAGGCAATACAGAAAAGCTGTCGAATCGGATCTACTAGAGGTTCCGGCGGGTGGTATCGAACCAAATGAAACACCAGAAGAAGCAGTGATTAGGGAATTACAGGAAGAGGTGGGGTATACTGCAGGTAATGTTAGGACATTGGCTGGATTCTGGGTGTCGCCTGGATGGTGTACCGAATATATGTATTCGTACTTGGCTACGGAATTAACCCCTGCGAAGTTGGAAGCGGATTTCGATGAAAATATAACTGTAGTAAAAATCCCATTGGATAGTATCCTGGGATTGATATGTGAAGGGCAAATACAAGATGCCAAAAGTGTAGCTTCTCTGTTACTGGCAATGCAGTATCTGGATACGGTTGCATAGAGTAACGAGAGTAATTCTTGATGTGAAGGTAGATATTTTCAATATAGCAAGAGGTATAAAATGTTGGAACATGATGTGTTAATTATTGGTGCTGGGTTAGCAGGGATGCGGGCTGCTATAGCAGCACAAGCAGGTGGTGCTAATACTGCGATACTTAGTAAAGTACACCCAGTACGAAGCCATTCAAACGCTGCCCAGGGTGGTATAAACGCAGCTCTTACAGATCGTGGTGATCGTTGGGAAGACCATGCTTATGACACAGTCAAAGGTAGCGATTTTCTGGGAGATCAGGATGCTATTGAAGTGATGTGCAGGGCTGCTGGAAAGTCCTTGATAGATATGGAGCACATGGGAGTTACTTTCAGTCGGGATGATGAAGGTAAGTTAGGTACTCGTAATTTTGGAGGTCAGCCAATAGCTCGGACGTTTTTCGTGGGAGATTTCACGGGACAAGCTCTTTTACATGTAATGTTTGAACAACTAGTCAAATCTGGTGTCCAAAGTTATGAAGAATGGTTTGTCACTTCTTTAATCCAAGAGGGTGAACAAATAGCCGGTGTCCTTGCGCTTGAGATTAAGACTGGAGTACTACATGCTATCAGGGCTAAGACGGTGATATTTTGTACCGGAGGATGTGGACGTCTCTTTGAACCTAGCACAAATGCATTAATCGTTACAGGTGATGGTATGGGATTGGCTTATAATGCGGGTGCTCAATTAATGGATATGGAGATGGTCCAATATCATCCCACCACTTTGGCAGGCAGCGGAGTGTTAATATCGGAGGCCGCGAGAGGAGAGGGGGCTTATTTAAGAGATAAAGACGGCAACAGATTTATGGAGAAGTATGCACCCAATATGATGGAGCTTGCTTCACGGGATGTAGTATCCAGGTCTGAACAAACTGAAATAAATGCGGGAAATGGGGTAAACGGTTGTGTTTACCTGGATTGTACTCACCTTGGTGAAGCCTTGATTATGGAAAAACTCAGTCAAATCAGGGAACTGGGAATTGATTTGGCTGGTGCTGACATGATCAAAGAGCCGATTCCTATTCGTCCAGGGATGCATTATATAATGGGTGGTATCAAAACTGATATTGATGGTCGAACCAATGTTCCAGGTGTATATGCAGCTGGAGAGTGCGCTAACGTCAGCGTACACGGTGGTAATCGATTGGGAGCGAATTCGCTCCTTGATACTATTGTTTTTGGAGAACGTTCTGGTAGCCATGCTGCTGAAGCTGCAAGCGGCATGGACTTTATAGAATTCAATGAGTCTGAAGTCGTCAGACAGGAAGAATCGCGTATCCAACAGATGTTAGATCGTCCAGAGAATGGAGATCGATGGGGTAGTATTCGACAGGACCTAGGTGATTCTATGAACAAGAATTTAGCCGTGTATCGGGATCAAGCTGGAATGCAAGAGACTTTAAATCTCATACCCCAACTAAAAAGTCGTTATGCGGGTGTACCGGTACAAAATAAAGGTAGAGTTTTCAATACTGATCTGGTGTTTGCATTGGAACTTGGGTATATGCTTGATTGCGGTGAAGCTATTACGGCGTCTGCCTTGGAAAGAAAGGAAAGTCGGGGAGCCCAGGCAAGAACTGATTTTCCATCCAGAGATGATGACAACTGGTTGAAACACATTACGGTAACTAAAGGAGAACAGGGGGCAGAACTCGGCACGTTGCCGGTTACAATAACAAAATGGACCCCTGAGGAGCGGAAGTACTGAGATATGGATGTAAAAGTCAAAATTCGACGATATGACCCTGATATTGAATCACCGGTTTCCTATTGGGAAGAATTTCCGTTGGCTGTCCCTGAGACAGCTACAGTGTTGGATGCATTGATCCAAATTAGAGAGGACATGGATGGTACATTGAGCCTGAGATGTTCTTGTCGAAGTGCTATTTGCGGATCATGCGCGATGAGAGTAAATGGCCATGCTGTTTTGGCTTGCCAGACTAAAGCGTCTGAATCACTTGATAGTGAAGGGATTATAACCGTAGAACCTGCTGGAGTTATGCCTGTTATGAAGGATCTAGTTGTGAATTTTGATCCTTTCTGGGAAAAAATTCGTGCTGTTGAACCATACTTGCAACCACAGGGACCGGAGCCCGAGGGAGAATACATAGCTTCAAATGAGTCCATGCTTCATCTCTCTGGCGTGACAGCGTGTATTATGTGCGGAGCTTGCGTATCGGATTGTACAGTTTTAGAGGTAGATCCAACTTTCTTAGGGCCTGCGGCGCTAGCTAAAGCTTACCGATTTACTGCGGATCCACGTGATGGAGATGCACAAGGAGTATCTCAACGGAGATTAGAACAATTGAGCATGCCTTCAGGCATGTGGGACTGTACCAGATGCAATGAATGTGTCCAGGCTTGCCCCAAAGGGGTTGCTCCTATGGATAGAATCATGAGCCTCCGTGAACAGGCTATGGACGTTGGGCTCGGAAATAATAATGGAGCAAGACATGCTGAGGCATTCACTGAACTTGTAGCACATTCAGGAAGGTTGGATGAACTTAGGTTACCGGTAAAAACAGTAGGTATGTTTAATATCCCAGCTCTTCTTAGTTTTGTTCCGATTGGTTTGCGGGCAATGACCCACGGAAAATTGCCACCACTCTTGCATAAGAGCGTTGCAAATGTGCAGAATATCCGAAGGTTATTTAACAAGGTTAATCAATCTCGGTGATGACCAACCGGACTACGGAGAATATGAATTTAATTTGATTCCCGTACCAATATAATAACGAGCATTATTTAGGAGGACCAATTGAAGTACGCTTTCTTTCCAGGTTGTGTTTCTCAAGGGGGNGCACCGGAACTTTATACNGCGACCAAACTGATATGTAGTAAATTAGGGATCGAGATTGAAGAGATNAGTGGCTGGACNTGTTGTGGTGCCGGTGTTATGCAAGAGAAAAATCAGTTATTTGGGGATACACTTAACGCCAGAACATTCGCCAAAGCAGAAGAATTAGGNTTNCCTATTTTGACCATCTGTAGCACTTGTCAGGGTGTCATGGGGCAAGCTAACTTGCGNATGAAACGAGATCCAGAATATTTGGCTGAAATNAANTCNCATTTGGCTGAAGAAGGCTTGGAATATAAGGGTACAGCTGAGCCGAAGCATCTGCTTTGGATTTTAATTGAAGATTTTGGATTGGATAGTCTAGTTCCTCACTTGACCCGATCTTTGTCAGGGTTAAGGGTNGCACCATTTTATGGATGCTATATTGTTAGACCTACTGAAGCTCTGGATATTGAAGATCATCCTGAGAGGCAGACTTCTCTGGAATCNTTGATTGAAACAGTTGGTGCGACTTTAATAGATTTTGAAGGGAAAACNCGTTGCTGTGGNTTTCCTATCTTGACTATTAATGAGAAAAACTCTTTGGCTATGGTAGGGAAACATACGTCAGANGTAAAAGATTTAGGGGCTGATGCTATGGTAACCCCCTGNCCTCTGTGTCANTTGAATCTAGATGGATACCAACCNAGAGCTGCTAAACAGCTCAANCGNAGNATAAGTTTGCCTATTTTGCATTTACCCCAGTTAATAGGNTTGGCTATGGGATTTAGTCATCAGGAACTGGGTCTCCANAAACATATAGTNAATACNCAACCTATTCAATTGAAAGTTGGGGCCGGAGCTTCGTAAGTTTGTTAGNCAAGTTATCTAGACAAAAAAAGCTCCGGTGGTCACACCGGAGCTTTTTTGTATTTAGGAGGTCTAGTTCTACATCATTGNTTCAGTGTCGGGATTACGGCTTCAAACGCTGCAAGAGTTTGGGTAACGTCTTCTTCNGAATGAGCNAATGAAGGGTAAAATTTTTGCGGCCAACCTTTTAAGACTCCATTTTGAAGCATTCCGGAATTGAANCGATCCATTAATGTAGAATTTCCAGACAATCCGTCTCTGTAGTTCTTAATTTCTTGNCCNGTAAATACGATGTCGAAAATAGCATCTTCACCGCAACTTTGGATAGCTATGTCATTAGCATTACATAGCTCGATTAAACCGTGTCTTAACTGATTGCCCGTGGCATGGAGTTTTTCATATGTGCCGGCTTTTTTTAACTCATTTAACGTCGCTAAACCAGCGGCACAGCCTATTGGATCCCCATTAAGAGTGCCAATTTGNTTGACATACCCNCCGTGTGANGTTNTTGATTGGTCAAAAACAGACATTACGTCNGCCCTTCCCAATGCTGCNGCTAACGGATANCCGCCTCCCATGATTTTCCCAACTGAGCATAAGTCAGGCGTGACACCGTAGAATTCTTGTGCCCCACCGTAGGCCAATCGGAAACCAGTAACCATTTCATCGAATATAAGAAGTATCCCATGAGTATTGGTTAAATCTCGAAGCGCTTTAAGGAATCCGGGTTGCGGAGCTATGATTCGTTGAACTGGTTCTATTATTACTGCGGCTATCTCGTCATGGTGGGCGTTTATTATAGCTGTGGTTGTATCCAGATCATTGAACGGTGCGATTAGCATCAANTCTTGTATAGCTTCCGGAATTCCTAATGTNCTTGNTACNGCTTGAGGGTATTCCTCGGCTGTNGANGGCGTTACACTCATCATTGCGTANTCACTGGTCCCATGNAANCCGCCCTCGAATTTCAGTATTTTTTCCTTTTTAGTGAAAGTTCGTGCGGCCCTCATGCATTGGAAACAGGCGTCTGTACCGCTAGTAGTGAACCTGACCTGTTCTGCACAGGGTACGGCAGCACAGAGTTCTTCGGCTAATAATACAGCTCTTTCATTGGTGGCGAAGAAGGTGCTTCCTTGAGAGACTGCTTCCAATACAGCTTGCGTAACCGCTTGGTGGGCATGTCCTAATATCATGGGGCCAGAGCCCATTAACCAATCTATATATTCGTTACCGCTAACGTCCCATATATGGCTTCCTAGCCCTTCCCGTGCGAGGAACTTAAGATCGTTTGGGAAATTTGTGTTCCCACCGTTCCCTCCAGGCAAATACTTAGAAGCTTTAGCCAAAAGTTCCTGTTCGTAAAGACTTTGACCGGCCATGGGTGTAATCCTTATATTAAATTATGGACCCTGTCCTGTAGACTTTTTAATTGGCTTCCTTGGATTTATTCATTACATCGATAAGTTCTTGTACGCTGTCGGCAGATCGTTGTAGAGCCTGTTTCTCATCGGGTGTAAGCCGAATCTCTATCACTTGCTCCATTCCACCTGCTCCGATCTTTACAGGAACACCCACACATAAACCGTTGATGCCGTATTCTCCTTCAAGATATGCGCATCCTGGGAGTATTCGCTTTTTGTCTAAGAGAACTGCTTCAACCATTTGGGTGATGGAAGCGGAAGGTGCATAATAAGCACTTCCTGATTTAAGTAATGCAACTATTTCTCCACCACCCTGTCGAGCCCTTTGTACAAGTTGTTCAACTTTTTCTTCAGCCATCATTTCGGAGATCGGGATACCCCCGACGGTAGTGTATCGGACCAACGGTACCATATCGTCCCCGTGACCACCTAGGACATAGGCTTGAACATCCTCTATCGATACTTGTAGCTCTTGGGAGATAAAGGTTCGGAATCGAGCTGTATCTAAGACCCCGGCCATGCCAAAAACGCGGTTTCGTGGGAATCCACTAGTTTCAAATACGTTCTGGACCATAGCGTCTAATGGATTGGTGACAGCGATGATTATACAATTTGGAGAATACTTGACCACTTCTTGAGTTACTGACGATGTGATCTTCATGTTAGTAAGTAGCAAGTCATCTCTGCTCATTCCGGGTCCTCGAGCTATACCTGCTGTGATGACTACTACATCTGAGTTGGCGGACTCCGCATATCCATTGCTACCAGTAATGCTGGCGTCGGATCCAATCACTGGACCTGATTCAAGCATATCTAATGCTTTTCCTTGCGGCAAATCCTCTACTACGTCTACTAGAACTACGTCTGCGTAGCCAAGCTGGTGGATCCTCTGGGCAGTAGTAGCTCCCACATTTCCGGCGCCGATTACAGTTACCTTATTACGCATTGGTCGAAAGCCCTCCACAATACTGGAAAATTATTTATAGACTTGAGTCTAAAATGGAATCTGAAATTAAATGCAGATTCCATTTTCAAGTATACCGTGGGTTGGTTTAAAGGGCCAGTTAGGGGCGGGATTGTTCTAGGTATTGAGTGACTTAAATCGTATGATATCAAGTGGTTAACTGGCGTTCGAGATCGTTGGGATCCGTGGTTGGTAGTTGACATACGTAATTCTGGCACACAAATGCCGTAGGCTGGTAAACCGTGTAAAGCCTGTGTTTGATCAGAGGTAAAGTCGCGATCAACTGGTTGGTATCATGGTCCAGGCGGCGGCCAGATGGAGAGCCCATTATTACTCGGTTAGGTAGATATGTTTTAAATACAGTGTTTAGTAATTCGATAGTTCGGGGGTCATCTTCAGTACCTATAATTACTATTTCCTTAGGTAAAGACAGGTAGAAATCAAGGGCTGCTAACCACTGTGCAGTTCCTCCGGGGGCTCTTGTCATTAGGGAATGGAGTGGACGCATAGATTCACCCGCGATCGTTTCGTACTCCTCGTTACCAGTCATTAATGCAAGTTTGAGTAGCAATTCTGTTGCAATCGACCCTCCGCAAGGTTGAGCGTTGTCGAAGATATCCCTGGGCCGAATTATCAGCTCTTCATGGTCCAGTCCAGTATCGTAAAATCCTCCTAAATTCTCATCCCAGAACAAGGTAATCATATCGGTTACTAGTTCTGTTGTTTGGCTTAACCAGTTTAGGTTAAAGGTGGATTCGTATAGAGACAATAATCCATCAGCTAAAAACGCGTAGTCCTCAAGGTACCCCAATAGTTTGGATGACCCATTTCTGTAGGTTCTTAGTAAGCGCCCGTCCGGTTTCATATTATTCAACAAAAATTCAGCGTTACTAATTGCCGTATCTAGGTAATCCTGTCGGCTTAAAATGGCACCTGCTTCAGCAAAGCTTTTCAGCATCATACCGTTCCAAGAGGTCAAGATTTTATCGTCGCATAGGGGGTGAATACGGGTTTCTCGTTTTGCTAATACTTTGGACTTACCGTCATGTATGATCGAAACTAATCTATCCAAAGTTGTATCTGTTCGAATTGCAAACTCGGATGCTTTGATCTTTATATTTGGTATGTTGGCTCCTTCAAAATTACCTCTGTTGCTGATATCAAAATATTCTGCAAAGATAGGCCCGTCGATATCACCGAGTATTTGAGAAATTTTTTCTGGAGTCCAAACAAAAAATTTGCCTTCTACTCCTTCACTATCTGCGTCTTGGGCAGAATAAAAGCCTCCATTAGTATCTGTCATTTCACGTAGAACATAGTCCAGAATTTCTTCGGTGATACGGCGATATAACGGTCGTTTGGTAACTTGATACGCGTGTAAATAAAGTCTAGACAACAAGGCGTTGTCATATAGCATTTTCTCGAAATGAGGGACTAGCCAATAATTGTCGGTCGAATAACGGTGGAACCCGCCACCTATTTGGTCGTACATTCCGCCTCTGGCCATTTTCTCTAAAGTGAGGTTAATCATTTCGAGAGTGTTATTGTCACCAGTCCGCTGATATTGTCTCAATAAAAACTCGGGGGTCATGGGCTGAGGAAATTTGGGGGCACTTCCAAAGCCACCGTTCTGGTAATCGAAATTCGATGCTAAGTTGGAATAAGCTTGATTTAAAGTATGTTCAGTTAACAAATCGGCAGACTTTGAGACTAATCCTGATTGGCCCATTCGATCTTTTAACTGCTCGGTAACTCGCTGTATTTCGCTGGTATTTGTTTTGTAGGCAGTACTGACTGATTCTAGGATTCTGGTAAATCCAGGCATTCCCTGACGATCTGAGGGAGGGAAATAGGTTCCGGCATAGAATGGTTTGCAGTCAGGCGTTAAGAAGACAGTCATAGGCCACCCACCACTACCTGTCAGAGTCTGTACGGCCTCCATATATATAGCATCTAAGTCAGGGCGCTCTTCTCGATCTACTTTAATATTGATGAAATTATTGTTCATAATATTGGCTATATCGTCATCTTCAAACGATTCTTTTTCCATCACATGGCACCAATGACAGGCAGAATATCCAATACTTAATAATATGGGCTTATCTTCCAGTGCAGCTCTATCTAATGCCGCTGTGCCCCATGGATACCAGTCGACTGGATTATTTGCATGTTGCAAAAGATAGGGGCTCGTTTCGTTACTTAAGTGATTAGGCATGGTTAGTTGTTCCTCAATCGGGATGTCGTAGAGTCCTAAATAATTT
>PAMF01000005.1 GCA_002707185.1 Chloroflexota bacterium | reverse complement strand
CCTAGAATGAGAAATTGCATGCCTTGAGCCATTGCCTGAGCAGCACCGTTTAACCAAAACCAACGATAATTGGTGTATTTTAGTGCACTAAATCGGCCCAACCAATTGTGTATTGCTGAGTTGCTTGGCCTCATAGGTAGCCGCCCGAAGAAGTTAAATTGGGCAGGATACCTCTTAAACATTTATATGCTACAGGCGATCCACAATGCCCATGGTTCGAAGTATAAGCCAAACACAACCATGTATTAGATAATACATGTCGGGGTGCTGCCACCGGAGATGTTGGTACGGAATTAGTTGAAATAATTGGGCTGTGATGATCGGGAAACGTTTGCAAATGGTGTCCTTTTCTAAAGGGGATTAGGTGCCTAGAGATTTTAGATTTCTTCTATAACATGAAGATACATAAACGCACCCGTTAGGAACGTTGCATCTTCGCAATGACCCCCGATCATTTGCCCGGAAGGGAGAGCGGCTGCCACATGGATGTGTACGCGTAATTCGCCATCTGGAAGCGGCTGGATATAACCCTCAGCACTCACTAGTTCTAGGATCTGATCGACGACCTGTCGTTCGAATCCCGGCGTGCCCTCATCATAAGAGCACAGGTTTCGAAGTTTCAGCTGGCTTAAACTACCGATACAGGATGTTATTATAGCCTCTTTTATTCCCTTTCTTTGGCCAACGCCTCAAGATCTGAGACGAGAGATTCGCCGGCTTGGAAGCGTTTGTACAGTATATCGCTTGTCTTAACATCCCAATTCTTCGGAACCATATTAGTTTTACCATCCTTAAAAATAAATAACTTTTCTAGAATTAGATCCTGAGCGTTTTTTATAACAATGTCAGTTATTTGGATTAAGTCCTAATTATCTTTAATCACTAACTGAAAAACTTTCATAATGACTTTCGCCGAGTTCTAATAGCTGTTCTAAATCACGGTCTAGCAGATATCTTTGTGTTATAAGATTTAGGCAAGCTTCCTTAACCAGGTTTATATATTGCGTGCCCGATTCATATCTTTCTTCGATTGATAGTCGTGGATCCTTCGTTGCTTCTCTGGCAATTTTGTTTGGCGGGAATGGAATTGTCGATCCTTTGAGAGTGCCTCCTGAAGCACCTCCTGTTGATAATGTTTGCCCTGAGCCTCCCATGTCTTCATGTCGTGTATTCCAGCCAGTGTGAGTAGCTAGTGGCACCGTGATGAACGGTAGCTTTAGCCCTCCAATTTCATTCCCATCGGTATCAACTGCTGAGACGAGGTGCGGGTATTCATTCCCCTTTTTAGCTGGTATTTGAGAAGGCACACCGGGATTTTCTCCGAAGTCCAATCGCATGAACTGTCGGAGTGGTTGAGGTGATATCACCCCTGGTATTTTCTCTAGTGTCTCGGCAGCTTTTTCAGGAGTAATTGCAGTGCCATCGGCGATCATAGGATAAAGACTAGGAGGAGGTTCTATACCTTCTGTGACCCAGAGGTCCATGTTACGTAGAGCAGCTCTCAAGAAAGGTCTGTGATCTAGGCAGTTAATGGGATTATTAGACCGAACGTTGTCTGTTGGATCAGAATCTGTTAATGGGAATGAGCCAAGAGCATGCTGAGACCCTGAGTAAACATATATTCGAACGTTTTCTGGGATATCTAGATCTCTGGTGGCCGAGAGATCTGTGTGAACTAGGGAACCGTGCCCTCCCCAATACTCTGAAGGGGTGTAGGTATACATGATTTTAGGTAACGTACCTGTTGCAGAAAGCTTGGACAACAGTCCGTCGGTGATATTGGTGTTATGATCGGTTTGATCGACATCACTAAATGGGAACAGGCTGTTAGTACTTCGGGATGCTTGGCTTGAGGGTTGGGCAAACCGTTGATTGAATTCCCCTCTTTTTCCGCCTGCTACGTGTGGTATCAGTCCATCAAAAGCAACGCGGCCTTCTTCGTCAACGTTTACACCGAGATATAGGTATAGACGTAAAAACCTTCCACTTTGTGATACGCCTAACGTATAGGCATGATCTATGTAACTAGCTAGTGGGTTATTATCGGATTCCTTACCATACCTCAGGAAGGAAATTAAATCCCTTGTTGATAAGAGACCGAGCCCTGCAATAGGTGCGCCTTTTGTCGTGTATATAACTTGGTAGACTTTGCCTGGTTGAAATCCGGATTCCAGATATGCATGTTGCGGATCAGGGACTACAGTTTCTTCTTCCACTCTCGCAAAGTTCCACTCATCCCGTGGAATTATCTTTTCAGGTGCATCTTCGTGTTCTTGAACTGTCATCACTGCTTCATAATCATATACGTCACTAGTCGGATAAGATCGGTGATTCCGATCGGACAACAGTTGGGACTTTGCTGCCAGGTTAGGTTGGAATGTCACAACGATCTTTCCCTGAATCGGTCCATTGGCGTCCAGAGCTTCAGGCACTCTTATACCCATTATGCCGGGAACTTCAGGAACGTCGTGTTGCCATCCGCACCAAGCAATTGAATATCCTTCTTCCATTAAAAACCCATTTCCGGGCTCGGTTGGTGCATCCGGTGCTACATCCGGAGCACTGTTCAAGTTTCTGTAAGCAGAATTCTTGCCACGATTTAATATGTCTAGAAATAGCCTTCTGTTTGATTTCGACAAATCAGAAGGCATTGCTAAACGAAAATCAGCAGTAAATTCGACCCTCCCTAGAGAATTGGTTGGTGCTAATTTTATATCTGTTATTGCTCCATTTGCTGGATGGTTAGGGTCAACCTCGTAACGTACTGTGCCGTCAATCTGTTCATAAGAACCGGTGCTGCCGAATAATTTTCCTCCGGCGAAAGGTACGCGGGATTTTATATCGATCCCTGTAACTGGCATATCGGCCTCCTGAAAATTGGGCTATGCGCGGTTATGTCGACTTAAGGTGAGATTACTGGAAAACACTACTAGAAACCTGATATTCTTGAGCAGTTATGCTGCTACGTAATATGTACTGTTGAAGTCCGCTCAGTGTATCAGAATATAGTAACTTAGTGATCTAGTTAACTCTTTTGTACTTATAGTTGGGGAGGTGCTGAATGCAAAGTAGTTTTCCCGAGAAACCTCAGGAAAAGCGACAGTCGTTACTTGATGCTGTTGAGGGGTTGCGAAATGTGTTGGAAACTGGAGCGGACGAGGCTGAGTTATCCGGTACTTTGCCCGCATCTACAGTTAATGCCATTTACGAGTCAGGTTTATTCTCTTTCAAGACTCCTAGAATATTGGGCGGAGCGGAAGCGGATGCTATGACACAGTTGGACGTAATCGAATCTACTAGCCGTATAGATCCTGCTGCGGGCTGGTGTCTTATGATTGGGGCAGGTACCTTGTCGAATATTGGTGCTTTCGCTTCGGATGAGGCCATAGGAGAGATATTCTTAGATGGTAAAGCTCCAAAAGCCGCGGGTGTTGCTGCTCCTAGTGGCGAGGCCATTGTGGTCGAGGGAGGATACAGGGTTAGTGGGCGCTGGTCGTTTGCCAGCGGAATACGTCATTCTGAGTGGGTGGCTGGAGGAGCGGTAGTTAAAAACCAAAAAGAAGATGCTCCACAGCAGATTAGATTAGTTGTCCCTACCGTTGAAGTCGAGATTCACGACAACTGGCAGGTGATAGGTCTTAAAGGTACAGGCAGTTGCGATTACTCGATTTCAGATGTGTTTGTGCCAGACAGGTTTACGTGGCCTGGGTCTGATCCCGAGCCTCGGCGGGGCGGGGTTAATTTTCGGCTAGGCCGTCCAGGTATGCAAACCACCGGACATTGTGGGTTTGCTTTGGGAGTGGGCCGACGTGCATTAGATGCCGTAACAGAATTGGCTCAGACTAAGAGGCGGGGATATAGAGGAACTATGTCATTGATTGCTGATAGGGGATCTTTCCAGCGATTTCTTGGAGAATCTGAACTTAGGTTAAGAGCCGCTAGGGCCTTAGTTTTAGAGACTATTGAAGAGGCGTGGGATTTCGCCAGTCAGGGTATAACTCCTCCCCTCCCATTACAGGCAAGGATGAGAGCTTCAGCAACTTATAGTACTGAGGAAGCAGCAGATATAACTTCACAAGCATTTCGATTTGGTGGTGGGACTGCTATGTATAATTCCAATGTGCTACAAAAATGTCTTAGGGACATTAATGCAGCCGCACAGCATAATATGGTTAGTGATCGAACTTATGAAAACGTCGGACAATTTACGTTAGGGTTTGCAACTGCCAACCCCATGGGATAAGTTGGGACACACCATAAATGCAACCCCCGAATCAGGGACTGTTGTACTGTATGGCATTTAGGAGTTAGGAAACATTAGCGGGATCATTCCATCATATGCCATGTCATTTGCCATTCCCATTACTAACCCTGCTCGGGCATCTCGAAAATACCGTTCGAAAGGCAATCTGCTAGCAAATGCTGTGCCTCCAAACATAGTCATGCAATCTTGTGTAACTCTGGTGCCAGCCTCCGAACATGCAACTTTAGCTTGGGAATACGCTAGTTGGGAGGTAGTGCGGNTCTGGTCAAATAAAGAACATGCCGAGTGCAAGAGTGCTCGGGCAGCCTCAACTTGGGTTCCAATTTCGGCGATTCTACGNTGATTAACAGCTCTGTCTATCCGTCTATCGCCGCTTGGAAAACGGTGGGCCAATTCAGCACATGCCAACTCGTAGGCTCCAGAGGCGATGCCGAGGTAAGCAGCTNCGTANGTCAATGTCAGGACAGGTCGATTGAATGATCCTGTATCCCTTTGGAGAGTATGCTCTGAAGCTAATAGGTTTTCTTCAGGCACAAACCCATTAAACTTCATTGGAGAACTGTTGTTTCCGCGCATTCCTAACCCATTCCAGGGTTCTACGATCTCCCACTCAATTTTATCTCTTTCTATAAACAATGCGCTCCTGTCGCTCTGGGGTGTATCGGCTCCGACCCTACATGCAAACTGGTAATGGGTCGCTTCGCCTGCTGATGTTACATATGATTTGCGAACGTTATTAATCTGGTAACCACCTGAAACTTTATCGACGTGTGAGGCAGTTTGTGCTGAGTTCCAATTATCACCTTCACCTTGAGATTCCCCACCTGCGATGGTAGAGAACACTTCACCTCTGGCCATTGGTTCTACAAAATGTTCTATCTGATATGTGGTGGGGATACGGCATATGATCTCTGCGGCTTCCAAATGCATTTTGTAGCACATGGCGGTGGACGGACACTTTTTGGNAAGNTCTTCTACGACGAGGCACGTCGTAAGCATGTCAGCCCCGAGTCCTCCGTGCTCTTTGGATACTCTTAAGCCCCACAGACCCTCCCTTCTCAAGGCATCCAAGGATTCTCTAGGATATCTTCCGGTTCGATCGGTTTCCGCTGCCCTTGGACTCAATTCTCTGGCGGCAATATCGGCGGCAAGTTGTTGCCAATCTTGTTGCTGTTGGGTCAAGGGGAAATAATTCATTTTCAATCCTTTCATTATGAATCTGAGTAACGTGATATACGTGCAATTATCGTAATTAGTCGGATTACTTGCAACTGTATCTTGGAGTGGGTATTAAAACCGCATTGTTAACGTGGCTTTATAATTTTAATTAGGACTACCCATTGCGATTGGTTCAGTATAATCTTAATGGTTAAGCGAAAGCGCCATTAAATAACTAAACGGCTCGTTGTAGGAGGCACCCAGTGACGTTTGAACTACAGGCCATGACTGACTCAGGTCGGAAAATGGTTTCTTTGGCTGAAGCTCATGCAGAAGATTTCGTANTAAGAGCGGGTCAACATGACCAAGATAGAACTGTTGCTTTTGAGAACTTTGAAGCCATAAAAACCAGCGGGCTCTCAGGATGTGCCGCTCCTGTCGAATTAGGTGGAGCCGGGATGTCNTCCATGCACGATTGGATGGTTTGTATGAATCGATTGGGTAGAGGTGATGGATCTACAGCGTTGGCTTTTAATATGCACATGAACAGGACATTAGGTCTTACTAGAGCATGGATGGCCAGTCGGTTGACTGGTAACGAAGCACGAGAAAATCGTTCTGCAGAGTTGTTAAAAAGAATAACGGCGGGCGACCTGATAATAGCTGTGGCTAATGCAGAACCCGGCGCTGACATTCGTACATCAAGTACTGAGGCAAAAAAAATAGCCGGAGGATGGATCCTGAACGGTCGGAAAACGTTCGCAACAGGAAGTCCGGCCGCAGGAGCATTATCGATTAGGTTCAAATATACCAATGATTCTGGTGAGGGTAGGATGGGGGCCGCTATTGTGCCAACTGATCGTGATGGTATGGATATTAAGGGTAATTGGAATGGAATGGGCATGAGAGGGTCTGGAAGTCACGATGTGGTTTTTGCCGATTATTTTGTAAAAGATGAAGAGTTAGATGATATAGGTGAATACGGACGGTTCAATGCCCCAATGCTTTCTGTCGCGAGCGGTAGTAATTTAGGACTTGCCGCAGTCTTTTTAGGAATTGCGGAATTCGCTCATCAAACCATTGTGGATTCAATAAAAAATAAAGGCCATGCTAGGCACCCTATGAGTCAGTTTCGCGTCGCTGAGAATGAGGTGGATCTGGCCACATGTATAGCTATGCTCGATTATAGCGGTCGAAATGTTGATGAGTTTTATCGGGAGTTCAGTGCGGCCGCACCGACCAACTATAAAGCCTTGCTGCAGTTAAAGGATACTCAGAGCACTAAACTAGTGGTCAATAAAAAAGCCGTTGATGTGGTGGATCGATGTATGGCTTTGTCCGGTGGAGCTGGGTATTTAGAAAGCAATGTCATATCTCGTCTGTATCGAGATGTCAGAGCAGGACCTCTGATGCAACCTTTTGCGGCGAATAAAGCATATGAATTTATAGGCCTCGTTGCTTTGGGCTTAGATCCTTCAGAAGAGATGATTTTTTAAATGACTTCAGGGATTATTAGAAGTGTTTATAGTTGGTTCCATTGGGCCGGTGCACCTGGNTTGATTGTAGTTGAAAAAGCCTAATGTACTCAGGTTGTTCACAACCTGCATTGTCGCTATGAAACACNTTTTCTAGAAGGCTTTTTCAGACATTATTTAATGGCGGTCTGCCAGTATGGGGAATTATGGTTGATATCCTTCAGGCCTTTGTATCAGTTCAATTGATACTTCGTCTGGTGCTACGACGAATGCAACCATCGATCCAGATGGCAT
Source organism: Chloroflexota bacterium (assembly GCA_002707185.1). The sequence continues at coordinate 57,620 of PAMF01000005.1, read as the reverse complement.
AGTCCACGGTTCGCAATTGAATTTCACATCGTTCCTTTTTAAATGGGCGGATAATTGTTCTAGGTCATCAGTCTCAAATCCAAAGTGGTCGAGTCCATACCTGGGATCTGTCGATCCTGGCATAGGGTCCTCACCTTCTGCCCTTCCAGAAATAGTCATGAGATGATTTCCGTTTAACTCGAGCTGGATTGACTTAGTAGTAGAAAGTGGACGTTCGGAAGTGATTTTAGCTCCAAAATTATCACAGTACCATTTGGCTGCATCGTCGGGATCCGAGCTACGGAAATGGAGATGGTTATATTTAATATTCATCTTTCTCGCCCTTCTTGTCGCGTTTAGTTCGGAGTTTTACGTAGTATAACCTTGATCAACGATAGGTCCAAGGTTTGTTGTGAAACATCACTGAGTTAGATTCGCCAATAGTAATATGGACGAGGGACAACGTAACCTGAGATAATCGTGTGAATCTCTATGNTCAGGTCAAATAATATCAGCGGATATCCCTAANAATATATTTTGAATTATATTAAAAACAAACAGATNGGGGCGTTTCAAACTGGCCTCGTGCTAATGCGCATAGGCTTGCCTGTTGGAATCTTCGGAGCACTAATGCTCATGCCGACTCCGAACGGACTTACTGATGAGGGGCAAAGAGCCCTAGCTATCATGGTTTTGGCCGTTGTGCTTTGGTCCACGGAGGCTTTACATATCGCTGTGACGGGACTTATCAGCCTGGTGTTGCTAGTCCTATTTCAGGGTGTTGCAGATATCGAGGGAGCTTTACATGGTTTCTCTCAACCTGTCTGCTATTTTTTGTTAGGCATACTCACTTTGGGTCTGGCTGTTCATAATTCCGGCCTTGCGGAACGCATGGCTATATCACTTATCCGAATGTCCGGAGGCAGTCCCAAACGACTTTATTTCCAGATGCTTGTCTCATTTGCGGTTCTGACTTTTGCGTTACCTTCAGCTAGCACGAGGGGAGCAATTTTAGTCCACGTATATGAACAAGTCCTAGAAAGTTGGGGAGTAGATAAATCAGATAGATTATACAAAGCCTTAATGATAGCTATGGCGTCTCTCAACAGATTGGGNTCCACTGCCTTGTTAGCTGGTGGAATCACTCCGGTGGTCGCGGCTGCATTAATCGTTCAGTACGGGAATATAGATGATTTTTCCTGGACCGGATGGTTCATTTTAATGGCTTTACCATTTTATGTGATGTTATTGCTTGGAGGATTCCTGGTATTCATTATTTATAACTCTGGGTTTAAACAAAGGAATGATGCACTTGTTCCAAACCTAGCCAATAATCCTATATCCAAACAAGAGATAAGGGTTAGTATTATATTAATTGGCACCGCCTTACTCTGGTTTACGGATTCCTTACATGGTCTGCCGCCTGCCGTTCCGGCGCTCATAGCTATGGTAGTAATTCTAATGCCAAAAGTCGGGCTGTTAGATTGGAGGTATTTTGAACAAAATTTGGGATGGACCAATTTTTTTGTAATCGCTACCTCTTTATCTCTCGCCAACGCTTTAGTCACCAGTGGTGCCGCAGGATGGTTTGCTGAATTATTGGTCGGCAGTGTTAAGGGTTTAGAGGACTCACCTCTATNGGTCTTGTTAGTAATGTCTGTTTCCGCCGCTATAGCTAGGTTGCTTATGCCTAACATAGCCGCTTATTTGGCCTTGGTTATACCCATAGCTATGTCAACAGCGGCAGTTATGGGTATGAATCCAATTATATGCGGTTTGGCGGTAGTGATTGTCGGAGATTCAGTCGTTTTCTATCCGGCGGGCGGCACTGCTAGCGTTTTTATATATATCAGAGCAGAAATCCGATCACCCGAGGTATTTCGGCTGGGTATCGTTATGACATTAGTTTCGATAGCCACCCTATTTTGTGTTGCCTTACCTTACTGGAACATGCTGGGGCAAAATCTTACCAGTTGAACTATAGATTTCGACAAACAAGAATCTTAGGAGTTCCGAAATGGTGACATACGGCCGCTATGTTCTTTAGAAACAATATATGATCTGACTGGGTCGGTCTGATGGTGAGCTATTGTATGATGGCTNCCAGTAGATTAAGTGAGCCCTACTAATTCCACCTCGAAACGGAGAGTGGCGTCAGGAGGTATAACTCCTCCAGCACCACGGCTTCCATAGGCTAGGTCTGATGGTATGATAAGCTCTCTTTTGCCACCGACGTTCATAGAAGCTACGCCCTCATCCCATCCGGATATTACCATCCCACTACCAATGGTAAATTCGAGCGGCTGTCCCCTNTCTACGGAGCTGTCGAATTTGGTTCCGTCCAAGAGCCATCCTGTGTAGTGAACGGAGGCGGTTTTCCCAGGCCCAGCTGATTCTCCTGTCCCAATTTGAATATCTTGATATTGCAATCCTGAATCTGTGGTTATTAGGTCTGCCATTTTTAGCTTATTTCCTTGTAAGGTTTTGAGTGTCACTGAATAGGGAGTAGATTCCCCAATAATTTAAGATAGGCTAACACATATTTAGCGTGATTGTAATTTCGCAATTTGTGCGTCCGGAGGTAATGATTCCTCCCAATCCGGTATCAATACATGTGAGGTGTCGTTTAGCATAGCGATAAATATTAACCCTCCGATGTTGAAGGCAATGGCCAATATTAACACNGTAGTGAACGATNCTGTNGTGTATATGATNANTCCGGCCCACGATGTTGCTACTGCGTGNCCTATCAAGGCTCCCGTTTGTTGCACGCCGTATATGGTCCCCATAGGACCTTCTCCGTAGTATTGACGGTTAATAACCAAATATCCGGTCCATTCACCACCAAACCCTAGCCCAAATAGAGTAGCGAATAAATAGAATACCCAGGGATCTTGTGCGAAGAATAACATGAAGACGGTGGCTCCTTGTATACTCAGGCTCGCCGCCATCATCTTCCTGGTNCCGTATTTTTCAGCAAGTATAGGAGTGATAAATCTACTTATTACGCTGACTAGAGCTATGATCGTAAGGATTAAACCCGCCGAACTTAACGAAGAAAAAACGCCACGTTGAAAAGCCAACGGGATGATGTAGATCAATATTACCCCATGCCCCGCGCAACCTAACGCATGGACAACGGGTAGATTCCAGAATGGGCGGGTTTTGCGGGTATGACGAANGAAGACCTTTTGGCGCATNCTTTCNACTGGTTTNTCCCAAAGAATAGGAGGAGGATCGTCTTGAGAGGCCCCGTACGGCAATATTCCGATATCTGCAGGTTTGTTTCGCATTAACGGTAATAAAATGATCATAGCCAAAAAGCCTATGATCCCTATCCCCATAAAAGTCGTAGGCCACCCTACTTTATCAATGAAGTAGCCTATGGATGGGGCCATGATAGCGGTTCCTACCCCACCTGCGGCCCATAATATGCCTACCCCCAGACCTAAACGTCTTCGGAACCAACCGCCAACGGCTGCCATTAAAGGCACCATTGCCAATGATTGGGTCAGGGATAATAGGACGCCAAAAAAGATAAAAAATTGCCATATTTCGGTAACCCGAGCTAGCAGGTTCATACTTATCAAATACATCAGAGCCGCAGCTATGAGCATAGAACGAGTGCCATANCTATCACCTAGCCACCCTGTTATTGGNGNGTATATGGCACCGAAGAGGTANTAAGANGATATGACTACGCCGATAGTTCCTACTCCCCACCCAAAGTCACCCTCAGGGTCATTTAACGGTGGGACCATTATCCCTGCTGCCATACTTATAGAGCTGCCGAAGATCTGCACGGTTGCCAATATGCTGATGATTATCCAGCTGTAGTGGAACGGTAACCTGATATGGGAAGGCTTATTGCTTCCATAAGAGATATTTGACAATTTTAATCTCCATTACAATCGTAGTGGGTTACCGGTTATCTGCAGTAGAGANGTATACGCCTTTGGTCCAAGTTCTTTGCAAACCCTTCAGAAAGAATTAGTGGTATTTCTAACTTAAGCCGATATAGCGGGTATAGCATCAATTTATCGATAAATCTAATATGCTAGCCTGCCCTGATTCCCATTCAGCGGTGTCACCGCTTAATTCGCCGGCTACCTTAAAGATCAAAATTTTACCGTCGAACGATCCGGTTCCATGAGAGTGTGCCATCAGATTGTACTTACCGTTTGCAACTGTTCCATTACCTATAGGCGAATCATATTCAGGTAACCAAACAGTTATTTCTGCTCCGTCGATGGCGGCTGATCCCTCAACAGTCACATTACCTACGAATACATGCGGCATTATGGTGTTATTTCTGTCGGGCAATGGCCCAGGAGTAACATCAGCCATTTTCTCCGCTACCTCCGCCAGTTTTTCGGCTGCTAGCCCCTTTAAATCCGCTCCCTGCCCTTTACAGGCGACAAACATCAGCACTATCCCGACTATNATTAGGACGGTTGTAAGGTTTGATAATTTGGCCAACTGCAGTCCCCTTATACCAACTTTAGGGTTATGAGCGAAAGTATAACAGTGTTGTACTTATCTTGTAGTTTAAATTTGGCANTCTAAAGCAGCATTATTACTCCTGTAAATTTGCCATATCACCTAGACAAATATAGTATAGTGGGACCAGATAGTTTTGGGAGGTCAACATGGCNGAGCAGTTAGCTAGACCTAAAGATCAAGTCGAAGTCTATTGGTTTTCTGAACAGGCTCAAGGCTACGTAACGGATGGTGAATTAAAACAATTTGANTCTGGCAGGCTAGGTTTCCCAAACTCTCATTTTGACCCTGATAAAGCGCATGTCTTATATGGCCAATATCATGATCAATATGCGTTAGCGGACGAAGTCGGATTCGATGGAATTATGACCAACGAACACCACTCTGCATATTGGTGTGGGAAACCAGCAGTTAATTTAGATGCTGCTGTGATAGCTAAGATTACTAAAAGAGCCAAGATAGCTATATTGGGGAACGTGATAGCAATAAATGATCCGATACGAATGGCCGAGGAAATAGCTATGTTGGATTGCTATTCAGGCGGCAGAGTTATATCTGGGTTTGTTAGAGGTGGTGCAGTAGAGAGCCTTCAGGGAGGAATCGATCCAACTGAAAATAGAGAAAGGTTTGAAGAAGCGCATGATCTTATTGTGAAATGTTGGACAGAACCTGGCCCATTTCGCTACGAAGGTAAATATTATCATCATCGGGTTGTGAATCCGTGGGTTTTGCCTATGCAGAAGCCACGGCCGGATATATGGTTTCCTGGTACTGGTAGTCCGGAAAGTGTGGTATGGGCAGCGCAACACGGACACCCATACATGAACCTTGGAGCCGTCATGGAGACCACTGAATGGTTAAAGCAAATTTACATTGATACTGCCCATGAAACAGGATTTCAACCTGGTCCGGAGCATTTTGGATATTTGCTCAAAGTANTGGTGGCTGATACNGAAGAAAAAGCNCAAGANATGGGGCGGCATTTTGTATGGACCGAAGGACATCGTCAGAGAGGTCCTAGGGAACATGTCGATCCGCCAGGTTACCAGTCTCGTCAAGCATTGGAAATCAAACGATCTAGACCAACTGGAGTTTTTGCAGGTAACGCAGGGCAAGCCCAGTCTTATGAACAACAACAAGATGCTAATGTGGTCATAGTCGGGACACCGGATACAGTCATAAAGAAACTAAATTACGTAGTGGAGAATTTGAACCCAGGCTACTTGCTTATATACGGAAACGAAGGGCCTATGCCCCATGAAGTAGCTATGAGGTCTATTGAATTATTAGGGAAAGAAGTCATTCCAGCTCTCAAAGAAATTCAGCTTCAATCTTACGAATAGCAGTAAAATATAGCTTAACGGAATCTGCGTTTATTTTTTATCCTGGGAGATAGCATGCCATCAAGGTCATCACCAGATAAGTTTCTGACTAGGGTTCGAAAACCAACGGATTTCGACGATTATTGGAATGATGTGCTACTTCAAGCTTCCGCCGTGCCGATGGAGACTGAGGTTAATTTAGATGAGCTTAGATCATCAGAAGATGTGGATGTATATGAGGTGTTCTTCAATAGCGTAGACCATGTGCGTATTGCTGGATGGTATTGCGTGCCAAAGAACATTCAGAATAAAGTGCCGGCTATGCTAGAAGTGCCAGGTTATCAGATGGAACCACCGATACCCAAAAATTGGGCGAGAAAAGGGTATGCTGCTTTTAGTGTAGCTCCCCGAGGCAAACTAAGAAGTAACCATCAGTTTAATCCGGGCTACCCTGGTTTGTTAACGCATAATATTGTGGATCGGAATACTTATTCTTACAGAGGCTTTTACGTAGATACATGGAGAGCAGTCGACTTCCTGTTAGGCAGGCGTGAAGTGGATACTCGCCGGATAGGTGTGTACGGGAATAGTCAAGGCGGCGGTCTAACTATCACCACGGCTGCCATGCGGCAAGAAATTGCAGCAGCAGCGGCGGGAGCCCCGTATCTTTGCGGTTTTATTGATGCAATCGCATTAACGACTACTTATCCATATCAGGAAATTAACGACTATCTAAGGATTAATTCCGGAGACAAACCTAAGGTGGAAGAGAATTTAGCATATTTCGATGGTATAAATTTTGCCGATAAGATAAATTGTCCTATTGTTGTCAATATTGGACTCCAAGATAATGTATGTCCGCCTGAGACAGGATATGCACTTTACAACCGTATCGAAAGCGGCGATAGAAAATTATACCCGTACGATGGGCACGGCCACGACGCCGGTCGGATAAAACATGCGGCCATAGTAGACCAATTCTTCCAAAACCATTTAAGACCATGAAGGACTATTACCATGGTTAGCTTAACCCATAATCAGCCCCCGGATTTCATGAGCTATTGGAATGCGGCTCTCGATGAATTATCGCAAACTCCGGTATCGCAGGAAACTAGCGAAGTTCAACTAAGGTCTACCGATTTCTGTAAAACTTACAGAATACATTTAACTTCATTGGGTCCGTACCGGATTTTTGGTTATTTGAGCATACCTTCGGGAGAGGGCCCCTTTCCCGCGAGGTATTATTTGCCAAAATATGGAAGTGTGGTTGAACCGATCCCTCAGGGTTCTGCTAACTCTCAACGTGAGAATTATGTCACATTTTCTCTAGGAGCTCGTGGTCAACGCGGATCAGATCAGCCGTTTGCTGCCAGTTTTCCAGGTTTGTTAACTGAAGGTATAGACGATCCTTTGGAATATGTGTTTAGAGGGATAGTAGCAGATTGTTGTAGAGGGCTTGAATATCTTCTAGGCAGGCCTGAAGTAGATCTCGAACGAGTGGTGGGTATTGGCAATGATTTAGCATTTATAACAGCGTCGATAACGAGCGGTTTAACGCACATTGTAACCACGCCAGCGCTTTTCTACGCTACTTCTGATATATCCGCTAGGACTAATGTATATCCGTTAGAGGAGATAAATGATTACACAAGGAGATATCCATCCAAGTCAGAAGATGTAGCCAAAACTTTATCATATATGGATCTCAGATGGTTTGATCCGCCCGAAGAAGGGATGACTTTGATGATAGGTGGATCTGGTGACGATCTCTTAAACCAGGAAATGATGCAGCCGTTGCTTCATAAATTCGGAGAAAGACTGGAATTTCATCCGACAGAACATTCGGCTTATAGAGATGGCTTATTTTCAGAACGATGGATAGCGGGACAAATGGGTATAGCTGTTCCGGCTTTGCCCGAGCACTGGCAGTAAGTAATTTTAAAACCTACTAATTAGGCGATAATGAACGAAGCGAGGTAGCCTAACCTCCGATAAATCCACTTTATAATGCTGGCGTAATAACCTCCCAATTATTAGGATTAGCTGTCATGTCAACTAGTACTTCTGTCTCTATATCTGACTGCTTATATCCAAAACCTTAGAAATGCCTGTGCCTGCTGGAGGAAAATATAGGAGCTACCATGAATCTGTTAGCTACTTGGCCGTTTAATTTATCGCCTGTTGATCTCGCACAGTGGGTTAACGCTAGATTGGATGGGACTCTGATGGGTCCTCTAGGAATTCGAGCTGTTTCGATTAGCGCTCAAGGATCTATAACCAAACTTGAAGTCCAACCGCAGGTCACAACTCCTATGGGGTATGTACATGGGGGCGCTACAGTCGCTCTGGCGGATTCCACGGCTACGTGGACAGCGATCGCAGCCCTCGAGGCTGACTTGTCAGATCCTTTGGCATTCCCCTTAGCTATAAATATTTCGTGCCAACTAATTGGCAACGTTATGGAAGGTATCATCAATGCTCGTAGCGAAGTGACCCATTTAGGCAGAAACGTAACAACTGTTTCCACCAATGTAACGGCCGAATCGGGTAGGCTTTTGGCCGTGGTCAATACAACGCATTATGTTAGAAAGACGATATAGCACTTATACCGAACGAGGTAGCATATTGGTATGTTCAGTGCGATTAAACGGTTGGCGGGTTATAACATGTACTACTTGCACTGGACATATCATCATCCCTTTACATTTGGCTACATGGGAATCGTTTAACTAATCGGTCCGAGATCTAAATATCTCATTGGCCAAATCTATAGCTGATCTTGTAAAAGGGAGACCTCCGTAGAATGTTGTTTGTATCAAAACTTCTACAATTTCTTCCTGACTAAGTCCGAGGTTAAGAGCTCCATTTATGTGGCTCCTGAGTTGGTCACTACGGCCTAATACAGTTAACGCCGCCATGGTGCAGATGGATCTGCTGGTTAAATCAAGTAGGGGCCTGGTCCATACTGAACCCCAGTAATATTCCGTTGTAAGTCTGTTAAATTCTCGTTCAGCTTGTGTCACAGGACCAGTGTTCGCATTTCCAGTGTTTGCACTGTCTCCCATGTACTCCACGCGCTTGGAGACGCCTTTTTGATAAAGCTCGTCCGGGGTTTCATTAGGATCATATACTAGGAGTGGTTCGAACGGTATATTGTTAGCTTTAAATACAGCTTCTGCGACGCCCATAGAAGTAAACGCTGCTGGCACTCCCCCGTAGAACGATGCATGAATCATGACCTCGATTATTTGTTGGCTACTGAGACCCAGATTGAATGCGTTTGCTACGTGTCTATGTAGTTGATTTTCTCGCTGAAGCACAGTAAGAACTGTGAGGACAATCATTTCCCTATGCTCGATTTTTAAGCCGGGCCGTTGCCAAATAGAGCCAAACAATGCTTCGTCCGCTATACGATGCAAATCGGGTGCCATGGATCTGGATCCAGGGACAGAACCGTCGCTAGGAGTCCCGCCACCGAATTTAGCTCTGATTTCACTTCCTTTCTGTGCTCGTTCATTTAGTGTGGTCATACTGACCTCCCTTATTGTCATTAATCTTGAGAGTCAAATTCACCTAAGCTAATGTTAGTCCCCCGTCTACATGAATTATTTGCCCAGTGATAAATCCGGCGTCTGGGGATAGTAGGAAAGATATTAGGGCAGCGGAATCATCAGGTGTCCCGATCCGATTTAAAGGTATTCTTTTAATGGCTTCTAGCCATGCTGATTCAGGGATTGCAGAATGTGCTGATTCATCTTTTCGAGTATAACCTGGTGCAATGCAATTTACTGTAACACCCGCGGGTGCTAGTTGTACTGCAAGGCTTTTAGCTAGTGCCTCTAAAGAAGCTTTTGCGGCCGCTGTAGCTGGGAATATTCCCCCGGCAGCGAATACGTGGGACACGAATGAACTTACTACTACTACTCTACCGGTATGGGATTGAGAAATGTGAGGGATTGCAGACGAGGCTATTCGAAAGAAAGCTTCAGGCATACCCTTTTGGGCATTTATTAACGTCTCGACATCGGTGTCTCCGAACTCGCCGCGATTGGCAAATCCAGCGTTGCTTACGATTTGGTCGAGACTAGCGAATCTTGATATGCATATATTGACTAGGTTATCAGCAATATCCGGATCTGTTAGATCTCCGAGAGCTGTCTCTACATTGGCACCTAGGTTGCGAGCTCGGTCCGCTACTAGGTCCAGATTATGTTGATTGATGCGTGTATGTAATAGCAAATTACAGCCTGATTCTGCTAACCTCAAGGCTGTAGCAGAGCCAATCCCACTGGCGGCACCTGTTATTAATACCGTTTTCATATTTATTTAAGACTTAGATAATTATTGTGATAGTTTTTGGGAACGTTGTTCTTGAGGTATTAACGGAATGATATTGAGACTAAGATCAATTTGGTATTAAGCGATCTAGCTGGTATTCCGGGAATAGTAAATCAAATACTACGGAATACCAGCTATTATTGAAACGTAGTTTGTTTTAAATTCTAGTTTCTGGATATATTTGGTTATGAGAAATATTTCTTTCTGATTAACCAGAAGTACAGGCTATTGCTTTAACGTTTGCCGCGATCTCCGGAAGAACATGCTCCTTCCAGGAGTTTCCGCCATCAAGAGTTCCAAAAACCTGACCCTTTCGAGTGCAGAAGTAGACTTGCTCAGGTGAGTGTTCGTTGATTGCCACGCCAAAAGTCGTACTTAACGCGTTGACTCCCTGATCAAATCTAGTCCAACTGTCCCCTCCATCGGTAGTTCGCATAACACCACCCTGCTCGCTTCCGAAATTGAGACCGACGCAAGCGTACAAAGTATTGGGGTCATTAGGGGATGTTTCTACCCCACGAGAGTATCGGATATCTGAGAAGCTCTCAAAATTCAGGTCTTGCCAATTTTGACCACGATCGGTGCTTTTCCAAACACCGGTTCTATTGGAAATGAATACTGACTTTGCTCCGGGTCCCCCGACTGATACTCCGTGTAGGTCCATTAAATCTACGTCACCGTCAAACTCTTTGTTCACAATTTCCCATGTTTTACCACCGTCTGAGCTATGAGCGGCACCACCTACTTCCAAGGCAGCGTACATTTGTTGTGGCTCATCAGGTTCGATTCCAATGCCTAAGATTCGGGTTGCGAAAGCCATCTGGACGGAATCTTGATTGATGATTGTTGAAACATACTCCCAGTTTGCCCCTGCGTCATCACTTCGGTAGACTTCGCTGCCCTCAGTTCCTAGAAACATTATTTCAGGGTTGTGAGGATGAAATTTGATGGACCAGACGATTCTACCTTCATCCATGTTCATTCGTTCAAAACTTTCTCCGCTGTCTTTGGAACGGTAAACTCCTCGTTGGGTCCCAACGAAAAGAATGGAAGAATTCCGAGGGTCTATAGCTATAGCCCTGACCTGTGGTGAAGGTGGCATGCCTTTCGAAAGCTTAGTCCATTGCGAGTCATTATGCTCTTTTCTGTATAACCCGTCTGCCTCGGCGCCTACATAAACGAAAGTTTTACCTGCCATATGACTTCCTCCAATTATTATTCTAGATTTTCCTCCCAGTTAAGTACCTATGCGATAATCTGGATCCCAGGATCCTGTTCTAATAGACCATGACTCCTATTTTGAGATAGCCGAAATCTATTGTCAATTACGGAATTAATTAGCGTTACAATCGGGTTGGTTTTAAATAAATTGCCCCAGCGATTTGGGCTTCCATGGACCGGGCGGTCCGTCCGACGGCAAGCAAACTAGGCAAGCCCTATACCCTGCTTGAATAGCTTCGTCAATGCCAGGGAATGAAATTCGGTTGACCGGTTTAGTTCTACGTCCGGGGGGGCAGTTAACGCGACAAAATATCTTTGTAGTTTTGCATGCGTTAACGAAGTAACGGTTAGTGTCAGGGATCATGCCTATTGGTTATTGTGAGCCCTATACCAGTTAGTTACTTCTGACCCTGTTGCGGCCCATACTCGGGGTTTGTTCATTATTGTTGAGAGTGCTTCATCTAGGTAATTTATACGAAATGGCTGTCCAATCAGCCAAGGGTGTAAGTTAAGCACCATCAATCGACCGTTATCAGACCCATTTTCATACAAAACTTCACAACTTTCGGTCAACATATTGGCATAACGATCCACATTAACCCTGCGATGTGCCATTGCTATTACGTCGTCGAGTTCCAGCATGATTGGAAGCGCGGTTAATTCTCCTTCCGGCGATTTCAACGGGTAGGGTTGCTCGTCGTTAGCCCAGTCACATAAGTATTTGATATTAGATTTAGCTAATAATTGAGGAGTCCTCTCAGACTCCCCATATTCTGGTCCAAGCCACCCCGCAGGCTGGGTTCCGGTAGCTATTTCTATGGCTGCGATAGTCTGTTGAATGTATTCTAGCTCTTGGTCAGCCGACATCTTGCTGGTAATCATTTGGCTGACTGAGATGCCGTGTGCCATGAATTCTACATCTCGGTTCATGCAATAATTCATTAAAAACGGATAATGTTTAGCTGTTAGAGCGTCTACTGCCAGAGTAGGCGTAATGTTGTATTTCTGGAGAACGTCCAGTATCCGAAATATGCCTACCCTGTGACCATATTCCCTGTGCGATATCCGAGCATAATCAGGGAAAGGTCTAGCCGTGGATCCCCCTGCAAGGTTTGCGGCCTGATAGCTTCCGTCGGGGGCGGTCCATTCCATGTGTTCCAGATTAACGATGACTACTATAGCCAATGGGGCCCCATCAGGCCATCTCAAAACATTTCGTGTGCTTATAGGAGACCAATCATAATGTTCGTGATCCATTCCGAAGCGTCTCTGGGCGGGCATAGATAAGACCTCCTACTGGTAAATCTAACTGCGAAATAGTTAAATTGATAAACTATCAGAAGATATATTTGTTACCTGGTTTAAGTTATTGGCGTGGGCTACAGCTGCATCATAATAGTGGGTCATATAGTATTCCGCTATTTCGTCGGCAGTGGTTTGCCAAACCCCATCATGAGACATTATGTAGCCCAAAATGTCGTCTAAGTACTTGATTCTATGGGGTTGACCGATCAAGAATGGATGTAGAGCTATGCACATTACCCGGCCATTTTCTTGCCCTTCTTTATATAACTGGTCGAATTGGGCTTTACATATACGGGCGAAATAATCCCCTTCATAGTGATGATCTCTCATCATAGATGAATCATTAAGTTCAATTGAATATGGGACCGAAATTAGCTTGCCGCTGTTGACCTTGATAGGTACTGGCTGATCATCGTGCATCCAGTCTGTATGGTAGATGAGTCCAGCTTCAGCCATTAAATCGGGAGTGTTAATGCTGCCCGAGATAGCTGGACCAAGCATGCCCTTAAGTTGTTTGCCAGTATGGAGTTTCAAGGTTTCAATATTGTCTTTGTAAAATTCCCTCTCAGCTTCTTCATCATATGTATACAGATACCTCGTGTTATAGATGCCGTGGCTCATATAGTCGTAGTCTCGTTCGGTCATTGCTTTGGCTATTTCTGGAAAATGTTCTAAAACTGCGAGGTTTAATGATACACAACACCTTATGTTATGTTTGTCTAGCACCTCTAACATTCTCCAGAATCCAATTCTATTACCATAGTCTCTGTAAGAATATTGCTGGACATCTGGGTATGGGGTTCGCGGCCACGGATTGCGTACCCCCTGATTCTCAGGAAGATATTCGTAATGTTCGACGTTAGGAGAAACCCAGAAAGCTACCCGTGCATTGTCCGGCCATTTGATTATGGGTCGATCCACTATGGGCAAATAATCGACCCTATTTGGGGGTAATGACATTTGACTCTCCTGATTAATGTTGGGATTATTGCTTCCTTAGTAGTTTCACTCAAGGGTTTAGTTGCTCTTAACTGGTGGAGCCGAGTTTAAACTGGGGGAAACCGTTTCATATGCCTTAGCAGCTTGGAATATAAGTTGTTCCTCAAAGGGTCGTCCGATCAACTGTAATCCGATTGGCAGCCCATTGGATGTAAGCCCACAAGGAATACTGATAGCAGGTAACCCGGTAGAATTTGTTGGAGAAGTGTTCCTTGAGATCATACCTGATCCGGGTCCTCTCACTGGATACTCATCTCCGTCCAGAGCAAACTTATCATCATCTATTCTAGGAGCGGGTATAGGTGCTGTGGGGGTGGCTAATAAATCGATATTTTGGAACACCATGGCATGTTCTTCTTTTATAATTCGTTGGATTTTCATTGACTTGGAATAATCTCTACCTAACACAAATTGGCCCGCGAGCGCCCTATATAATACGGAGGGCCCGTAATCATCACGTTGATTCTTAATGTAAGGCTCGTGTGCTACTATCCCGTCGGCCATTCCTGTAATTCTCATGGCAGCCGCATATTTCATGCTAGGCAAACTAACCTCGATGATTTCTGCGCCCAATTCCTCTAGTGCAGTAACAGAGTTACGCACTGCGGATTCTACCTCTGGATCAATTAGATCAAAATAATAATTAGTAGGGATACCTATTTTTAATCCGCGTAATCCCTGATCTAGATTTTCTGAATAATTTGGTACTGGCACTGGGACAGTACTTGGATCTAAAGGATCGTGTCCTGCTAGGATTTGTAACAGTAAAGCACTATCCGAAACACTCCGAGTCATGGGGCCAATATGATCACCGTTATAGCTTGTGACCATCAGTCCTCGCTGACTCACTCTCCCAAATGTTTGTTTAAGTCCTACTACCCCGCAAAAAGTTCCTGGTAGCCGGACAGACCCCCCCAGATCGGTGCCCAATGAGGCAAAAGTTATCCTTGCAGCTACATTAGCACCTCCTCCTCCGCTGGATCCCCCCGGTATATGATCTAGGTCCCAGGGATTATGAACTGCGCCGTAGTGCAAATTGTTAGATGTTACCCCCGCCGCGAACTCTTCCAAATTCTCCTTGCCCAGTATGACTGCACCTGCGTTTTTGCAAAGGGCCACGACATGTGCATCACCTGATGGTATATGGTCGCTTAGGACCTTGGACCCAACAGTGGTTCGAATCCCCTGAGTTTCGATGTTGTCTTTGATACCAATCGGAATTCCATGCAAAGGTCCTAAATATTCACCGTTCATGATTTTTGATTCGGCAATACGAGCTTGAGCTAATGCTTGTTGGTCAAGTATCGTTATGAATGAATTCAGCTTGGGTTGAAGTTGCGCTACAGCTGATAGGGCGGCCTCTGTTAATTCGACAGGGGATATTTCCCTGTTTTTAATCCGAGGGGATATCTCTGATATTGATAACTGTAATAGATCAGATGGGCTCATCGATGTCTCCTTCTTGAGGTCTATATAATCTCCCTGAAAAAACTTCGGACAGATCCAGATCGGCCATTGAGTGAGCCGCGATTAAATAGTTCTCTATCTCAGGAAGTACGAGTTCAAGTTCTGAATCCGAGATGTTCAGGCCGTCGTATTCCTTAATCATGGCTTTGAGAGTTTCTTTCGATATTGACATATTTCAAATACTCCTAAGCAACTAGTCGAAGCTTTTATTTTCAGTTATAGCACTTTACTCATTTGGTAGTTAACAAATCTATTGCGATAGCAAGCATTATTTTTGTACTGCTAAGGAGGCTTTTTATTCCTATAGATTCATCGGTGCCGTGTACGTTGTTAAGCGCAGGATTGTCATCTGGGTGTGACCCTGTGAACCCATATGTGGTAGTTCCCAACGGCCTTGTAAATCGTGAATCAGTGAATCCATTGCTTATGGCAGGTACCCATTGTATTTGATCGCGACCAAGAGCCAGTGAAGTGGCATTCCGGATGCTATCTGCTAGCTGGGATTCTGGCGGAGAGGAGTTTGGCACAGCCATGTAGTCTATGTCAAATTCTACACCGGGTATTCCCTGTAATACTTTGCCTAATTCACTTTCTACGTAACTGTCGTCTTGATGTGGCAAAGTTCGGACATCACAAGTTAGTCTTATGGATTCGGGAACGCTGTTAGATTTTATCCCGCCTCTCACCATGGTAGGTGTTAGAGTCATACGTGAAAGCGCCTTAAGCATGGATGCGAACCTTGGGTTATCCGGTTCCACTTCGGCAATTATATCGTCAATATTTTCGGGAGAAGCTTTGTGTTCTATAGCGAAATCCGATAGGTGCTCGAAGATACTTGTGGAGGTATCTCGTTCTGCCTGGTATTGTTCTATACGGGTTAAAACTTGACTGAGGCTGTAAAGTGCGTTTGTTCCTAACCACGGTAACGACGCATGTGCGCTTGATCCCTTTACATCAATTTCTATTTGTAGACGACCTTTTTCTCCTATCCCTAGAACGTAAGTTAATCCGCTTGGGGAATCAATTGGAGTACCTCCACCTTCATTAACCGCATAAGGCGCTTTTATCTTGTCGGGGTGCTGTTCAGCGAGCCATCCAAATCCGAAACGCCCTCCATGCTCTTCGTCTGCTCCTGATGCCAGTATCAAGCTTTTTGATAACTTTATGTCGTTTCTCTTTAAGATGCGTAAGGCCATTAATTGTGCGGTTAAAAGACCCTTACAATCAGAGGCTCCCCGCCCATAAATACGATCATTGAAAATTGTGGCGCTGAATGGCGAAAATTGCCACTTGGACTCGTCTTCTACAGGAACTACATCTAAATGTGACATAAACATTAGCCCTGCGTCGGTAGTGTCACCTTCCATCCGTGCAATTAAATTCCCTCG
Source organism: Chloroflexota bacterium (assembly GCA_002707185.1). The sequence goes on along the minus strand of PAMF01000005.1, from coordinate 41,101 downwards.
ACCAGGTGCTGATTCTATGATTTCAGCTGTAATACTATCTCGAGAGAGCCAATCTCTAACGTATTCGCATAGTGCTGTCTCGTTTCCTGTGGGCATCACCCCTGTGTTAACCGTAGGTATTTGAATCATCGATCTTTCTAGATCAATTATTTCATCTCTCAACGAATCTACTTGGGAAAATAAGATATCGTAATTCTGCATAGTACGTTTCCTAGGTTTAATTTTTTTACAGATTTGATCAAGGCCACATGGGGACGTATCACTCAGCCAAATAACTGATTAGGTAAGATACTTTATTCACGGATTATACTCAGGATTTCCGATATGCCAATATCCAATGCGTGTGTTAGCAGTTTTGCGACGATTTGCTAGGATTTCAAGGCAACTGCGTCATAAATAGGGATTTGTTCATTATTCTAGACGTATTTTTAGTTGTTGCGGTCTGGAGAATAATCTAGTTATATTAAATGTTGTTGGGATGTATTAAGCTAGGAACGAGGTATTGATATGAGTAGACTATTTTCTCCTTTAACCATACGGGGTGAAACGATGCCTAATCGGGTCTTCGTTTCTCCTATGTGCCAATATTCTTGTGAAGATATGGACGGTAAATTCTCAGCGTGGCACGTGGTTCATTTGGGTTCACGAGCTGTTGGTGGAGCTGGGTTGGTTATGGCAGAGGCAACGGCTGTGCAACCCGAAGGACGCATTTCTCCTTGGGATACAGGTATTTGGTCTGATGAGCAAATTGAGCCACTTAACAGGGTTGCTGAAGCTATTTCTACAAATGGCTCTATTCCGGCTATTCAGTTGGCTCATGCAGGGCGAAAAGCGTCTCATGATAGACCATGGAACGGTGGGGGATTTCTCGATTCATCTCGATTAGGTTGGCAGCCTGTGGGTGCTAGCCCTATTCCATTCAGCGAAGACTGTGCTGCCCCTGAAGAGCTTACTACCGAACTGATAGGTGTTATAGTATCGGACTTTGCTGATGCGGCCAAGCGGTCAGTAAACGCGGGGATAAAGGTTATCGAATTGCACATGGCTCACGGATATCTGGGTTGTTCATTCATGTCTCCTTTATCTAACAAAAGGTCGGATAATTACGGAGGAAACTTGGAGAACCGTTCTAGATTTTGTCTTGAAATTACCCGAGCTGTTAGGTCAGCCATTCCCGATAGTATGCCGCTCTTCGTTCGGGTATCAGCGACAGAATACATGGAAGGCGGTTGGGATTTGGAGGAATGTGTGCAGCTTTGTGAATGGATGGGGAGCGAAGGCGTAGATCTAATCGATTGTTCGTCGGGAGGTAATTCATCAGCTCAGCAACTTCATCCCTATCCAGGATATCAGGTTGGGTTTTCTGAACAGATTAAAAATCAAACTAATTTGTTGACTGGGGCGGTTGGTTTAATAACTGAACCCAGACAAGCTGAAAACATCCTGTTAGATTCAAAAGCAGATGCAGTATTGTTAGCACGTGAATTGTTGCGCAACCCTTACTGGCCGATTCATGCCCGTGAGGAACTTGATGACGAGATTGGTTGGCCCACCCAATATCTACGAGGGCGAGAGTTGCAACAACTACTGGGACGTGGCTGATGTGCACCGCAAAATGCGAGTTGCTGGCGGGATTTTACTAACTTTTAACCAATAAACGGATTTTGGGGACGAGCGTAGTCTCTGTAATATATGTAATCGGAGATACAATTTTTGAAAGAACAATCGGTGTTGAAAAGCGTTACATTCCATTCAATATACGTGACCGAGCGTACTGAATGGACATTTATAGAGATTTCTAATGGCAATCATAGTTGTACGGTTGAGATCACTAGCGGAGCGGATACCAAGAAAGTGGTTCAGCTTTTCAGTGAGTTATTTGAATTGGTCAAGTCAAAAAGGGTTACGGATGAAGCAGATGTTGAGATGACTACTGGTTTGACAACTGATCAGTTGCTAAGCAACCAACCAATGGCAGTTGCTGTGAGTGCCTTACGTACCGGATTAACTACGTTAGCCGCACGGGATAAATCCATGTCATTGATCGAATATCTGGGCGGGGAATCTAGGTTTAACGTGCCGTTATATGCAAATATAAATCGTTGCCTGCTTGGCAGTCGCCGGAGCCCTGAGGATTTCGGTAAAGCGGCAGAACGAGCAGCCAGTGATGGTTTTGAAGTGATCAAGTGTGCTCCTTTTGACGATGTTGTTAGCGGTCAGTCTTCCGCGAACTTATTAGATTCTGCCATGATAGGGATCGAAAGGGTTAAATCCGTTAGATCAGCTATAGGACCCAATATCGGTCTGTTGGTAGATTGTCATAGTTGCTTTGATGAAGAAAGTGCGATAGAAGTCGCCCGCAAACTTGCGGATTTTGAAATAAGTTGGTATGAGGAACCTCTTCCTCCGGCTACAGGTCAGGTTGAACTTGCCCGGATTGCTTCTCTGATTGGTACTCCCTTAGCCGGAGGAGAACGGGGATACGGTATTAAGTTTTTTAACGATCTTTTAAGTGGTGGATCTGTCAGTATAGTTATGCCTGATGTGAAATTTTGTGGTGGAGTTAATGAGGCGAAGCATNTTGCTGAAAATATCATATCAAATCAAGGTAAGGTTTCATTACACTCGCCGTCTGGCCCGATTTCTCAGTTAGCTAGTGCAAAGGTGACGGCCGTGGTTCCCGGCTCTTACCGGTTAGAACATGCGGTCTATGAAGCGTCATGGCGTTCGGAGGTTTTAATACCTCCGGAACGCATAGAAAAGGGGGCATTCTGGTTCCCTGATACCGATTATTCTGATGCGGTTTTGAATAAGAAGTTGATAAGTGATAAAGGTAGATCATGGGATATCTGATCAGAAAGCTTGATCCAACTGGGTAATTTGAGTTTCATGGAGTATCAATCATGAGAGGAGTGATTTTCGAAGGGAATAGAAAGGCATCGATCAGAGAATTCCCTGATCCGAAAGCAGGCCCNGGAGAAGCTGTTATACAAATTAAGGCATCGGGACTGTGTGGTACAGACTTGCATCGTTACAGGGGTGATGATCCGGTAACGATGATCACAGGGCACGAGCCATGTGGGGTTATAGCGGAGTTGGGTTCGGGGTCTCCCAAAACACTGAATGTGGGCGATAGAGTGATGTGTCACCACTACTCGGGATGTGGCATTTGTGAAATTTGTTCTATGGGGTATGAACAACTATGCCCAACAGGTCACGTTACGTACGGTGGCGGTACAGGTCATGGTGCTAATGCAGACTACATTTTAGTTCCATCTCGGACTTTAGTTCATTTGCATGATTCTTTATCTTTTGAAGAAGGTGCTNCTATTTCATGTGGGACAGGGACAGCCTGGAACGGTTTGCAGAAGATGAACATATCCGGACGTGATACGGTTGTAGTGTTCGGTCAGGGACCAGTAGGACTAAGTGGAACTCTTTCAGCAAAGGCGATGGGTGCCAGAGTTATAGGGGTCGATGTGGTATCTGAACGATTGGCATTATCCAAGGAACTAGGTGCTGATCATGTGGTCAACGCTAGTAATGATGATCCGGTATCGGCGATTCTAGAACTGACTGGTGGGGTAGGTGCCTCAGCTTCGTTAGAGACTTCTGGCAACCCTACTGCCCGTCAACAAGTACTNCAATGTCTCGCTCCGTTTGGCAGATGTTGTTACGTAGGTGTTGGAGGTCCTGCGGAAATCGATTTTAATCGTGATGTCATATTCAAAGTAATCACGATATTTGGTTCTTGGACATTCAGTAAAGCTGAATTAATTGAAATATCTCGNTTTTTTGTGGAGACAGGCGCTCCGTTANGCAAGCTTATAACCCACAGATATTCAATCGACCAAGCTGAACAGGCCTTTCAAGAGTTTGATAACTCAACCACTGGGAAATGTGTTTTCGTGATGGAGTAGGCAGAGACTATATGCTCCGTCAGATTTATTAGACATGTCGTGATTACTAATGATTGCACGCCCATATGGTAGGCTTTTTAACTTTAGCACCGCAACTTTGTTCTGCAANAGTATCGTAATGTTTGTGGTCTCTTTTACAGCAACACCGAATTATTTGAAATCAGGCATTACCTCATTGGCAAACCTGCGTAAAGTTTTAATACCACCAGGGCTATTGACCAATATGTATTCAACCCCAACATCTTTTAGTGCCTGAAGTTTGGCTGAAATTTCATCAGGCGGACCATATAAAGTTCCCGCTGCAGCGGCCTCTTCAGTATCTTCAAATCCAGATCTTCGTGCTAATTCTTGAGTTCGGCGTCGGGCTGCCATGCGATTTGTAATAGCTTCTTCGTATTCTTTTTTGGAATCTAGGATATTTATGGATCTGGCGACTGCTACAGTTTTAGGATCAAAGACTCTACCTAGATTCTCTACTTCTGTTTTATATAGAGCTATTTCTTCACTAATTTGTTCTATGGAATCAAATTGTCCTAAAAGCATGTTGAATCCATTAGCTGCGACCTGTTTTATAGATCTCGGACTACCAGCGCCCATCCAAATTGGTGGATGTGGCAGCTGTGAACTTGTAGGTTCGACTATTACATTGTTATATTGCCAATAAGTTCCTTTGTGAGACCAGGTGGAATCGGACGTCCAGGCTTTAGTCATTACATTAAGACATTCCTCAAACCGTTCATCAGCTTCTTCAAGAGAAACACAGAAGCCATCGAACTCACTTAACCTGTAACCTTTACCTATTCCAACGTCGACACGTCCCTCTGACAACAAGTCGAGCGTAGCAATTTGTTCGGCTAGTAAGACCGGATTGTGCCAGGGTAATACTAATACCGCTGTACCCAGACGTAATCTTTCTGTGCGAGAACCTATCCAGGTTAGTAAATTTAAGGTGGCAGATACCTGGCCGAACCCGGTAAAATGATGTTCTACTAGGAAAGTGCTCGTGTACCCAAGTTGTTCCGCTTCGACGTTCCTATCAACGAATTCCCGAAAACCTGCCCCGCTGTCGTCGCTGGGGCCTCCTCGTTTTGCTTGTGCGCTGCCAAACATTCCAAACTGCATTGGGTCTCCTTGATTGATCTATTTTGATAAGGCTCAGGTATATTATACCAATTTGTATATAGTTNCTTTCAGGTTACGNGGTGTAAATATCAAATGGTGCGGTCCACGGATCAATTAATATCCCGAGGTTGAGGATACCGTTTGGATCNAGGGTTTGTTTATTTGCTTTAAAGATTGTGCGAATAAGTCCGGTCTTTGTCTGTCGTACCATTGGCGGTGTACTCTGCCTACTGCGTGATGATGTGTGATTGTTCCACCTGCCGACATTANAGCCTCTGAAGCAGCGTGTTTAATTTATCCCTGAAAACCAGTACGTCCATTGTTAGTTAGTGTGCTTGTCTAATAATACCGTAGGTATGTCTGAAGAGATTGATTGCATCTTTTATAATGTTGATGAAATTCCCATCTGCAGGTCTGACGTGGTTGAAAGAAAGTAATTCTGTAAATCGAGCATTTGGAAGTGCCTCAGTTAACTTGTACGATTCGCTGACCGGGATTAAATTGTCATGTCTGTCGTGTAAGATAAATGTTTTAGCCGTCAAATCGTGAGTATGACTACTTGGGGATATAAATTGCATATTTCTCCTGAATTGTTCAGGGAGAGACCCATACAGTTCGGGGGCATCATCCAGAGTAACTCCATCTATCAACCGCTTGACTAGGTTTTCAGAGTATGTCAGGTCTGTAAATTCAGAATCGGGTATTGTTTCCGACTNTACGTACCTGCTGTAGATTTTATNCGTGTTTTCTGAGTCTCCTAAGGTTTCGATGAGTTCGTTTGCGAAGACTTGCAGGGTTAATGGATCGGGACTCCAGGGAACGGTTTGGTTCCTGTAAGTCCAAGATTTACTCGTAATCTGGTAAAACAAATCCTCAGTATCAAAGTATGGTCCAAATGCATTAACAAATACAACGTCATCTCGGATTCTGGAATCCGTAGCAGCCACCAGGGCAAAGGAGGCTCCAATACAGAATCCACCTATTCCGATCTTTCCAGTGTCCACGTAATCAAGAGACTGCAAATATTGGAATGCACGGACCAAATTGTCGATTTCGTCGTNATCGATGTTTTTGTGAAGACCCATTGTGGGAGACCAGTGGAACATTGTTGCAAACCCTGCTCGAGCCAGAGCGTTACCTAGATTAATTACATCAGGATCGTCTGGACCGGCTGCATTAGCCCCTAGGAACAGGAGAATTGCTGCTTGTGTAATTGAATCCGGATCCCTGTAAATATCTGCCCTCCCCTGTCGTTGACCTGTTGGATAAGTTATCTCATAACGCACTGGTTCAGGAGTTAACCAGGTCTGAGGTTTTATGCCTAGATCAAGAATTTGCGAAATAAACAGAGCGGTATGGAATGCAGAGCGGGAGCTCGGAGTCATAATTAGCAGAAATACGATAAATCCGGATAAAGACAAAAGAGTAATTAGCCATCTTATTTTTGTCTTGGGCCGGATCAAGGTTAGTAATGTTATTAATTTTTGCATCAACTGTAAAATTTCTGGGGATCTGGTTGGATTATTTAGGGGTAGTTGGAATAGGGTCAATTAGCCCCGAGCAGTTATTCAAATCCCAGTGCAGAGATAATCTGGAATATGCCTGAATTGCCCGATGTAAGTCAGCAATATAATCTGATAACATATTCCAATTATATAAACTTTATATGGTATTCAGTTCAGCATTATATATTCCTATGGAGGATTATCAGGATGATTAAATCGTTTTCAGCTCTCTATGCCGGACACGTACTTGAAGGTGAGAATATTGGTTTTTCCGGAACGCCTCATGATGACAGATGGTACACCAATGAGCGCCTTATAGAGGTATTTGATATCGCCAAAGAGTCGGCTATTTTTATGGATGAACTCGGATATGATGTGTTGTGGATGGCTGAACATCATTTTCAACGGGAAGGGTATGAATGCATTCCTAATCTGCTGATATTGAGCCAATATCTTTGCCAATTCACAAAACGACTCAAATTTGGGTGCGGCTTTAACATCCTACCTATGTGGCATCCTATAAGGTTGGCTGAAGATTATGCGATGGTGGATATATTAACAGGCGGCAGGGTAATTTTGGGTGTTGGCAGAGGATATCACACTCGTGAAGTCGAGACTTTTGGGGCCCCAATGCAGGATTCAGATGCGAACCGTGAGTTATTTGAAGAGCAATTCGAAATCATGATGAAAGCGTTTAATGAGGATTCGTTCTCTCATAAAGGTAAAAACTATACGATTCCTCCCGAGGTGCCATATCGGGGTTATACACTTAAAGATGTGACATTAGTGCCACGCCCTGTACATCCTGTTGAAGTTTGGCAACCATTGGTTTCGGGCAGTGAACGGGGTATGGATTTTATGGCCAAACACGGTGTCAAAGGACTAATACTCGGCACTCATGCAGATTATGTCGATGATTACATGATTAAATTTCAAGCTGTGAACTCAAAATATGGTAGAGATATGCCATTAGGTGGCAATTTAGGGTTGGGGCTTTGGCTTTATCTAGATGATACTGTAGAAAAAGCTGAAAAATCACTTCAGCCGCTATTTGAGGAACATGTCAAATTTGCTGCTCCATTAGGTATGTTACGTTACACCGATGATCAGATGAAGGAGATTGGTCCTGGGGGTGTTGGCCGGCATATCGCTGCTGGAAACGATTTCCGAGATGTGTTGAATAAACGAGCATGGTTCGCGGGAGATACTAACTCAACCATCTCCTACTTGAAAGAAATCGAGGAAAAATATCCCGGGATAGAACAAATCATGATCGGCTTTCCAATGGGGGAAACTAAAGCCCAGTTTAAGGAACAGCTTACTCGATTTGCCAAAGAAGTCATGCCGGCTTTTCAAGGTCAAGCTGCCAAAACATAAACAGGTTGATTTTATGAAGAACGTTTATGAAACTGAGGTTGGTTAAGGCCACATAAAAACTACTGGTATAACGGCAATCGCGTCTTGCTTAATCCTGGAGAGCTTTGAGGTTGTGAAGAGATTGTATGTTGGCGATTGACCTATTTACTAAAGTCCCTCGGGCCTCAATTTCAGGGATCATTTGGTTTGCATCAACCTGAAAGGTTCCTTCAGTTGTGCTTACATAGCTTAATTCTAGAGCGAGCCAGTCTTTCACTTTACTAAAATAAATAAGCGAATCCTGGTGTAATTCGATTAAGGATGGCGGCGGTTTCATTCTTTGAAGCCGTTGTATTAATTGAGTAGCATCATTGACCAAATTTTCCTTATCACTAATACGTTCCCTTGAGTCCCTGTTTAATTGCATTTCCTGGGACCGTTTAGCGAATAATATTTCATCTTGGCCTGTGATATCTTTCAATTCAGATATATGTTTGTTTAACTCCTCTCTTTCAGGGTTTTTAAAATTCTCTATCCAATTAGTGAAATCGTCACGGAATTTGTGATAGCTAATCCCGGTTTCATCTTGGATAGCATCGAATATAGATACACCCCGTGCTATGTTTTGTATTATGTTAGTAGAAGATTTTTCTCCGTATGTATCATTTAAATATTGAACCGCCATATAGGCTTCCGAATACTGTAATAGTATTCGGGATGGGTCTGTCTGGCTGTTCCAACTACTTTGATTTTCAAGGTTTCTTAGGCCGATCATTGAGGCATCCGATGCAGCTGATTTAACGATATCCGTTGCATGGTACATTCGTAACTGGGTAATACCAGGTCGGATTCCATCCAAATTCAGGGCGTATTCATAATACTGTGCTGTTCCCTCATTTAGCCAGCTAGGAATATCTCTTTCCTGCGACTTCTCTCCAATAACCAGATGAACGTATTCGTGAGTTAACACACGTAATAATTCTGTGCGTAAGAAGTCAGTTCTCATATAAATGCCGGGTCGGATCCCTGCCTTTTTATAAAATCCAGATTCAAAGCCTATATTTACGCCGCTGGCGGTGGCTAATTCTTTGAATAGGTCATGGTTTGACGCTAGGTAAATGTCAGGAATCTTGGTGCTCTGCAGTCCACTCCGGACATTAATCTGATCTACGACCCATTTCAAATGGTATTGTAGGTCAACTACCAGAGAGGTTGGAACGCCTGCGGAATAATATATATTTGAGAAAGATCCTTGGTATCTTCTAAGTTCTATTCCGATATTTTCAGTAACGGGATCTGGTAGATCCATCTGTAACAAGTTGTAATTGGTAATTATGGAATCACCCAGTAACTCCATCCTAATTCCCCAGATTCCCTCGTGGTCGAGAGTAGCTATTCTAGACCACTTAGCTTTCCCTGTTTGGTCAGCAAATATTATTCTGCTAGACATTGGAGTACCGTCCGCATTAACCAGGTGGACTTCACGGTCAGGATCGATCCATAGAGATTCGTTACCGAGTGGGTCCATAAAGGAAATCTTGAGCCGTTGCCAGGCATCTAAGCCTGTCAACGTGAAGTCAATATCTCTTCCAGATACGGGCTTGGTGGGACTCCAGTTTAGGACTAGAGACCAAGTGGACGGTAAAGATTTCTCGGGTTTTGGCGGAGGCATGTTAGGCTTTAAAGTCGTATCGGATTTTGTAACGGGCTCAGGGGTGTTGGTTGGGAGAACTGGATATGGTGTGGGTGTTGCAGGGAGAGCCATAGGTGTGGGAGTGGGCAAAGGGGTAGGGAATATAACTGGAGTCGATCTTTGAGGAAACGGTCTCAATGTGGGTGTTGGCTGTGGTGTAGCTGTTGGTATCGGAGTTATTGTAGGTATCAGCGTTAATGCTGAGGCAATCTCGTGTTTAACCATGCTGCGAATCTCACCGTCAGTTGGTATACACGATGTATTACCCAATAATAAGATGCAAAATAAAGGGCATATCCATGCCCCGTAGTGTTTAAGAACGAGCATTACCGAACATATTATTGTTAGAGGTTAACGTAGGTGTAATCAATATTCTATTATGGCCCTTCCAAGAATGTTTCCTGATTTCAGAGAATGACAGGCGTCGTTAATTTCGTTTAATTTGTATCGCTGAGTAACTAGTTTATCCAACGGGAATTTACCTTCCCTGTGCCATCTAAGAAACATCGGAAAGTCTCTGTCCGGATATGTTGCGCCAAGGCTACCCCTGTACTGCCGTTGCTCAGAAACAAATAACCGTGAGTTCAGGGTGATGTCCCAACCCGGTAACCCAATCAAGATCGCGGTTCCACCGTGATTATCAGCCCCCGCTCCACCACCTCTTGTCGCGGGTAATATTTGTTCGTTGGTGATTTTAAGACCAATTGCATCGATAGCAAAATCTACACCGCCATGAGTGATGTCTTGGATTGCGGCGATTGGATCTTCTTGGGATGCGTTAATCACGTGAGTGGCACCAAATTGTTTGGCAAATTCCAGTTTGTCGTCTTTTAGGTCAACTGCTATTATTGGGTAGGCTTCTAATATAGAAGCCATTCCGACTGCCGATAATCCCACTCCACCTACTCCAAACACAGCAACTGAATCTCCGGGCCGTGCTTTAGCTGTATTCAATACTGCCCCGGCGCCGGTTAACACCGCACAACCGACTAGACAACTGACATCTGAGGGATCTTCCGGAGATATTGGAATGACGTAGTCTTTGTTGACCAATACATCCTCACCCCAGGTGTAGACATTCCCATGCACTAACTGTTCTTGATATGTAACACCTGTGGGGATTGGNGACGGTCTTCCTTTAACTGGCACCCTGGGTACCCATGTTACTATGACCCTATCTCCTTCTTTGACGTGATCAACAGATCGTCCTGCATGGGAAACAACTCCAGTACCTTCGTGCCCGAATACCAATGGTCTGGATAATGAGCTGTTTTCCATTTGATGTAACTGGGAATGGCAAATGCCACTAGATATCAAATTGACTATTACCTGGTCATCCGAGGGATCTGGAACTTCCAGTTCGGCTATGTCTAACAGGGAGTTGGGGCTGGTTTGGATTGCGGCTATAGTTTTCAAAATATCTTCCTTTCGAATAATGTTATGTGAACATATCCCAATGGTTTTTCCAACGGTTGACTAAATTAAGTTCATCANGCCGGAAATCGTATCCGGCCGAGGCTTCAACCGGAGAATTGTCTTCGTACCAATCAACCACAGATTTAATCCATTGATCAAAGGGTTGTGTGACTATACCGAAAGTGTTCTCTGATTTGCTTAGATCATGTATATTGTTGAAGGGTCGGCCCATCGGAGGAAAGTATCCTTGGAGATTCGGTTCTTTCCTGACTATATCTAACGGTATATAGGNAGTGGAGCATTTTGATCCCATACAACTCCAGATAGAATTGCTCCACCTGTTCAAGTCCATTATTTCGGGCATAGCCACGTAATAGGTCTGATTTATAGTGGTGGCATTATCCAAGATTCGTATGAAATTTCTAGCGGCGTCTCCTGAGTATATAGTACGGAACGCCCCCAATGATTGTGGCGGCAATATGAGTTCTCCTCCATCGCGCGCCCGCTGAATCCACCACCACATTCTCCCGGTTGGGTCCCCTTCTCCCATCACGGCTGGTATACGTACAATTGTGTAAGGTATGGCGCAATTTTCGTTGATCCATTTCTCACAGTGTCGCTTGCCGATTGCGTAAGGATCAAGGCCATCAGGGTAACTGTAATCGATAGTTGACCAATCGACGGAGGATTCGTTATAGGGACAGTTATTGAGGAAATCTACTCCTCCTTCTAAGTAAACAGATCCTGTACTCACCAGAAAATAGCGACCTGTGTTACCTTCGAATATATCGACAACTGATTCCACATCATCTTTTTTAAATGCTTGTGTATCGATGACGCAATCGAACCTTTTCCCTTTAAGNCTTCTAGTGAAACCGTCTCGGTCCTCTCGATCACCGGTTATATGTTCTACTTCTGACCACCAATGGGGACGCGACGATCCTCTAGAGAATATAGTCACGTTATCCGAACGTTCCAGAAGTAGTTCTGTTACTATTTTCCCGATGTACCCTGTCCCGCCTATAATTAATACATCCATTTGGTGCTTCCTTGGAAAGTTCATTACCTGATTAAGAGAAACATAAGATATGATACTCTTTGTGAGCGTTGTCCAAAAGGTATCCCAATCAACTTGTTAACAAAAATTACTTGTTTAATGAGCAGAAATCATCAGTTGAGTGATAAATCAAGGAGACGTTGAATTATGGCGGATAAGGTAATAGGCCTGGCGGTAGGAGGGACTAGGGTAGATGAGGTGCAACAATCGATCTATAAAGCGGAGGAATACGGCATCGAAGCTGCTTGGATGACAACTGGGGGAGCTAGGTTAGATAGTATGACAGTGTTCGCTGCTGCTGCCGGCGGGACAAAGACTTTAAAGCTGGGGACATCTGTTGTTCCGATTTTCCCGAGACATCCGTTGGTAATGGTCCAGCAAGCCCAGGTTGTAGCCCAATTGGCTCCTGGGAGGTTTAGGTTAGGGGTAGGACCTAGCCACAGGCCAACAATGAGAGCTATGGGGATTAGAATGCCTAGTCCTCTTGAAAATCTAAGAGAATATCTTCGGGTATTGAAGGGGTTGTTGCAAGACGGAGAAGTGGATCACGAGGGAACTTGCTATCAGGTGAAAGATAAACTAGCAGAACGAGTGAACGTCCCAGTAATGGCATCAGCTTTACAAAGAGGATCCTTCGAATTGTGTGGGGCGGAGGCCGATGGAGCTATTAGTTGGGTTAGTCCTGCGGCATATCTTAGAGATGTTGGATTGCCAGCAATGAAGGCAGGGGCAGACCAGGCAAACAGGCCAGTTCCTCCTTTGATTGCCCATGTCCCAGTATGTGTGCATGACGACGACNCTGAAGTACGNGCTGCTTTTCGGGAGCAATTCTCAAATTATCCAAACCTACCATTTTATCGACGCATGTTGATTAGTGCCGGATATCCCGAAGCATCTGAAGCGAAGTGGAGTGACAATATGATAGATGGACTTGTAGTACATGGTAGCGAGGACAAAGTTTTAGATGGATTGAACACTATTTTTGAATACGGTGCATCTGAACTACTGGTGTCTCCGATACTAGCCGGACCAGACAGAACAGGTTCTCTAGATCGTACTTTGAAATTACTAGGAAGAGCTTCCTCTTGATAACTGGTAGTACCTTTTGAAAGCCGTAGATTAGAATATTCAATAACCATAACATAGTGAGGATTAATGGCTTTAAGATTAAACAGCAACAGTTTTAAAGATGGGGACTATCTGCAAGATAAACATGCTTTAAGTGCTGATTACGGATTTGGATGTGACGGGGAAAATGTTTCACCGGAACTACACTGGGATAACGTTCCAGAAGGTACTAAGTCTTTAGCCATTACCTGTTATGATCCTGATGCTCCAACTGGGAGTGGGTTTTGGCATTGGGTGATAGTGAATATTCCACCAGATGTAACTTCGATAAGGGAAGGGTCAGCCCATTTGGTTGACGGCGCTTTGCAAACTCGCACCGATTTTGGAAAACCAGGTTACGGAGGGGCTTGCCCTCCAGAGTCTGATCATCCTCACAGGTATATTTTTACCATCTACAGCGTGTCTGTGGATGCATTACCCGTAAATGCTGATACTTCGGCTGCGGTGGTAGGGTTCATGTTGAATGCTAACNTTATCGAGAAAANCACCCTAATGGGTCTTTACNNAAGGTAACTATGAAAATTCTATTAGTACAGAGATCGCGATATGAGACTTGAAAANAANGTTGCGTTAATTACCGGTGGTGCGCGGGGTATGGGTGCCGCGGAAGCGAGGCTTTTTTCTAAAGAAGGTTCTAAAGTAGTTATCGGTGATGTCTTAGATTCAGATGGCAAACGTTTAGAAGCCGAGATTAATGAAACCGGTGGCCAATGCCGGTTTGTTCATTTAGATGTGACTAGCGAGCGACAATGGGTTAGTGCTATAGAGGAAACCGTCAGTACGTTTGGGAAGATAGATATATTAGTTAATAATGCCGGTATCTATCGAGTTAATAACATCCTCGATACGAGCACAGANGAATGGGACCAGGTAATGGATATCAACGCTAAGGGAGTGTTTTTGGGANCTAAGGCAGTGATTCCTTATATGAAGCAAAATGGCGGGGGATCAATAGTCAACATATCGTCGGTTGCGGGCTTGGTAGGTAACCGTATGTCTTCCGCCTATACTGCTTCTAAGGGAGCAGTCAGACTGTTCACCAAATCGACTGCTATCCAATATGCGGGAGATGCTATAAGGGCAAATTCTGTACACCCAGGTACGATCGAAAGTCCCATGACAGAACAACTGCTTGAANACCCTGATTATAGAGATGACCGTATGCGGCGAACGCCGATAGGCAGACTGGGTAAACCTGAAGATGTCGCGTTTGGGGTTNTGTATTTAGCTTCAGATGAATCATCTTTTGTGACTGGTGCAGAACTGGTNATTGATGGTGGAAGAACAGCGGAATGAACTATTGTACTAAGAATTATTTCAAGTAATGGGGCTAATTCTGATCCCGATAAGAATGTATACGTAGCCCTTGGTTCTCAGGTTGGTGTGAAATTCTGAGATATCCAATCACTATTGTTGGTTATACTGATTGGTTAGGATTTAACTTATGGATGTTGCAGAAATCCGAGAGCAAATTCCTGTTTGTAAAAATACGAATTATTTAAACACTGGTTGGTCGGGACCATCCCCCAGGATAGTCGTCGATGCTATAAAAAACCGTTTAGATTACGAGATGCTGGAGGGTCCCGCGAGCCCTGATGCTGGTTCCAGCGGGCGTGCAATCCAAAGTAAAACCAAAGAAGATGTTGCTAATCTTTTAAACGTCAGTCCTGAAGAAATATGTTTGACCAAAAACACTACTGATGGGCTCAATATCGTATTAAATGGGCTACGTTGGCTNCCTGGTGATGAAATCATAACGTGTAGCTTGGAGCACAGTTCTGTTTTGGTACCTGCTTTTTACAAGCAGAGGCAATACGGAGCAAATTTAAAGATAATTCAGCTAAACAGTGATGAACGTAATGAAATAATCCTGGATAAAATTGATTCAGCTATTACAAGCCGAACTAAGCTTATATTTTTGAGCCATATACAATANAGTTCGGGGTTGAAGATGCCGGTCGAAGCTATCCGCAGAATATCAAAAGACAGGGATATATTATTGTTGTTGGACGGCGCCCAGGCCGCGGGGAATATCAATCTGGATTTAAAAGAGATTGATTGCGATTTTTATTCAATACCCGGTCAAAAATGGTTACTGGGGTCCGAAGGTATCGGCGCCCTTTATATTAAGGAANATTTGATTTCGCAAATAGAACCT
The DNA here is from genome assembly GCA_002707185.1 of Chloroflexota bacterium. Next base: position 25,746 of record PAMF01000005.1, on the reverse strand, counting down.
ACTCAGGTTAGTGGCAGAGCGGTTTTAGAGCANGACAACCCGGGCGATTTAACCCCGAACATTAATTCCATTGATAAATTCTTGCTTGCATCTACAAGCAGAGCCTTACAATGCGGCCTGAGCCAAGCGATAACTTTTATGACAGATATCGGTATAGATCGGATTCAAAAGAGAAATGTTGGATTAGCTTCCTTGCTCAAGATCCGGTTAAGTGAGATNCAGGGAGTTAACGTGTTATCCCCGTTAGATGAAAATCAATCTTCTGGCTTAGTGTGTTTTGATGTGAAAGGTATTGATAGTGAATCACTGGTTTCCACCTTATGGNATACTGAACGAATAGTCGTCAGNCATATTGGGTACCCTCCAGGTGTTCGGGCTTCACTCCATTTCTTTAATACGGCTGATGAAGTTAACCATTTGGTTAAAGCAGTCCGGTCCATAGTGTTAAATATCTAGCTGGCAAAGCAGCGCACTCCTATAGGATTCTTATGGATACTTGTGAATTAATAAAATCAGCGTCGGAGTTGGTTCCGAATTTAAAATCTCGGGCCCAGCTGACTGAAGACCTGAGACAAATTCCAAAAGAGACAGTAAGAGATCTGCTCGCAAGTGGTATATATGGAATAGGAATTCCCAGGTCATACGGTGGGCAGTCTGTTAATTATGGGGTGTCCCTGGATGTGGGAATGGAACTCGCCAAAGGTTGTGGATCGTCTGCATGGTGCTATTCCCTGTGGACTGCTCATGCCTACTTGATCGGACATTGGCCTTTGGAGGCTCAGGAAGAAGTGTTCGCAGATGCCGAATATGCGCTTTGTTCTAGCTCGTTAAATCCTGGCAGATCAGAGATTAAGGCCGTAGACGGAGGATATCAATTATCAGGGCGTTGGGAATTTTCGAGTGGATGTGACTCTGCTAAATGGGTGATGTTGGGAGCCCCTGGATTTCAGGATAGGACGTGGATGCTTCTACCCAGTCAAGATTATGAAATAGTAGATAATTGGTTTGTTTCGGGCCTTAAGGGAACAGGAAGTAAAGATATATTGGTGAAAGAAGCATTCGTACCGGTCCACAGGATGTTAAACGTTGCGCAAGCAGGAAATGAAAATCGCATCGGATGGGAAACTCATGGACAGACTAGATATAAAATACCGATACCGGCCCTACTTGGATGGGATCTAGTCGCTCCGATTTGTGGGTTAGCGCAGGGGATGATAGATGAGTTTGTCTCAATGTTGAAGGGAACCTCTGGGCCCGGTCGGACAGCGGACTCTTATGCGGTGCACCATAGGCTATCGGAGGCCCAAGCGCAAGTTGATGCCGGATATATTTTGATGAAACATGACATCGAAGAAATGTTCCGTATGGCAAGGGAGGACAGAGAGTTTAGACCATTAGATAGAGCTCGCTATCGGCGTGACAAGGCTTTCGTAGCGCAACTTTGCCTACGCTCCGTAAATAGNATATTTGAATTAAGCGGAGCTCATGCCTTGTTCAGTTCTACAAANTTCCAAAGGATACACCGGGACGCTCAAGCGATGGCTCGTCGTGATGGGCTTATCATGGATTTGGGAGGTCAGCAATATGGGAGGGTAGCCTTAGGGTTAGAACCTGACGGCCCCATTTAGTGTTCCTAGGCAATTGATCACATTGAGGTGCGAACATTATGAGTGAATCGGCGAGGTATAACAAGGTGATTGATCTGCTGGAGGCTGGACATACCGTCTTTGCCTCTGGGCTGATTTGGAACGGGAACATAGATGACGTTATGTTCGTTTCGGATTCCGATTATGACATGGTAATGATCGANATGGAACACGAGGGCTTTAATTTTGATAGCTTAAAAATATCACTTCAGTTTCTATTGAGCCGGAAACGAATAGCGGAGAAAGGTAGCGTTCAGGCAGATGTGGTCCCCCTAGTCCGGATACCGCCAAATGCCAGGGAACTGAGTCAATGGATTATCAAGCAAGCTCTGGACACTGGAGTTTATGGAATTATAATTCCACACCTAAATACGGTAGAAGAAGCTAAGGCTGCAGTTGTTGCAGCCCGGTATCCTCAGGTTCCGGGCGCGGCGGACTTTGAACCGCAGGGGGAGAGAGGGTGGTGGCAGCGGATTGCTCCTAGATATTGGGGTATTACTCCACAGGAATATTACGATGCTGCCGATCTCTGGCCTCTGGATCCGAATGGAAACATGNTACTTATGGGGATAATAGAGGAACCATTGGGAGTAGAAAATCTCAGGGATATTTTAAACGAAGTAAAAGGTATTGGTGCTATATGGGCTGGACCAGGTGATATGTCTGTGTCTATGGGACTAAGAGGCAATTCCGGTCACNCGGATGTCCAGAGCAATTTGCTGAGGATACTGGAAACCTGTAAAGAATTCAATGTTCCGTGCGCTACGGGTGCCAATAGCCCAGATGAGGTGGCCCTGCGCATAAAGCAAGGATTTCAAATTATTATCACCTCTCCCCAAACGGTCACACCGGGTCTGATAGAAGGGAGGCGATTGGCTGGCCGATAGTTAAATGTTATTAGCAAGTTTCCGTTAGACTTGCATGGTAAATCTGTCTTATAGCAACCCTGGGCTTACAACAGCTCCCACTGGATATAGAAATTTACCATTAACATGATTATGTCAAGCAATATGAAAGTTTTAGTCATAGGAGGTACGGGTAATATTAGTCGAGCTGTGGTTGCGGCTCTAATGGAAAAAAACTATGAAGTGGTGTTATTTACCCGTGGGTTAAACCCCGATCCTCCTCCTTCTGGACTCAATGTGATNACCGGTGATCGTCGNAATCGCGATAATTTCAAGCGATTATTGGCTGGTCAANGNTTTGATTACGTTATAGATATGATTTGCTTTGATTTGGAAGATGCCCAATCAGATTGTTTTGTATTTAGAGATGTAGTGGAACACTTCATACAGTGTTCCACTGTAATGACCTACGGGCCCCCTTTCTCGGGCATCTATTTGGATGAATCATCGCCATTAAACGGGCACTCTAGTTATTCTCGAAATAAGAGAGCTGCGGACGAATATTTTTTGCGAAAACACCANGATTCCCAGTTCCCGGTTACTATACTGAAGCCCTCGTTGACTTTTGGAGCTAATGTATTGTTACCTCAGATTGGCGGAGATGGTAGTTGGATAGACCGACTCCGTAAGGGTAAACCGCTTTTATCCGCAGGAGACGGTCAAAACCTTTTTCAGTTTCTTCCATCAAAGAATGCAGGAGTGGCTTTCTCTGGTATATTGGGGCGGAACGCTAGTATAGGAGAAGTTTATAATCTGGTTCATCCTAATCCGAGAACATGGGATTACTGGCATCAGGAGGTCGCTGAGTCGTTGGAAGTTCATCTAGATTTGGTTCATGTTCCCCAGGATATACTAATCGAGTTATCACCTTCAAGGTTTGGTGGGTTAGCAGATAATTTTGGTCACACCCAAATTTATGAAGGCTCTAAATTGCATGCTTTGATACCGGAGTTTCAACCAAATCCTTCATTGATANCGGATATCAGAGACAGCATCGAATGGATGGATAGCCACGGCTTGACACCGGACAGTGATGGGAAAAGGATTGAAGATCGTATAATTGATATGGTTCAGAGGGTGCCAGATTGGTTTCGGAGTCGGGGATAACAAGTCAGTTTTTAATCCGCTAGGAGAATAATATGCTTCACATGGTCATGTTAAACCATACTTCGGATAACTGTCCGGGTGTATCGATACCCATTAGGGACCGAGTGTTAACTATGTTTAACACATTAGAGGAAGTGCTGAGCAAGCATTCATGTTCCCTTGTCGGCAGTTGGATAAACAAATCTTCTCATGTGAGTTTTTTTCTTGTGGAAGGTCCTGATGCCCATGCTGTGGATAGTCTGATAGTAGATTTTGGGTTAGCCGTNTGGAATCATGCTGTAATATATCCCGTAATGGAGTTTGAGCAGGCGGTCACAGGCCTACCTACCGGGTGAGGTTAGCTATACACGGCTTCATCTGTGTAATCTTACTTACGCGGCGTGCTAAAATCGGATCATACTAAAACTGGAGGTGGTTATGGCATCTTTTTGGGAGACTCTTCAAGTAGATAATCAGGAAATGTCCGTATATTCAAGCGTTCCTGATGGGTCCGGTCCGTTTCCGACTGTGTTAATCGCTCACCCTGCGAGTGGCGTAGGTGAGTTCACCCAAAATATCGCTGATAGGCTTGCAGAAGCCGGATTTGCAGGAGTCGCGATGGATCTGTTCCATCGGGTAACGGATGATATGATCGCTGATGGGACAGCAAAAAATGCCTTTCTGGATGATATCGAAATAATGTCAGATGTAAATGCTACAGTAAATTGGCTTATATCACATCCAGCTATTGATGGTGATCGCATTGGAGTTACTGGGTTTTGTATGGGTGGTAGAGTGGCATGGTTGGCTGCTGCAAACAATTCCAATTTTAAGGCAGTTGCTCCTTATTATGGAGGCAATCTCTGGGTTGCTCGCGGTTCCTCTAGTGTTTCTCCGCATGATCAAATGAGTGGTATAACTTGTCCGATGTTATTCCATTTCGGAGAAGTTGATGAAAACCCGTCTCAAGATGATATGAGACTGTTAGACAGAGAATTGACTGAGCTTGGGACAAACCATCAATTCTATACGTATCCGGGAGCAGATCACGCATTCATGGATTTCGGACAACCTCATAGATATAACAAAGAGGCAGCCGATGCTTCTTGGCCAAGAACCCTTGATTTTTTTAATTTACATCTTGGTTAGGCTAGTAATCAGGTTTACGAAACTAAATAACGAATACTGGATTAGTTGGAAGGTGTAATTAGCATGTACCGAGTGACGGGTGCCTGTTTAATGTATGTGCCCGACAATGATTTGGTACTATCTTTNGGGGGTGATTATGGCTCGCTTGCCAATGGTAACAATTGCAGACATTCCGGATGTGTATAACGAGAGTTTTCATACGGCAACTGAAAGAAGATCAGGATTAATTTCGACTGTACAGACGCTGTTCGCTAACCCGAGAATNGCCCAGTTGCTTGACGGTATATATGCTGAGATTCTTGAAAGCTCGGCTATGGAGGCATGGATAGTATGTACAGTTGGATTAACCGTTGCCCATGAGTTAGATAATCAGCCTATTTGGGAGGCAATATTACCTGTAGCTCGAGAGGTCGGAGTCAGAGAAACTGTAATAGATGCTATATATGCNGGGACTGCTCCNAGAGGNTTGTTGCCCAAGGAAGGTATTTGGGCGCATTTCCCAAAAGAAATATTAGGCAGTCAGGTTAGGGATTCCACTTGGCAAGCAATTACACACCTTATTGGAGATGAAGGTGCTATAACATTAGCTGTATTGGTATGCTACTACGAAATGATGTGTAGATTAAATACTACGTTCGGATTAGAAAGCGGTTAATGCAGTAATTATCGATTTATTAGTTGTAGAGCCTAATATGAATGAAAAGATGTATCTTGGGTGTCCGTAAAGTCGAACCAATTCAATCGTACTGGCCGAATCCGACCAAGTGAGCTGGGGTTAGTTGACGGATTCTTACAGATAGGTCTCTTGGATATCTAACGGTCGTATTTTTAATACATCTGGGACCAACGTATCCTCTAGTCTCTGGGGATCATAAGGATTCTCGATATGTTCGCCGAATCCTACTATATAGCATTGTTTGGCGGTGGCATTAACATGAAGAGAAATACCCGTGAGGGATGACTCTCCTTTTTCGGTCCTATTATACCCATCCTCATTCGCCTCTAAACATCCAAGGATGACCAATTGGATCAAAGCATTAGTGAATCTAGCCTTCCACCTCGGCCTCTTACTGATCACGGCTCTATCTGTGGTGAACCAATCTAATAAGCCTTGTTCGGTAATAAATCTCTCTATCTTATTCTGCAGGTTGGAGGTAGTTAATTTTCCATCCCACACATATCCTGTGTCGTTAAAGCACTGCTCCATCCTACTGAAAGAATCCAGGATGGTATATGTATAGACTTCATTAGGGATTAAATTAGACCGGCTTAGTTTAGCCATATCGTCACCTTTTCGAGGTATATTGATTCACTCAATGTTCCGTCCAATTATACTCCTTCATTAAGTCTTTTAGATGGCCCAGAGCAGCCGTTATTTCGGATTAGGCCTTCCTGTGGGTCTCACGTATTTTGATTGGCAAAAATTGCATGCGCTACCTGCAGGACTATTAATTTTAGTATGGAACGGACTAAATTTCTTCCTGAATGTATCGGTATTGCCAGGGAGGATTGTTCTTTAAATCCCTAATCTGATCGAGGGTATTTATTGGTGCTAAACATTGACTTCCAATGCATACATATAGTTCAGGATGGTTGCGTATAGGAAAGCCTAGTTGAGAGATTCTGTTTTGGTTTTCCTGTGTATCTAGACGCTCATATATTTTGTGCGGAGCATATATCCCAGATAGTGTATTATCCATCCGCTTAAATATTTGGGAAGAGGAATCTCCTATTAGGATGTAATGAATAGGCCCGTTCGATAACATATCATAGGCTCTGGCCCAGGCTGACCCTGCAGGTAAAAATAGAACTTCTTCGTCTTCTTCCATCCTCCGAGAGTTGCTGTCACCAATGAAGCTTCTGCCAGGGATTATTTGACTAAATTTGTTCAGCGTAGACCGGGCTAAGTCATTATAAAGTTGATCTCCAGTTAAGTAATAGATAGTAACCATTGCTTCAGCTAACAGGGCATTCTCCAGGACTGGCATATCAGGATGGTTCACGTTATCGGCATTAAACTGGGTTGGCCTGACGTCATAATATCCGTCGGTGGCTGCTCCGAAGAGATCTTGTGTTTTCTGGAGTATTTCTACTGCACGTTCCAGGTAATGTTGAGATCCAGAGCTTTCGTACATGGACAGATTTGCGCGTAGGAAATGGACATGGTCTTCCAGGAAAGTAGGTTTACCTACCAATTGTCCCATTACGTGTGATAAACCAGACGAAGCTTCCCAACTAGTTTGCCAGATTGAATCAATAATCTGTTCGGCTAGTATTTCGTAATCAGGCGAACGGTATAAATGTGAGCATTTTAATAAAGCGGTTGCAGCGAGGGAGTTCCATCCACTGTAAAGTGTAGGGTCGATTGAAGGCAGTAATGATAAAGTACGATCTTTCCATGGCAACTGATAGTACGTTTCTTCCGCATCTTGGCTGGCGTAAAACCCGTTTTTAGCGGAGTCGTACAACGTATTAATCAGGTAGTTAATAGTACCTACAGCTGCCTGTTTATAGCGTGTTTTTCTAGTTAACTGATAAGCTTCAGAATAGGTTATCGCTAGATTAGCATTCGTGACTAACATTTTCTCGTAGTGTGGGACTTTCCAGTCTCTTGATACAGAGTATCTAAAAAACCCCTGATCGTTTGAATCGAAAAGACCTGTCTGTATCCCATCCAGCGTGGTTCGGATCATTTTAAGGAGTTCTTTATCCCCGATTTTAGAATAAAGGTCCATTAACAGCCTGACGGTTTCCCATGGAGGTTGTTTTGGTTCGTCTCCTAATCCGCCGAATACAGGATCATACATACTTTGAATCTGATCTAATACGCGATCTTGAGGTGTGACTGTATCAGGGTCGTCACCTGAAGGAGTGTGAGAGGTGTCTGGCAGTTTTCTATGATTATCGTTTATAACAGGGTTAGCATCGTTGCTTTTTACCTGGTCTAGTAATACCGATAATTCTTCTGGAGGAGAATATACTTTGCCGAGTAATAAGCTTCCCCGATTGTTTAAAACGGCGAGTGATGGGAATCCACCCTGATTGTATTTTCTCGCCAAATCTGGCCTGACATCAACATCAACCCTGGTGGGAATAAAGTAAGCGTTTATGAGATTAATAATTTCGGGTTCGGAATATGATGTCTGGTCCATTACGTGGCACCAATGGCACCAAGTTGCAGTCAGGGCAAGGAGAATCGGTTTACGTTCTTGATCAGAATCGGAAAAAATATCCTCATTCCAATCTCGCCAATGTATCCTATCAGTATTTGTTGTCTCACTCGTCAACTGCCTGCTCCTTTTTGGCTGTGCTATTATACGAAATCAGAAAGGAGGCACGTAGATGTTCTACGGCCTCCTTTCGTACTGTAAACCTGGAATTTGGACTACATATTGGGATCTATTAGTCCCTGTGCGATAGCCTGGGAACGAAGATCTCCTTCTTCCTTTAGGTGATCTTTTATAGCATTGGTTGCAACTTCTACCATCTCTTGGTCCCAAGATTCTGCACCTGTGGTGTGTCCAGCGTCGGTCAATAACTGTTTGCCCTGGTCTTTGATTTGACCAAGTGCCCAGTCGATTTGTTTGTTGATTTCAGATATTCCATCTGGAAATTCAACATGGGATCCGCCAGCTCCCAATTTATCATATCCGCCTTTGTGCCAATGTCCACGTGGTCCGTGAGGATCAAAACGTATTATTTCTTCACCGTTAACGTCTACACCGAAAGTAGGGCCCCCCATTTTACTTTTCAAGCATCTTACCGGCCACAAATACATGGTTATGTCGCCAGTTTTGGACAGCGGTCGTACCATGACTCTTCCCAAATAAGATTCTCCATCGATCATCGTAGCCATACAAAAACCTCCAGGAATATTTAGTAATTGAACTTAGCTCGGACTGATGTTAACACAAACCAACGGTTTCCGGCCATCGATTCTATATATTTATTGCTGCCAGTTTCAGTATTAGCCTCGGTATCATGCCACAGGTAGGGTGCTCGGTTATCACGATAGTAATTGCTGAAATTCCCCTTTAACCTTCTCTAGTTTGGGCCTTATCACAATTTGACAATACATGTTGCCGGGGTTTCGATCGTAATATTCCATGTGCTCGGGTTCTGCATCATAGAAGGTCGTCAAATCCTTGATTTCAGTAACTATAGGGTTGCCTTTGACTCCCGAGGCGTCCAGTTTGGCTATATATGCCGTCGCCTGATCTTTCTGAGATTCATTTGTAGACAATATGAGGGATCGGTAACTAGTGCCAACGTCCGCTCCCTGTTGATTGAGAGTTGTGGGATCATGTGCTTCAAAGAATACTTCTAGAAGTTGATCGTACGAAATCTGTGACGGGTTGTAGTCTATTCTTATAACCTCTGCGTGACCCGTGGTTTCACTACAAACCTCGCGATACGAGGGGTTTGTAGTATGTCCTCCGGCGTATCCCGGCATAACGGAATTGACCCCTTTTAGTGAGCTGAAAACTGCTTCCGTGCACCAGAAACAGCCCCCGCCAAATATTGCTATTTCTGAGTTATTCATGATAACCACCCTATTATAAATGTTAGATTTTGAAACTCTATCCTATTTTGATCTTTTGGTGAGCCTGTTTAAGATTTAACCTGCACTGATGATAGCAGATTTATGTCATGTAAGTATGTGCTAACTCAAATGATGAACTTATTACAATGATTACTAGATTGGTAGATGCTTTCTGTATGGCAGAATTGCTATTTCTACTTATTACTCAATTGACACTCAATATACCTGATGTTAACTTCCAGATTAAGAAACATTATTAAGAAGCATTTGTAGGTCTCAAGGTCTAAGCATTATTGGCTGAGAACAAAAAAGCTACCAGGACTATGAGGTGAACGTGACTGATAGTTCCGCATCTACACCAGCAGATTCTGTTCCAATGACCGTTTATGAGGTAGTTGAAGGGCTTCCTTTCGAGGGGGAGGTTGGTCGTGGATTGTTATTTCGCACTAATAGAGGTGATTTAAAATCTATATTTCATCAATCAACAGGCTCTGAACAGGCGGTTATTTTTGTTTGTGGGGCTCGCGGTGGGTTTGGTGGGCCGGCAACCGGGATGTATTCAAGGTTAGCAGAACGCTTGAAATTAGAAGGTATAACTTCTCTCCGATTAGATTATAGACAGCCAAATGTCATACCTGAATGTGTTCTGGATATGTTGGCTGGGATCGCCATGCTTAAAGGTACTGGGCATAAGCCTGTAATACTAGTTGGGCATTCTTTTGGAGGTGCTGTTGTAGTAGCATCCGGTGTGGCAAGTAGCCATGTTAAAGGAGTGGTATGTCTTTCGCCCCAAACGTATGGCGCGCACATGGCAGGGCAATTGTCCCCCAAGTCTTTGCTAGTCGTACATGGCAAAAGTGATACGCGGTTGCCATTTTCATGCGGCATGCAAATACATGATTGGGGCCAAGAGCCAAAAGAGTTAGTCTTATATGAGGGAGCTGAACATCGATTAGAGGAATGCGGGACTGAGTTAGAAGAAATGCTTTTTGGGTGGATACCGAAAACGTTGAGGAGTGGTGACTCTTAAGTTAAGATCCTGGTTGCCTAGGTTAGATACCTGCGGTTAATCTAAATAGCCAATTGTTTTTCTCCAGTTGATGTAATCATTTAGCCCTGCATCAAGATCATATTGCGGTGTCCAGCCCAGGTCTTCATTTAACCTATGGCCTGATAGAGGTCCTCGAGATGGCTCGGAACTGCGCCCTACGGAATTGTCTGAGTTAGTGACAGTAATGTCTACGTTGGGGATGATACGCTGCAAGCTTTCTAGTATCTCTGAATATCTTATCCATCTACCAGCCGTAACGTTAAAAAGATCATGAGCTAACTCGGGAGCATCGAGTACTGTTCTTACACCATCAGCTATGTCAGATATATAGGTGTAGTCGCGGCCTGCATGAGGGTTAGATATTTCTATTGCGTCCCCTTGAATGGCGGATCTGGTCCATTGGTGGAATACAGACATAACACCTCTGTGATTGGTAACTCGTTCCATCGGACCAAAAGGAGTGCTTAATCTAATGCTGGCGGATGAAAAACCGTATAATTCTGAATAGCGCCTAGTTAAAAGTTCGCTTGTATATTTGGTGATGCCATATAAAAAATCAGGTCGGGGAATTGAGTTTTCGTTGAATGTCTGGTCAGGTTCTTCGGCTAATCCATATGCTGCTCCCGAGCTAATATACAAAAACCGTTTGACTTGTACTTTACGTGCCAACTCAAGAAGATTAGTTGTACCCATTACGTTTATATCTATTATTTCACGACTTTTCTCGATTTCCAGATCAAGTTGATTAACCGTATACACCGCGGCGTGAATTATCCGATCAATCTTGTAAGTTGACTGAATATTATCCAGAAATTGCTGGTCTAATATATCCCCTGTGACAAATGATATGTTTGATGCTACTTCAGATATAAAATTATGCATTAGCGAATCAGGTTCGGTCAGATCCATGCTAACTACTGTATGACCATTAGAAGCTAGATCTTTGACCAGGTTGGCTCCAACGAATCCAGTACCACCTGTTATTAATGTAGTCATTAGTAATCTCCAGAATTATCGATAGTCAGGATCCTAACTCGTACGGTTTCAACATAGCGTATATTAGGCTGTTTATAGGGGTTGGCATATCCGCTAATTTACCTGCACGAACTACTGCTCCGTTAAGGGCATCTAATTCTAATGGCCGTCCTGCCATAAGGTCCGTGTGCATTGAGGCTTGCATAGTATCCAGTGATTCGATTATGTAATCCATGGTAGTTTTCACCACGTCATTGTCCAGGTTTATGTTGTTTCCCCTACCTACGGCCTCAATTTCTTTCATGCAATCAATGATTATATCTGACCAATCCTGTTTAGGGACAAGTTGGGCCAACGTCTCACGGGCAAGGCATGTAATTCCTGCCATTGTTGATATAAATAAAAACTTGGTCCATAACGTTTTCAGGATGTTAGTTGTGAATTGTGTATCTATCTGAGACTCGGAGAGTACTTTCTGGATTTCAGTTCCCCTAGGAGATGAAGTGCCGTTCAGCTCTCCGAAAACAATTTTGACCACAGTTCCTGATTGGCGGATAATCCCTGGTGATTGGACGCTAGCTTCTATATAGGCTGCTCCCGGAAGAGGGTCCTGTATCTGTAATAAACGGGTAATAGATTGGTAACTATCCATTCCATTTTGGAGGCAAAGGATAGAAGTTTTACTGTCTATTAGTGACCGCAGCGGCGGTATAGCCATGTCGTTTTGATAGGTTTTCACAGTTAGCAGAATGAGATCTACAATACCGATACTTGTCAGGTCATCTGTCGCATCACAGTTTACTGAAAATCGCCCATCATCGTTTACTATCGTTAATCCATCTTTTCTGATGGTCTCCAAGTGCTTGCCGCGTGCTATTAACGTCACGTCATGACCCGATCGGGTTAACATTCCGCCAAAGTACCCGCCTATACTGCCTGCACCCATGACCGCTATTCGCATGACCACTCCAGACCCGCGGAAGGATATCAATACGAGAAAGATACTCCAGTTGGTGAATCTATGGCAAGCATGTGAACTCATACTATCCCGATATTTTCTTGACGGTGTTACGCTTTGTGCTTATCCTTCCTGTTAAGCGTTTAACATTGTCGATAACCTGCCATTTGGCGTGTTGTGACGAGGAGTAAAGTAATGACTCAGCAATCCCCTGCGCCACCGATAACACCCCCTGTTCCTCAACCGGAATCTGATTTTTATTGGGACAAGTGTAAAGAACATGAGTTTTGGCTGCGCCATTGCAAAGAGTGTGACCAAACCTATTTTTACCCAAGGGATATATGCCCCGGATGTTTTTCCAGAGATACCGAATGGATAAAAACTAATGGACGAGCAGTAGTACATACTTTCTGTATAGTCCATAGAGCTCCAGTCCCATCGTTCAGGGACAAAGTTCCTTATGTCCCTGCTATTGTTGAGTTTGAAGGTGGGGCACGTATGGCTACTAATTTGGTTGAAGTTGAAGCTGACCCATCAGTAATCAAATGTGGAATGGAGGTTGAAGTTGTGTTCGAAGACCTAGATGAAAAAATCAGCTTGCCTCAATTTAGGCCGATTTCGTAGTTTGTAGGAGAGAATGAATCTTACTGATAAAGTGGCTATCGTAACTGGTGGAAGCCGCGGGATCGGTCGAGCGATTAGTATTGCCTTAGCCGATTCCGGCGCAAAGGTAGTAGTTGCATCAAGAACTGAGACGGAAGTAGCACCTGACGCTGATTATGCTGAATATGGTTCGGGGACAATACATCAGACCGTCGGAGTGATCCGAGATAAAGGTGGGACTGCTTTAGCGTTAAAGTGTGATGTTTCGGAAGTTACGGATATCAGGGCTTTGGTGGAATATACTATCGAATCATTTGGACGGATAGATATCTTGGTGTCTAATGCAGGTATAGATTGCGAATCTCCAGTTGCCGAACTAGATATCGAAGCGCTTGACCAGTGTATATCTGTTAATGTCAGGGCACCATTGTTGTTGTGTAGATTTGCTCTTCCATACATGTTATCCCAACACTCCGGAGGTTCAATTTTTGCAATTACCTCGGGTTCCGCTCGTGCTTACCGGTTAGGTAGGGTTGGTTATTCTATGTCTAAGGCTGCTTTAGAAAGAATGTTCCTTAGCATGTCTGAAGAGTTAAAGCCTGACAATATCGCAGTTAATTTACTAGGTCCTGGGAGAGTTGATACATGGATGAACCGAAGAGGGGATTGGGTAGGTACCGAACATATCCCTATGGTTCATCCGGATAAGATCCGTCCCGCAGCTATTTGGCTTGCCGGGCAAAAAGGAGATTCATTTACCGGACAATTGGTTGAGAGTGCTGAGTTCGGTATCAATTGGGGCAGCGTGTAGATAGTTGAAGGGTTGTGGGTTCCATAAATAGTAAGTTAAACACTGGTTCGACAAAGCTAATAAATGTGGAGGGATAGGTTATGGCCACTCAGCGTAATGTTGCACAGGAGATAGCCCCTAAGATGGCGGAACTGAGCGCTAATGTTCTGTTCGGGGATGTTTGGGAACGACCTGAATTGTCCAAGAGAGACCGGAGTCTTATAACAGTTGCAGCGCTTACAGCGTTATACAGAACCGATCAACTGCGTGGTCATATTGGTCGTGCGTTAGATAACGGCGTGACCAAAGAAGAAATATCTGAGGTAATCACGCATATGGCTTTTTACGGAGGATGGCCAACCGCTGCTAATGCGGTCCGCGTAGCTAAAGAAGTTTTCGACGAAAGGTAATTGAGGGTTTCAGTGGTTCTCTCAAAACTAGGCTGGTTTTAGTTTGGCTAATACTTCGATTGCTGCTTGATAATTCCTAGTACCACCTTTTTTAATGGGTGGTACTAGGTATACGTTATTTATCCCCGCTTCTCTAAAGGTTTCATATAATTCCACCGCGAGTTCTAAATGGGACTTTCCTTTCTGTAATTGATCTAAAAGGGTGGTAGGCACTTTACTAAAAGAAATGCTATCAGGCTCCAATATTTGTAAACCAAAGAAGATTGGTGTGTGATTTCTTGTAATAATTTGATTTTCAATGTTCTCCAATAACTTTAACGCCTTGGTTACATCAAAGACCGGTTGTGTTATAAAAAAATGGGCGCCAGACTCTATTTTCCGAAGAACCAGATTACACTCACTACTGAATCGACGTCCCAAATCGATAGTCGCACCGATACAAAAGTCTGAGGGTACATCTAGGGCAATACCTTTATAGTCCCTGCCTCTATTCATATTTGAAATTCCTGAAATTACCTGGGTGGTAGGCAAGGGTCCTGTGCGATTAACCACAGTGCTATTTTCATGTTTGGCCGGGTCTCCGCGAACTACGATAACGTTTTCTAAGCCCAACAGCTGAGCTCCCAGCAATTCAGATTGTAGAGCCATATGATTCTTATCGCGGGTTGCTATTGTAAAAACGACGTCTTGATTAATTAAGGACTTTACCTTGGATGCAACCATTGATGAACTAGCCCTAACCGACTGGCCGGGACTATGTGCTATGGAAAGGAAATGAGCTTCAATATTCGGATGGTTCTCTCTGTTAAGTACACCAGACCTGGGAGGGGAGTAATCACATATAAAACAAGGTAATCCGGTCTTCTCGAAAGCAGAGTCAACTATTTTGGTCAACTTGGGTGACTTCCTTAGACTAGATTTAGTAATACAAAACCGCGATATAGAATTTGCAAATCTACAGTTTTTCTAGACATTCTCTAAAGCGTTGTACTGCACGCTGTTCAGACATACCTATGTAATATCGTAACCCTTGAATATATTCAACCACTTGTTTAGGCAGCATGAGTATGTCTTCTCTAGGCTCGTTTAAATGGTATAACGCATCAACGCCATCTTCCAATCCTACATAAAGGATGTCCTCGAGTAACGCCACTATTTTAGAATCTACGTCGTTTCTTACCATCCATCTAGAATATACAAACGGAAGACGGGTCCAGTCATACCATTCTCTACCTAGATCGTATTGGTGGGTGAAACCCCTCGCGCCCCGCCGCTGTCTCAATCCCCTGTTTCCGGACAGGACAAATGCTTGGTGTTCGTCATTAGTGCTTACGAAAATGGGGGTATCGATTTCATATTTTTGCTGTAGTAGTACCTGTAGTAACTTGAATGTAGTAGTCACTTCCCCATGTATAGCGATGGGTTCTCTCCCAAGCTCCTCTATGGGAACTTTGGAATACAGAAAATCTGAACCTGAACTATCGGTACTAGCTATACAGAATCCACCAACTGGATTGAATTTGTCTTCTAGTCTAAAGCATTCGTCTAAGGGTAATGGTCCGGCGTCGATTCCTCCATTTTCGGCTGCTTCACCCAGTTCATTAGGCAAGAGAGAACAAAGCTCCATGCCTCTACGTTCCATATCTATATAAAACGGCTCCGAATGTAGATCTATTATGCGTCCAACTTTGATTGGCATATCACCCTGCTACAATAATAATGTTTGATGAAAGTTTAGGGATTAGATATTTCCGAGTCAAGGAGGCTCGTTTAAACTGTTTTTTAATAACCGGAAGTATAATGTTTGTTACTTGCGGTGACAGTTTATTCTGATCCTGCTTAATAGATACGATTCGAGGGAGGTTTTTTGCGTATTATCGGATTCATGCTAATGTGCATCGTTGGTGCAATTGTGGTTTCTAACTCCTCCAATTGGGTTTTGGCAAGTGAACCTTCCTTTTCCATAGTGCGACAAGGAGCCGAAAGTAAATTCCCTGAAGGAGTCAGGTTTTTTCTAGAGGTAAATAGTATAGAACCTATTACAGACATCAGGGTTTATTTTGAAAAAATGGGTCAGTCATCAAGGCGTTCATACAGGTCTCTTGAATTTGAAGAGGGCACGTCGGTTTCCGCGGAGTTTCTCATGCGGAGCGGTTCAGGAGGACAATATATACCGCCGGGGACTCGGATAGAGTACTTTTTCGAGATATATGACGACGCTGGGGAAGCAAACCAAACTGAAGAAGTTACGTTTATTTATTTAGATCCCCAATTCCAATGGAAGACACTTACCGATGGGTTGATCACGGTATTTTTCGATGATGAGTCTATGACAGATGTTGGAAGGACTATTTTAGAGACTGCCAGTACTACTCTGGAATATATGAGGCCTGTGTTAGGAATAGATCCGGAAGAACCTCTACATATAGTCACATATGAAAATTATAGAGATATGTCCAAAGCTTTACCTTTTCGATCAGAGGCAACTAGTAAACATCTAATAACCCAGGGGATGGCGTTTCGAGAAGAAAGGGTATTACTCGTACATGGGCAATCAGACTCTGTTGTGGGAACTACCTCACATGAATTCACCCATTTATTGCTAGCTGATGCTGCAGGTAGGGCGATTCAAAGAGTACCGACTTGGTTGAATGAAGGATTGGCTGAATACGGGAACCAACACTCGAGCGGGGAATATGCGCGCTACTTACAATATGCAATAAAGAATGGCAAGCTTAAACCATTGTGGCATCTGGGTACTTTTAGCGGCAGCCCTGGAGAAATTCTATTGGGCTATGGGCAAGGTCAGTCGGTTGTAGAATATCTTGTATCGACCTACGGCCAAAATAAAATGGCTGAGCTTATTCAAAGTATTAAAAGTACATTTGATATAGATGCAGGCTTAAAACTCACTTACGGGTTTGACCAACATGGATTAGATAGTGAATGGAGGAGGTCGCTAGGAGTGGATCCTCTTCCGTCTCCCAAGAAAAAAATCCCAGAAGAGCTTCAACAAGGCGTGGCACTACCAACCATTATAGCTCCAGTATTAAAGCCTACTATACCTCCATCTGCGGTGCCCACTCCAGTGGATAAGGTTCTCCCTACTGTTGATATAGATTCTACGAATAACAATTATCGGAATGATCCAATCGCTTCAACAGGTAAGGACGAGAAACCCAAGGGAACTACTGCGCCGGGATGTTCTATAATATATAACTCTCCAGTGGTTCAATCGGATGTCTCGACCCTGACACTGTTAGGAGGAGCCCTTTCATTGTTTGGGTTTGTGGTTTGGCGTAAGAGAGGCTAGCGAAGATGTTATGTAAACTAGTTAATCATCTTGCGCGCGGGTTGAACGCATCGTTTATGCCGTCTCCAAGTAAGTTAAAAGTGAAAAGTAAGACTACGAGGACTCCGGAAGGAACTAGGGTTAAGTGGGGGTCGCTTCTAAGTACAGAAAGGTTGCCATTTTCGAAGATCATTACGCCCAGGCTCGGTGTTGGAGGTTGAATCCCAATCCCGAGCCAGCTAAGAACAATTTCCGCGGTTGCTATTCCTGCTAACCCTGCTGAAATTGACACTATGACTGGGCTTATAACGTTGGGCAGGACGTGTATCGCTAAAATTCTTAATGTTGATGATCCTATTGCTCTAGATGCTTCTACGTATTGATTTTCGCGAACCTGGAGAACTTGTCCCCTAACAAGGCGAGCCATTCCGAACCATGAAAAGGCTGCTAAAGCTAAAGAAATAACTAGGTAATCCACTATGCCTAGCCTCACTATCCAGTCTATTCCTGTTGAGTCCTCAAAGGTGTGTACCCATGTTAATATTCTTGGCTTAACCGTCGCGACGATGATAAGTACTAAGAAGATATCTGGGAAAGAAGCTGTGACTTCACCTACCCGCATGATTATTCCATCGAGCCATCGCCCAAAATAGCCTGCTAGTAATCCGAGAGTTATACCTAAGAGTAAACTTCCCGTTACCAAGGATATTACAGTTATTATTACGGTAGTCCGAAGGCTGTAAATGACACGCGTTAGCATATCTCGCCCCAGTCGGTCAGTTCCGAGAGGATTGCTGAAACTGGGTCCTTGTTTAACTTTTGTGAGATCCTGGTCGTTATAGCCGTATGGGGCAACCAGGGGAGCAAAAATCCCAGATCCGTACATTAAGACTATTATTACTAAACATACGATAGATAGTTTTTTCCTATACAGCCTTCGGAGAGAAAGCTGTATATAGCTCCTAGAGGGTCTGTCGGGATTAGTTAAGACTTCACCTTGCAACATAGTTTCCTCGCAGTCGGATTCGAGGATCTAAGTAGGGATAAGCTAAATCAACAACTAAGTTGGCTACTACGAATAATGTGGTCCCCAGTAATGTTACTGCCATAATGATAGGGTAATCCCGGGCAAATAATGATTCTATAGTTAATAACCCTACCCCTGGTATTCCAAAGAAGAGTTCTACAATAAATGATCCGCTAGCTAATCCGGCGAGCGAAAAACCGAGTGAAGTCACGACAGGGATCAAAGCGTTTCGAAGGATATGGCGGGTACGGACAATCCGTTCGGGTAGCCCCTTGGCTCGGGCGGTCCGTATATAATCTTGCCCCGTGATATCTAAGGTTGATGCCCGGGTTAATCTTGTCATTATAGCTATACCGGGTATGCCCAGAACAACAGCTGGTAAGATGGTGTTTAAACTAAAAAAGCCTTCCCAACCATGGGTCGGAAGTATGTCTAGTTTTAAGGCAAAAACTATCAATAGTACAGGAGCAGTAAGGAAAATATGTAATGATTGTCCAATAAGGGTAAAGGACACAGCTGCGCTATCCCACCAGGTCCCTTGCTTGAGAGCTGCAAATAAACCTATTGTGATACCAAGGGAAACGGAAATAATCAGGCCTGCAAGATTAAGCTGTGCTGAGACCCACAGACGCTTCCCTAATAACTCGCTGACTTGACGCCCCCTGTATTGGAAGCTTTCACCGAAATCTCCTTGGAGCACGTTTCCTATATATCTCGTATACTGGATTGCTATGGGGTCATCTAATCCTTTCTGCTTACGTATGCGTTCGACTACCTCGGGATCACTGTATTGACCCATTAAGATCTGGACTGGATCTCCTGGTCCGAATTGGCCCAATGCGAAGGTAATAAAGGACACGATTAAGAGTAGGACAGGAGTCCACATTAATCTGCGAGCTATATATGTGCCCATTTCGTTCTACCTGTTTCTATTCGAAATATACGTATCTATATTTCGGTATAGTCATTGCGGTCAATTCGTATCCTTTCACCTCTGGTTTAATCAAAGCATAGGTTTCCCCGCTATTCCATAATAGAACCCAAGGAGCTTCATCTAAAATCATTTGTTCGATCTGGTTATATAACTCAAAACGAGTTTCTTGATTCGGTTCAATCCTAGCTTGTAATAGTAGCCTATCAACTTCTGGGTTGCTGTAATTAGTGTGATTATTCTCGCTTTGACTGTGGAACAATATATCTAAAAAGTTTTCTGGATCCGCATAATCGGCGGCCCAGCCTAATTGAAACATTTGGTAACGACGGTTGTGTAAATCTTGTAGAAACGTAGCCCATTCTGTTTGTTGTATCTCTACCTCTACCCCCAGATTATCTTTCCACGATTGGAGTATAACTTCCAAAGCTAACGGAACATTTGCTCCGAAACTCCCGGAGATACTTAAGGTAATTCTGGGTAGGTTTTCGAGATCATTTCCATACTTTGATTGGGTGATGAGTTCATGGGCTTTCACGGGATCGTATCTGTACCCAATGACGTTAGGACTATGGGAAGGAAATCCGGGAGGTATGATCGTCTTGGCAGGGATATTAGAGCCTTCTAGTACTACGGATGCGATAGTGTCCCTATCAATAGCAAGGTTTAGGGCTTTACGGAATAACGCGTCATCAAAGGGTGGTTCATTCACATTCATACCGATGTAACCGACGCTGAACAAGGTCGGAGCGGTAATAAGTTCAGTATTTAATGGTTCATTAGGATCGAGAATTCTTTCAAGGTCGGCTAGGCCGACCCCAGTCACATGAATTTCGTCGTTTTCGTACATCAACATGGAATTCCCACCGGCAAGTAAAAACTCTACTTCATCGATGTTTGGTGGTCCGAGATGATAGTTCTCGTTTCGAGCCAATCTTAGTAGTTCACCGACCTGATATTCTGCGAGTTTAAAGGGGCCTGTGCCATTGGGCTGTCTGAGCCAATCGGTCCCGTCCTTTTCAATGTTTTCTTGATCTAAAACAAAAGCGGTCGGATAGGTCAATTTAGAAAGGAAATAAGACTTTGGTTGATCTATGGTCAATATAACAGTGTGCTTGTCGGGTATTCTAAGGCCTGAGATAGCATTGGCTTTGCCTTGTAGTTTGGCAGAAACTCCAACAATATCACTCAAATATTGCGCCGCTACCGGTGATTGGGTCTCTGGATCTGCGACTCTCTCCAAAGACCAACGTACGTCCTCGGAGGTAACAGGTTTACCGTTATGAAATTTAGCTTCTTTCCGGAGATGGAAGGTATAGTTCAATCCGTCTTCGCTGACTTCAATTCGTTCTGCTAAATCAGGCGCTACGTTCAAGTCCAATCCAAGTGTTACCAGTCCCCCAAATACTTCATTTACCAGCCGGCCAGAAATGTTATCAGTAGTGAGATGAGGATCGAGCGTAGGAGGATCACGAAATAGCTGTATAAGTTTGCCACCCTTTGGTTTTCCCAGATTCGGATCTTGCTTTAATCCAACTACAGGTAGGTTAGGGGATTTATTTGATGATGCAGCTGGTTCGCTGCGTTCGGTAGTGCTCGATGTTTTACCTTGAGGTTTGCTTGTTGCAGGTTTGGGTTGTTCGCGTGGTATATCAGTAGGTCCTTTAGCATTCTCGACCAAAGCTTGCTCTTTTAGTGGAGAAGAACAGGCTATAACAAAAACGAATAGCAGAAGAAGTAATGGGACAGTTTTCGATAATTTAAGCATTTTCTAGCCTTAGTTAGAGTTGAGTAGACGTTAGTGCCACGCCGATATGTAATAATGGTAGAATTATTTTAGTTATTAGCTAGGGCGAAAAGCAATGGCTACGTATACCCAAAAACTTTTATTCTTGTATCTTGTATATGTTTTTGCTAACATAGTTTGGCCTATAGATTCAGGTCTAACTTATTAGTTTACTGGATTTGCTTCCAGCCTGTCTGTGCGGGCTTATACGTGGCGAGCGTAGCCAAGTGGTCTAAGGCGCCTGTCTGTGGCACAGGAGATCGAGGGTTCGAATCCCTTCGCTCGCCCCATTAAACGTGCTATACACCCTTTAGATGCGCCTGTAGCTCAACGGATAGAGTACTGGGCTTCGAACCCAGGGGTTGCAGGTTCGAATCCTGCCAGGCGCACCATTAGTTTATCGTATAAGGCCTTCGTCATCCGACTAGGCCTTTCTTTTTGGCAATTGAGTTACAACATTAAATTCGGATATCAGTTTGGGGATAGAACTGGACTTATCTGAGGACCGTGACAGCTTTTGCATTCTGTGACTATGGTTAGCCCGCTTTTATCCTCTTTGTTTTGCGATGAACACAGGAATTACTCTTTCTGTTCGTTCCTGATATTCTTCATAGGGCGGATAAGCTGAGACGGCTAGATCCCAGAGACGTGTCCGTTCTACAGGGTCGGTTACCTCAGTAGCTCGCATTTCGAATATATTTTTACCATCCTGAATAGTTACATCAGGATTTTCTTTTAGGTTGTGGTACCAAAGAGGGTGTTTCGGCCTTCCCCCTTGGGATCCTACCAAAATATAATTCTCTCCATCGACTACTTGCATTAGAGGCGTTTTACGTATGGCTCCTGTTGTTCGCCCCTGATTAGTAACGATTATTACTGGCAATCCGGTTTCTCTCAAAGTTAAACCTTCGGTTCCACCACTTTCCTCGTATAGCTTTACTTGGTCTGCGACCCATTCCCTGGGACTGGGTACATAATCGCTCATATAAACCTCTCTGTTATTATCTAATCTAAACAGTGGTGATCAATATAACGGCTTGTCGATATGCTCACGTTCCGTTTTAGTCTATCACCATATAACTTGATGTTTCTCCAGTTTTTCGATTTCCGGTATTTCGAGACCCAGAAGACCGTTAAAAACCTCTATATTGTTTTCGCCCAATTCGGGGGTCCATTTATCTATGGCAGCTACCGTTTTGGAGAATTTCCAAGGAGGGCTTACAGCCTTTTGTTGTCCTTTGTCTTTATCAACAATGATAGGGAATGCTTCCCTCTCCAATAAATGATGGTTCTGGAGTACTTGTTTAGGTGACAACGAAACCGATGCAGCTACTCCTAGTTGTTGTAAAGAGTCCGACACCTGTGAAGCTTCAATGCCCGATGTCCATTTTTCAATCAAGAGATCGAGTTTGTCATGGTTTTTCCACCGTTTAAAACCGTCGCCGAATTGGCTGGTGGTCGCCCAGTCGGGATATCCCATCGCGTGAACCATGCTTTGCCATTCGTCGTCTGAACTGACTGAAATAGCTACCCAATTATCTTCGCCAAGGCATCGGTAGACCCCTTGGGGCGCGGAGGAGTCATCACGGTTACCAATTCTGGTTCTGTTTCTCTGGTTCATGGCATAGTCGAGTAGAGCAGGTCCGATGAAGGATGCCCCCATATCTCGGACAGAAACGTCTATATGCTGGCCGAGACTGGAGCCTGTTTTGGCGCAGAGTCCTGCTAGCGAGGCAAAAGCAGCTAACATTCCACCTGTGTGATCCATGCCGTGACGAAGTTCCACGGGTGGGCCATCAGGATAGCCGGTCAAATGCCCCAAACCTCCTAAAGCAGCAAACATAGGCGCATATCCGGCATAGTTACTTTCCGGCCCTGTCTGACCATTAGAAGATAGGGATACTAGTATGATGTCAGGTTTAACATTGATCAAAGAAGTGTATCCGATTCCTAAACGATCCATCACACCAGGTCGGAAATTTTCAAGGACTAGGTCTGAAACCGATACCAATTTCAGAGCAAGTTCGATTGCTTGGGGTTCTTTTAGATTTAAGCACGCAGACATCTTATTAGCATTTATCTGTTCAAAACTGGAAGGTGGTTTGCCATACATAGTATGGGTTCTTCGAGTTATGTCTAATCGTGCTGAACTTTCAATTTTTATAACCTGAGCTCCCATTTCGGCAAGCATTAAACCCGCGAATGGCCCTGCTGCGTGGACTGAGAAATCGGCTACTCGGACACCAGACAAAGGTCCGTTGCAACTACTATCATTAGCTGTAATTGGAATATTCACTAGATGGTGCCGGATCTATAAAGCATGATTATTTCTGATTTTGAATACCCTAACTTGGAAACAATCTCCTTTGTGTGTTCGCCCAAAAGAGGTGCCCTTTTTAAGATGGTCGGTGTTTCAGGCAGGTTGAAAGGTAGATTGGCGTATTCATAATCCCCTGCCTCGGGATGGCTGAGTTTTTTAAAAAACCCCCTATCACGTTGGTGGATATTTTCAAATATTTCGCCCGGGGTGTAATACGGTGCAAACGGCACTCCCAGTGCTTGACCATCGTGATATATGTCATTCTTGTTGCGAATTTTGGTCCAAGAGCGCACATTTTCGTTTATACCTTCTCCGTAAGTTGCAGGATCAGAGAATTTATCCGGAGATGCCCAGTCTGGTTCGCCTAAATATTTGCCCAAACCTTCCCACTGACGTGGTTCCAAGGTTAATAATTCTATGTATCCGTCATCAGTTGGCATTACGCCACCTACCCGGAAAAATCTGGAAAATCTGGTTTCTTCAAACCCTTCAGATTCAAGACGTTGGATTGGGAGATATCCAATATTCAATTGGGCTTCTTGGATAGAGCAATCCACAGTTTGCGCGATCTGACCATTAATCTTTGCAAATATTGCCCCGAGGATGCCAACCGCAGCTGTAAGACCTCCTTGATATGAACCCATCAAACTTCCGGCTGTGATTGGAGCCCGTTCAGGGAAATGTTCTAATGCGAGGCCATTAGGAAGCAGGTTGCCTTCACCGGCCGAATGGAAGATGTTTATGTCCTTAGCATATTTGTTGGAATCAGGGCCTGTGCTTCCATAAGGTGTTACTGAGCTTATTATCAGTTTGGGGTTAACCTGAAATAGATTGTCCGGAAGCAGACCCAATGTATTTGCCATGTTTGGTTGCTTGTCATGAATTACTACATCGGATAGACCGACTAATTGGTTTAATATGGTTCTGCCTTGTGCCTCTTCTAGGTTCAGGCAGACACTCCGTTTGCCCGTATTCAGATATAAAAACGTTCCACTTCGTTCTTTATGTGGGTCATCTGATGGGAAAGGGCCTCTTCTCCGGGAAGGGTCTCCCGTTCTAGGGTGTTCAATTTTGACTACGTCTGCACCCAATGAGGCCAGTAATTTGCCAGTAAACGGGGCAGCTACCATGGTGGATATTTCCAATATCCTAATGCCCTGTAACGCTGTCATGTTATTGCTGTTTTGAGTTGTCATCTATGTATTGTTACAAACCTGATAAGTGTCATTTTTAAAGTACAGGCAATATTGGTGGCATGCCAGCGCTATGGGTGAAGCTTCTTAAGTTGATTTCACGTCCGTCTGCGAACCAAGGCACAGATGGATTTCTAGAAGGCAACATAACTGTTGCTTGTCCCGGAGCGGTGATCTCCCCCCTTTGATTTTCTGCCCATATCTCCAGGTCTACCAGTGGACTTCCTTGGTCAATATGTTTCCCAATCACTTTTCCTTTCAGCCATTGGGTATCTCCGTATACATTGAAGCGTCTGCATTCGACTCTAAGTCTTTTCAGAAACGCGTCATCTCCCATCCAATTAGTGATTAATGTCCCCATCCATGAGACCCTTTGCGGGCCGTAGTCATATGCCCCGGGAACTCCTACTGCCTCAGCCACTGAATCACGCAGATGACCGATACCTGTATATTCTAGTCCTCCGCCCGATTCAGGATTACGGAAAAAATGATCAGGATGGCGCAATGCTTCTCTGAGTAGTACGCCATGGGCGCTTGATCGGCCGGTTCCTACTAGGAAAGCGCTGACATCCTGTAATGAAAGCGGACCTCTCACAACTGGATCTAGCGATTCACCTATTTGGGTATCCTCATAATAGCGAGTTTGATTTCCGCGGGCTTTTTCACTCAATACGATTTCGTCTATCTCTTCAAGTTCTTTGGGCGTGTACTCGTGTCTCTTAGGAACTCCCGAATATTTTCCTAATTCCCGAGAAGCCCTACGTTGGTGACGGGTACACCAGCCTACAACTCGGGATAAAATTTCATCGCGTTGGTTCGTATATATGGTTTCTACGAATTGTATAACTAGTGTTCCTGAATATTCGCTTTGTTTTTCTTGAACATCTAATACCCGTTCAATACAATTGATCGCATCTCCAGGTCTCAGATGCCTGAAAAATTCCCAGTCGTTTCCGGCGAAAAATCCATGGACTCCAGGTAGTCCCCAGCGAGTTCTACCCGACCAATGACGCATATAAGGGGAGCAGGGATGACCTATTATTGATCCATATTTAGAGTATGCTGAATATTCCTGGTCACG
>PAMF01000004.1 GCA_002707185.1 Chloroflexota bacterium | reverse complement strand
CAACCAATAACGACATTCGAAATTTAGCTATTATTGCTCACGTTGATCATGGTAAGACTACCTTGGTAGACGCTTTACTTAAACAAGGGCAGGTTTTTAAAGCTCACCAACAGGTCGGTGAATTGATAATGGATACCAATCCACTGGAAAGGGAGCGTGGGATAACTATCCTTGCAAAGAATGCTTCGGTTTCCTACAAGGATATAAGAATAAACATTATCGATACTCCGGGACACGCAGATTTCAGTGGTGAAGTTGAACGTATCATGAATATGGCTGATGGCTGTTTACTGCTAGTGGATGCGGTCGATGGTCCCATGCCTCAGACCACNTATGTANTACGNCAAGCNNTACAACAAGGGGTTACNCCNTTAGTNGTGGTNAANAAGATAGATCGACAAGAATCGAGGCCNGGNGAGGTCTTAGAATTGGTCCAAGATCTTTTTCTNGANCTTGCGACTACGGCAGAACAACTTGAATTCCCAGTGGTTTATGCNTCTGCTCGAGATGGNTATGCTACCCTNGATCCGGCCGTTCCAGGGTTAGATATGGAACCTCTGTTTGATGCCATATTGGGTTCGATCCCCTCTCCGNTTGGTGACAGGCAAGCACCATTGCAAATGTTAGTNGCGGCTCTCGATTACGATAATTATTTAGGTCAGGTGTCAATAGGTAGAATAAGTCAGGGAGCCTTGAAACTCAGGGAGAATGTCTCTTTATTAGATCGGGAGTCTCGTTCGACACTACAACCAATAGAGCACATTTTTGTTTTCCGAGGTATGGAGAGGTTAGAGGTAGAAGAGGCGTACGCAGGAGATATAGTCGCAGTTACGGGCCCAGAGGGAGTTTCTATTGGAGATACGATTGCCTCATCGGAAAATCCCATCCCGTTGCCATCGATCGAAATAGATGAGCCAACCGTCCGGATGACATTTGGTGTCAGTACATCACCATTTATGGGTAAGGAGGGTGTCAATTGTACGGGAAGAGGTCTTCATGAAAGGCTCACCAAAGAGCTGAGAACTAATGTAAGCCTGAGGGTAGAACCTACTTCGAGTCCAGATGTGTTTGTTGTAGCAGGTAGGGGAGAATTGCATCTATCGATCTTGGTCGAAACTATGCGCCGCGAGCAATTTGAATTTCAGGTATCACGTCCAGAGCCTGTAACCAGGATGGTTGACGGTAAGGTTCACGAACCCTATGANATTCTAAATATAAGTACTAAAGAAGAGTATGTCGGTGCGTTAACCGAATATCTGTCAGGGCACTTGGCNCAACTAAGGGATATGCGATATGACGATAATGGGTATGTACACATAGANTATAANATCCCTACNCGCGGACTGATTGGATTCAACTCNTATTTTCTCAGGACAACACGAGGTGACGGTGTTAAAAACAGTTTTTTCTTATCCTATGAACCAATGGAAGGAGACATAAAGGCTCAGCCAGGTGGTGTCTTGGTGGCTTCTGAAAGAGGTACAGCTGTCACATATGGTTTGTTAAACGCACAGGGTAGAGGAGAAACTTTTGTTGATCCTGGTAGCATGGTCTATGCAGGTATGATAGTAGGAGCCCATCGGCGGGAAGGCGATATAGAAATTAACGTTTGTAAAGAAAAGAAACTAACAAATATGAGATCGTCGACTGCTGATGTTGCCAAACGACTTAATGCTACAGTCGTTATGAGTTTGGAAGAAGCGTTAGAATTTATTTCGGACGATGAACTAGTAGAAGTTACTCCATTGAGTTTCCGGCTTCGTAAAATGGAGTTATCTGCCTTGGANCGTAAACGTCATNGAAGAGATGGAGTTAGATCTAGGGATTAGGGAGGCTAGGACTTTTTCAGTCGAAGCCTCACGATAAGAGATTAGGGGTCGTTAACTGGTAGTCCAGAATCCCGCCAGGCCTCCATTCCGCCTTCCATATAGCAAACGTTAGTGAAACCCATCTCTTGGAGTTTTTGAGCGCTCACGGCTGCTCGATTACCGAGTTTTCAAGTTGTAATGATTCTCTGATCGGGATTTGTAAGACGCTCGTCTAAGATACGTTTTGAAGCTTCTAGATCAGCCTGCNCCTGAAAGGCTTCCATGCTCACGAAGATCACGTTATCAGCTCGTTCGTTTTGAGGTACGTTAGCTGGGTCTCGGGTTTCAATCAGGATGACTTTCGGATCATTCTGCATTTCGATATAGGCTGTATGGGGGCTAATAGGTGTAGTATTTTCTTTCGCTCTTGCTGCGACTTGTCTAATGGATTCTTGCATGTTTGGCATCTCCGCATGTTTAGATCAATTTGTTTTATAAATGTTACCTAGCGATTAGCCGGTATTTTAAGCACCGATGTCATAGGTTCGACTTGGATCCGGGCCAGGTGACTTCTAGCGTGGTCCATGACAGCGTTCCATTCCGGTGAAGCATAGAACGCAGATTCCTTGACTTTAACATCGTCTGAGTCTGCAAAGGACCTAATCCAGATGAATTGATTCTGATCAAGATTTACCCATGCGGCTTCGACTTTTATCCCGCAATTCTCTTGAATAGCGACTATCTTGTCATTAAATAAAGATACCCAATCATCCATCATTCCTTTATTGACTGTATATGTTCGAAGTTGGTAAATCATTTAGCTCCCCTTTGNCAAATAATAATAAAATGAGTATAGNCCAAAACACTATTTAAAGTTGCAAAATCACCAGTGTACTGTAATGGATCTANAATCTTTATTGAGAATGCATATGTCAGTGCNAANTACAAAATTGTTTTCCCCGTGACGGGTGAATCTTGACGGCGGTTCGCGGGGAATTTAGGCTTCTCAGGAGATGTTCAACTTGATTAGTTATTCTCGGTAAGGATTTCTGATGCCAGGAGGGAGATCACAGTGTTAAATATTTCCTTAACTCGTCCGCTGGTGTTCATCGATCTAGAAACTACTGGACTCAATGTTCAATCTGACAGGATTATTGAACTAACCGCGTTAAAAATATATCCCGATGGGAATGAGGATGAGAAGACGGTCATAGTGGATCCTGGGATTCCTATTTCTTCAGGTGCGACGGAGGTACATGGGATTGCAGATCAAGATGTGATAGGGAAACCAGCCTTTCGCCAATATGCTAAAAGTGTATTAGAGTTTTTGAACGGTTGCGATTTGGCGGGATTTAACCTGATCCGATTTGATTTGCCNCTCNTACAAAATGAATTGGCTCATGTAGGTCTTAAGTTAGAGATGGAAGGAGTGGCTACTATAGATGCAATGGATATTTTTCACAGAATGGAGCCTCGTGATTTAGAAGCCGCGTATCTGAAATATTGTGGTAAAGCGTTGACTCAGGCACATTCNTCGGCATCAGATGTTCGAGCTACAGTAGAGGTTCTTGATTCACAAATAGCTTATTACGCGCAATTGGGAAATTCTGTAGCTAATTTGCATGAGTTTTGCCATCCAAGACATCCAGATTGGCTCGANTCTGAGGGCAAGATCTTGGCTACAGCNGATGGTCCTACTTTTGGATTTGGGAAATATCATGGAAGATTATTGGTAGATATTGCCAACCTAGATCCGGAGTATTTGAATTGGATAGTTTATGGGGTGTTTAATGATGATGTTAAAAGATTAATTGGAGAAGCGAGCCAAGCCTGATTCAACGACAACATAGCTGTTTGGACTATGAACCCGCTTACGGGAAATAGTCCGTTGTGATTGATTATTAAAGAGGANATTAGCTTANGAATCTAAAAGTATAATTACCAGGTACTATATTACGCTAATCTCCCCTATCACATTCCATGATNGCCCTTTGATAAGAGTAGGCGCAATTTTCGCATGCTGGATTTGAGGGTGGGAGGGAATTTGAATTTAGGACGTCAATCATCTCAAATATCGCTTCATCGATCCATGCTCCGTCCCATTTATACGGGACTAGAGTCTCAGTGAATCTGATCTGGGAGTTGAACGAGTCCCCATTTCTATCACCGTTGCAGACATAGAAATATGCGGTTTTTGAAACAGGGAACCCCATATGTCCAAGTAAGTAACTGTAAATATCTAATTGTATTTTATAATCCTGGTGGTACGAATATGACAAATAACGGTGGCGGTTTACCGGATAACGGCTCGACTGAGATTTATAATCTACTACGATGAGTTCGTTGCTTTCCTGGTCCAGCCATATGTCATCTATCGCTCCACTCAAGGTTATGTTCGTATTGGTAATTTGGTGCTCTAACCCTCGTCTTAAAGCGTCACGCCATTTATCTAAATCTGGGTGCTTGAATGGAATGACATGGTTCAACCCAAATTCTTTGAAAATTCTATGCGGTATTCCTTGTTCTCGGCAGGCATCGAATTCTTTTTTTAAGAGTATGTCCGTAGTATCGTTGAGAGCCCATCCGGGAGTGGATGGAGACGTGAGTCCTTTAGCTCTGTCTAAATAAAAACATCTTTGGCAATTTAAAAAATCGGTGAATTTACTTCTGCTTATTCTAAAATTGTCAGTTTGCCCGGGCGTATAGATAGAGGAAGATCTAGACCGTATGCCACGTGCCTTAACCGGTTGACCGCGGGTGTTACGTTTAAGGCTAATCATGGGTACTCCTATTGTTTTATGGGTGTCCTATAAAGGATGTTATAGGGCTTGTTTTATAGCCGATTCTAAGTCGAAGCGGGTGAGGGTCCCTTGCCAGAGGTTGGATCCTATAAGATAGGCAGGAATGGTTTTCACGCCTTGGATGATTGCCTGTTCATGTTGCTCCAGTACCCAATTTCTAAATGAACTTCTAGATAACGTTTCCCACATTGATTCCCATGATAAGCCAGCTTGGAGAGTAGCTTTCCGGATTAAATAAAGGCTTCCAATGTCTGCCCCATAGTCCCAATATTCCCTGGATATTGCTTCATAAAATTCAAAAAATCTCATGTGGGTAGTAGCGAACGCAGTTGCTTCATGGACTAGCACGGTGCTTAAAGTTCTATTAGAAAATGGTTCTACTAGAGTCTCGGTACCGGATTTTAGAGGTTGACCCATGGGGATCTGGGTAATGTTGGAGGGATTACTTGGGCCAAAATCTGGTATCGGGGCAAATGGCCTCAACAAATAAGGCAGGTAATTTATAACGCAGCCTAGTTGTTGGGATAGATCTTTTGTAAGCGCTAGCCCTGAATGTGAATGAGGACAGGTGTAATCAAACCACATATTTATTTGAAGTGTTTCTGTCACTGGTGCCCCATTCACTAAATGTGCTAAAAGCTTCCATTACCTACTCGACTTGTTAACTATAACAAAGTCTGGTAAAAAAGGTCCGGTAACAGGTAGCGTAATATCTGATGTTAAGGCGAAACATGCAACCTCCCGTACATACAGCAATATCCGTAATTGGTGGGTTAGTAGTATGGTCAATTACGGGAGAGCCGTGGTCGATCGCTATCGCATTAGTCTCGGGCGTGCTTGTAGATGTCGATTACCTCTTTTATAAAACCAATTGTGTTTCAAAGATTCTTCATGCATGGGAATGGTGGTTGATTTTAGATTTACTAGTGGTGGTTTTGGGGTTTCCCTGGTGGGGGGTAGCTGCGGTAGTAGGATACGGTCTTCACATAATTTCAGATCAAATAAGCCATAATCGAGGTAATTTGTGGTATTTTTTATCCTTTCGAGTTTGGGTGTTGCCAAATCGGATTAGGAAACATTAGCGGGTGGTGCAAGGTGTTTGCTCTAGTGATGAGTATCTCAAATCTGAATCATTTGTGATACTCTGGAGAATAAGAATATAGAGAGCGTCATATGTTGTAATGTGTTCAGATTTACCTGCTAGTATGTCTAAAATCAGGGTATAAATATCTAGGTGTTTTCGGAATTTTGTGTTTGTGGAGGTCATCCGTGCGTATTTTGCTAATCGCTACCAATAAGAATCACAGGTTAATGGGTCGGATGAATGCCGAACCAGCTCCCATAGGTTTGGCCTACATCGCAGGATATCTCAATCCGGACCGGCATGATGTGAAAATTCTAGATCTAATGTTTTCTGACGACCATTTATCAGATATCCAGAATGTGGTTGTATCATTTCAACCGGACTTAATTGGTATCTCTCTACGAAATTTAGACAATGTGAGCTATATGGATCCTCAATGGGCTCTTCCAATCACGAAAGAAGTCATTGATAAGTTACGATCAATTACTAAAGCTCCCGTTGTTTGTGGTGGACCTGGATTTAGTACTCTGCCTGAGGCATGTTTTGATTACCTAGACCCGGATTTGGCTGTTGCTGGTGATGGTGGTGAAAGTTTCTCGCAAATGGCGGATGCAATGGATTCAGGTGAAGACTATTTGCATTTGGCAGGGATGATGTATAGGTCTGAGGACGGAGCATTAACACGTCACGGAACGGCCTATTCTCAATTTTCGAAGCCACCAATGTTTGAGCAGCTTGATATGGTCAGATATGAGAAAGCGGGTTTCGGAATAGGTGTTGTTACCAAGTTGGGGGATGCATTTTCCAATTCCATTATCGCAGAAAATAACACTGCCAACTGGAGAGTTTTAAGGCCGATCGAAGATGTAATAGACGAAGTGCAAAGTCTGAAATCAGAATATAATTTTAAAAAGATTTTCTTCATTGATTCGGGTTTCAATGTTCCGCTACCGTACGCGAAGAGCCTATGCAGCGCAATTATAGATCATAAATTGGACCTCCA
Organism: Chloroflexota bacterium; assembly: GCA_002707185.1. Next base: position 7,036 of record PAMF01000004.1, on the reverse strand, counting down.
ATGGAACAGTTACCTTGCCCCAGTGCCAGAGTCCTGTGATGACGAGGTTTTGGAACTAATGAAATCTGCTGGATCGGGGCTGGTAATAGTTACAAATAAAGCCAGGGTTGATACCGAAAACGAAAGTTTGGATGAACGTTTAGAACCAGTTCGCGAGGTGTGTAAACGGTGCGATAAAATAGGGATAAACTACGTAATATCCCAGAATTTCGGTGAACCAGGAGAAACTGAAGAAACTGTAGATGCCAAATTAGAGTTTTTGCGAGATATTGACCCTGCCCTGGCAAATTTAAGAGTCGGGGTAAGGATACGACCGGACACCCCTACATCTGATGCTGCTATCAAGGAAGGCATCATCCGAGGAGAATCAGATTTAATTGAACCTCATTTCTATATTGCAGAACCGGTTCGAGAGTGGTTGGTTGAAAAGCTAAGGAATGAGTGTGAGACCTATCCTCGTTGGAATCTTGTATAAGTAAACCGTGAGTTGATCGGAGTATATTAACTATAGTTTGGGGTTCTATGTATTATCCAAGTTGGACTGACGTGGTAGAAACCCCTGACTAGAACTTGCGTACGGTTAGTTAATTAATCTGTCCTATATGGGAAGATGTTTTTCAGTAGGTTCAAAAAGGTAGTTCCAATATCCCTATGAAACGGTTTGTTCCAATTTCACCTTCGTTACAGCGTGTCTATTATGGGTGGTGGGTGTTAGCAGCTGTATTCACGTTGGGATTGATGTCCGGTGGAATCTTTTCTTTTAGTAATGCAATTTTTTTCGGACCTATAAAAGAAGATTTATTGCTTACGAGTGCCCAGACCTCACTGATATTTGCCCTGGCCAGGGCCGAGGGTAGTATAGCGGGTCCGATCGTGGGCCGCCTGGTGGATAAATTCGGCGCCAGGTCTATGATCATTGGGGGGGGGATATTGGCGTCCCTCGGATTTATGTTGTTACATTGGATAGATAACTACTGGGTGTTTGTCATCATTTTCGTGGGTGTCGTATCTACTGGTAAAAGTGCAGGACTTGGGCAAACGTTGCTGAGCGCTGTGAATCGGTGGTTCATTAAACGAAGGGCGCTTGCGATGTCGATTTGTATTACAGGTTTCTCTTCTGGTGGTGCGGTGTTGTTGCCTCTCATTACGATAGGTGTACATACGATTGGTTGGCGTGATGTGATGCTGTATTCGGGATTATTTATGTTGATCATAATAATCCCTCTAGGGAGGGTGGTTAGACATTCTCCGGAGAGTATGGGGCTAGAACCCGACGGTCACGCTTTAGCTAACAAACACGAATCAAACAATACTGTTACCGAACCTCTTTCGACAAATACGCCTCACGACTTCCTGGTTAGAGAAGCCTTAAAGACCAAGGAATATTGGATTCTACTAACGGGATCAGTGATGAGAATCACACTGTGGGGAGCCACATCTGTCCATGGTGTAGAAATGATGGTGTGGCATGGTATGTCTCGCGAGGGAGCGGGATTTATGTTCTCGCTTATGTTCCTGCTATCAATCCCTACTAGATTGATAGCAGGGTATTTCGGAGACAAACTGCCTCTTCAACCGCTCTTGTGTACAGGTATGGTTGCCGCCGCTATGGCATGTTTATCATTGCTCTTCGTTAGAGGGGACATTGGAGTAGTAGTGTTCGTGATACTAATGGCTGTGGAACAGGGTTGTAGTACCCTCAATTGGGTAGCCCTTGGGAATTACTTTGGGAGGCGGAGTTTTGCTACTTTGATGGGTATCATGAGCACTTGTTTCAATATTGGAATGTTGATCTCGCCAATTTATGCCGGTGTGATGTTTGACCGAAGTCACAGTTATACAGCGGTCTTGCTTACATTTATCCCTATTTATGTTGCGAGTGGAATATTTTTCCTGCTTTCGAAACGCCCAATGAATCCTTTAGTTGTATCAGCCGAACCATAGCAATATGATCTCGACAAGCAATATCAATGTGTAGTTGTCTAGGGTTTTTTGCTGACATAGATTTAGATAATAGGAGACAGTTGATTATGAATAGAACGGCCTCTTCTGTTCCGGGATTCATGACTGGAGCGCGTTATTTAAATAGCTTGAGGGACAACAGGGAAGTCTGGTTGGATGGAGATAGGATTACCGATATTACCCAAGATAAATCGTTTACTGGTGTGGTTAATGAATTAGCTAGGATATATGATCTGCAGTCGGATCCTGAATTTCAGGAAGACATGACTTTCCCTGAACCTGAAACAGGTCGAAGGTTTAGTGTATCTTGGATGTTACCTAGATCCCATGAAGATTTACGGAGGAAACGTAGGAACAGTGAAATTTGGAACCAACAGTGTTGGGGACAACTCGGTCGAGGCCCCGATATTTTATCTTCTTATATTATAACTCTTTATAACGGACGAAATAATTTTAGCGATATCAAGAACCCTAACTGCGATTTTGGAGAAAATATAGGCAATTATTACCAGTATTGCAGAGACAATGATCTGTTCTTGACGCATGCTTTGGGTGATCCCCAGGTTGATAGGAGTGAACAACCTCAAAATGAGCAACGTGCTGCCAGAGAAGAGGATCTGGCTTTACACGTTGTGGAAGAGACTTCTGAAGGGATAATAGTGCAGGGAGCAAAGCAATTGGCGACAGCAGCTCCGATTACAAATGAGACTTACGTTTCCCTGTCAGCCACTTTTGTTCGTCGTTCTGATCCTAAGTTTGTTCTGTCTTTTGCTATTCCAACGAATAGCAAGGGCTTGAAAATCTTATGTCGCGAACCAGTGTCTGGTGGTAATGGAGGTTTTGGTCACCCTCTCGGTATGCTGTACGACGAGCAAGATTCAATGTTGTTTTTTGAAAACGTATTAGTTCCCTGGGACAGAGTGTTTATGCTTTACGACGCCTCTCCCGTTTTGTTGAGATATACGGGCCAAGCTAATTTTGCTGAGTGGGGGAATTTATGTCGTATCCATGAGCGAATGAGGCTCATCACGGCGGTCGCTACGATGATCGCGGAAGCGATAGGCGTAAAAGAGTACAGGGAAGTTTCTGCCAAATTAGGAGAGATGATAACTTACGTAGAGATGTGGCACCATGCTATGGACGGAGTGGAACGTAACTCCTATATGACTGAAGGTGGATTAATGTCTTTGGGGCCATTGTCCGGTATGAATATATTCTTTGCTCAGATGTCTTCACGTATGGTTCAGTTGTTGAGAGANATAGCGGGATCAGGCCTCATCATGCAACCCAGTGAGGGNGANTTGTCTAATGAGGNGCTCAGGCCATATCTTGATAGGTTCATGCGTGGCAAAGGCGTAGACGTAGAATACAAGAGTCGTNTGTATAGATTAGCNAANGACCTTGCTGTATCNCCTTTTGGNATGAGACAAGANGTATATGAATATTGGCANGGGGGGGACCCNAACCGAAACAGGATTAATNTATTGAATCAATATGACCAGACTGAAATNATGGGTCGTATAAAAAACTTAGTATCTAAGCCTCTTGCTAATGATGGAGGCTAAGGATATCTTGAAATCTATGCCAGAATCCAAATNCGCCAGGCACATTGGTTTATATCGAATGCCAGTGTTAATTTAGCTGAGACATGATATGAGGTTGAAGAATTGAGTACTGAGAACGGGCTAACCCTCCGAGAACGCCAACTACGAGTGTTGGAGCGTTTAGATCAAGGGCACATAGCGCTTAAGGCATCGCTTGAAGGTATAGATCCAGAAGATGCGTTTCTTGGATCTCGTTGGTCCGTCTGGGAAGTTTTAAAACATCTGGACTCCGAAGGGTTTGTGGATGCATTAGAGCATATTTCCAGAGGAGATTCGGATGTCCTTCCTGATTTCAATGGTAGAGCCCAGAAACTGGAATCAGATATAGGTCATTTAGAAGATACGTTCGAGAAATTCAAGGCAATGGTGGCTGGTATCCCTGAGGATAAATTGGATCAGCCGGTTACTCCGCCGAATCCCGATAACTCTTACCCAGGGTTAACGTTTCTAGAATTGGTTGAACGGGTTTCAGGTCATGAAGCTGCGCATGCCAGGCAAATAGTTGAGACGAGGAAGTATATTCAGGCATTTTCAGCTCGGGAAAGGGCAATTAATTTTGTCACTATCACCAAGGACTCTGAAGTTCGGCTAGGCACGGCGACTATTGGACTGTTAAAACATGCAGATTATGTTGTGGGGTCTCCGGAGACACTGGAGAAAATTCATAATTATGTTGGAGGGGTCCCTTTAACGTTATATGAACACAATATACAGGAGATTTTATCTCGTTTAGAAAGGGAAACTAAAGCCGGGTTATGGACAGTGGTTTGCACTCTGGGTGAGCCGATTATTTTTGGTGTAAATTTAGTCCAAGAAGCACGTAAAAATGATAGTACAGTAACAATCCGTTCTGGGTCCGATTAATGATTTCAGACCCTCAGCGCATCGATGGATAGGCAGATACCTTAGCAGAGAGAATAGATCATAACTGTGGAATATTTCGAGTGCTTGGTATTACTGATAAGCAAGGGGTATTTTTATGAGTATGTTGAATATAGGGGATCGGATAGGTAGGGCGGGAAAATTAAGTCCGGGTGCTAGTGCGCTGATTTTTGATGAATCTACCGGCAATATACTTTTGACGAGGCGAGAAGATAACGGGAGATGGTGTTTGCCAGGCGGTGGAATGGACCCTGGGGAGAGTGCGGGAGAAGCTTGTATCAGAGAAGTATTTGAAGAAACTGGCCTAGAAGTGAAGCTGAAAAAATTAGTTGGAATCTACACTAGTCCCGATATTATGATCGAGTATCCTGATGGAAATAAAATCCAACCGGTTGCATTTAGTTTTGAGGTCGAAGTAACTGGGGGTACATTGGGTCTGAGTGACGAGACTACTGAAGTAGGATATTTCACTATAGAACAGATGGAGAAGATGGATGTGATGGACCATCACGTCCAGAGGATTTATGACGCGTTGGAGGGTCGTCCGGAGGCTATATTCCAATAAGTTTAGATGTTGACCTACTGCGAACTAGTGGGCATTATCTAAGATACCTGTCATTGAATTAAGTACGGCTACGTACGCCTCGGAAGAGAGTTATTGGTATTTTTACTAGCAGTCACGTGGAAAGCTTCAAGGCAAAATGGAAACGATCTATAGTCGTTAACCATAAATATTCGGTGCTTACCTGGAGAGTTTTCAAAGAATTGGGCGATGATGATGCCACCCATCTAGCTGCGGGAGTGGCTTACTATGGGATGTTTGCCTTATTTCCCCTGATACTGGCTATCTTAGCGATTGGGGGAATCTGGTTGGATACTCCAGAGGAACAGCGGGAGTTTGTTACCTTCGTGACTAATAATCTTCCCGGATCCAAAGGATTTGTTGAGGATAATTTAAGGGAAGTAATTAAATTCAGAGGTGTATTAGGGGTCGGTGCAATAGTGGGGTTATTATGGTCGGCGAGTGCAGGGATGGGGGCGGTTGCTCGAGGAATCAACAGAGCATGGGATGTTCACCGGAACCGACCATTCTATGTGGCTAAACCTCTTCAAGTTATGATGGCGTTGGCAGTCGGAGTTCTGTTTTTACTGTCTACGTTTTTGACTTCGGCTATAGAATTGATTACTGATCCTCGGAGAGATTGGGGATTACCGGGTCAGGAATTGTTGTTTGACATGGGGATCGCTAGCCTAGCTCTACGTGTTGCACCATTCTTAATTAATATGGGCATCTTCCTACTATTATATTATTTTGCTCCTAACTGCAGAACCTACTGGCGCTACGTCTGGCCCGGAGCGTTAATAGCCGCTATATTATTTGAGGTCGCCAAAGGGATATTTATTTGGTATCTGGACAACTTGGCCACATATGACCAAGTGTACGGTTCTGTCACATCTGTCATGAGTTTATTATTGTGGATGTGGGTATCAGCGTTAATACTTATATTGGGAGCAGAGATAAGTTCTGAATATGGCCGAATGAAAGAAGGGATACCGAGGGGGCAGCTAATCGATCCTCTTTCGGTTCAGGGTTAGTAAAACTCAGATTAAATACCGATCATTATTCGGGATTTTACTGGGAAAGTTTGCCGTGTACATATCAAAGTCAACAAAGGAGGATAAATGCCACTAACTGATATTAACATTACCAATCGGTATATTTTTTCAAATGGCGAGGAATTTGGAGACGTAGGACAATATGAGGTTTTGGAAGGTATTGCAGAATTTGAAATTGACCCATTACTTAACATAAATACAAGTATTGTTGATCTGGAGTTAGCTGAACGACAGCCTAACGGGTTAGTCGCATTTAGTGCCGACATATGTATCTTGCAACCACTAAATCCGGATAAAGGAAACCAACGGGTGTTATTTGACGTTGTCAACCGAGGTCGCAAGACAGCATTAAGTCTTAACGACGTACCTGCTGTTACGGATCATTTTGCTCCTCTGATGGCAGGTAACGGCTTTTTAATGCGTAAAGGCTACACAGTAGCATGGTGTGGTTGGCAGTGGGACGTTCCTCCTAATCTCGGATTAATCGGGTTACATGCTCCTGATGCTCTAGGCCCAGATGGTCCCTTGGAGGGTAGGATAATGTGCCAATTTCAATCGGATGCACCCACCCAAGTGTTCTTACTTGCAGACAGGCAACACACGCCACATCCCGCAGCGGACATAGAAGAAGAAGGAGCGACCTTAGCGGTACGTAATTTACCGAACCAAGCCGCTCGCGCAATTGATAGAGATGAGTGGTCATTTGTAAGAGTAGAAGATGGAGAGGTGGAACCCGAGCCAAGCCATATTTATATGCCAGCCGGATTTGAGCCTGGGTTAATTTATCAATTGGTTTACACGACCAGAGGCAGTACGGTTGTCGGGCTAGGCTTTGCAGCGATTCGGGATTTTATTTCTTTTCTTAAAAATGCTACCAGAGAAAACGGCAATCCTTGCAGTAAGGATTTAGAATTCGCTTATGCGTTTGGGAGATCTCAGAGTGGACGTTTTCTGAGACAAATGATTCACTT
>PAMF01000003.1 GCA_002707185.1 Chloroflexota bacterium | reverse complement strand
TCTCATTTTCGCTGTACCTCATAGTATCGACCCCAGTCCACCCTTGGGGAGTCTGATTTCTACCTTTAGGCTGAGCGTAGTAGAGACCACCTGTCAATTCCCTAACAACTACCATGTCTACTCCAGACAATACTTCAGGCTTTAGCACGCTAGAATCAGTAAGCTTCGGGTAGACTTTTACTGGCCTTATATTGGCAAACACTCCAAGTTGAGCCCGAAGTTGAAGTAGACCATCCTCAGGATGCATTGAAGCCGCGGGATCATCCCATTTGGGACCACCAACTGCTCCGAAAAGAACAGCATCGGAGGAGCCAGCCAATTCTGCGACCTCGGGCAAAAGAGGAGTCCCATGCTTATCGATAGAAATCCCACCCACATCACCGTATTCCAAGCTGAATCCGTGACCAAATTGACGACCTATAGCCTCCAATACCTTGACTCCCTCGGCCGTAACCTCGGGCCCGATACCATCTCCAGTAAGCACAGCTAATTTAAAATCCATCGACACCCTCCTGGTGATTAAGTCTCACATTACAATTTGAAATAATTACCTATTCAAGCGACAAAATTCGTGCAACAGTATACAGTTTATCTACAGTACTGCAAAGGACAAATTGCTTGTCATGAGAAACGGGTTGGGCTATCATCCTGATAAGTTATGAAATTAGAGGATTTCAAAAAACATCGATTCGTTAAGCGGCTAGAATCTATTCTAGGGCAAGAGAACGTGATTTCCCATCCAGATGATCTACTTGTCTACGAATATGATGGATCCGTAGACCAATCAATTCCCGAAGTAGTGGTTCTACCATGCTCTACCGAACAGGTAAGCCAAATCTTAAAGCTTGCGTACCAAGAAGGAATACCGGTCTCCGGAAGAGGCTCTGGTACCGGTCTAAGTGGAGGGGCCATCGCTTCGCCCGGTGGCATGCAAGTTGTCTTTACAAAAATGAACCATATACTTGAAGTAGATCCACAAAACCGTACCGCCACAGTCGAGCCTGGAGTGATCAATTTAGATCTAGACATCTACGTCAGGAAACTTGGTATGAGATATGCTCCAGACCCATCCAGCCAAAAGGCTTGTAGCCTCGGCGGTAACATAGCGGAAAACGCAGGNGGACCCCATTGCTTAGCTTATGGAACAACTACTAACCATGTACTCGACATAGAAGTAGTACTCGAAGACGGATCTATCGTTCAAATGGGCGGACCTTCNAGATTCATTCCTGGATATGATCTAAGAGGGACATTTATTGGATCTGAAGGTACTTTCGGGATTGCAACAAAAATTACTGTCCGACTCCTACCATTACCCGAAATTGTTAAGACATTTTTAGGTGTCTTTCCAAATATCGAATCTGCCTGTTCGGCAGTTTCCGCTATCATTGGACACGGTATAGTCCCAGCTGCGCTCGAGATGATTGATTCAACAACAATTAAAGCTGTCCAAAGTGTCATGGATGCTGGCTATCCCGACGGAGCTGGNGCAGTTTTATTAGTCGAACTAGAAGGGCTAGTCGAGGAAGTAGAGGAAATCGAAACTGAAGTCCAAGCCTCTCTATGGGAGACAGGAGCCGTAGATGTCAAGATAGCTGAAGACCCAGAGGACCGTGAAAAGTTATGGTCAGGACGGAAAACTGCTTTCGGTTCTTTCGGGGCTATAGCCCCGAATTACTATTTGGTGGATGGAGTAGTCCCTAGAACCAAGTTAGTAGAGGTATTACGCTTAGTAGGCGACCTTAGCGAACGGTACGGAATTGTTATCGCCAANGTTTTTCATGCTGGCGACGGGAACCTCCATCCCTGTATGCTATTCGATGAAAGAGAACCCGGAATATCTGACAAAGTAATGGCAGCCGCATCTGAACTAATGGAATACTGTGTGGCCGTTGGGGGAACTTTGAGCGGTGAACATGGGATAGGCCTCGAAAAAAAAGAGTTTATGCCGTTAGTATTTAATCCTGACGACATGAACGCTATGAAACAAGCGCGAAACGCCTTTGCTCCAAAAAACAATCTGAATCCAGGGAAGATTTTCCCGGACGGATCNGCGCCCTACTTGTCTCCCCAAAAAGACACCTCTCCCGGANTGTATATATAGTGCCTGAAAGTAATCAATCACTTTTATCAGCTATANATCAAGCTAATCCTGCTATGATCATGCCCTCGGAATCTGCCTCTGACTACATGATAGATAACCTACCTCCTTCTTTGGTAGTAAAACCACACGCAGTCAATGAAGTATCTGACTTGCTTAAATGGTCATCCGCAGAATCACAAAANGTTGCACCCTGGGGGGGNGGNACCCAAATAACTCTGGGGAATCTTCCTGAGCAGCTAGATGTGGTTATGGACTTAGGTGAGCTAAATGAGATTATAAGCTTTCAACCGGCAGATTTAACGGTTTCTGTCCAAGCTGGGATCGCGCTGGACGATTTGCAAAACAACCTAAAAGCCGCAGAAAAATTCTTGCCTTTAGAAGCTCCCCTCTCAAATAGAGCGACAATAGGCGGAATCCTATCGGCAAGCTCCTCTGGGCCGTTACGGCATACATATGGCCTACCTCGAGAGTGGTTAATCGGACTTAAAATCATTAGTGCTCACGGACTGGAAACCAAATCCGGTGGTCAGGTTGTCAAAAATGTAACCGGATATGATCTTAATAAACTATACACTGGTTCTCTCGGCACCCTTGGGGTAATCGTTGAGGCCATTTTTAAATTAGCACCTAGGCCTTCGAATCATTCAGTGATATTAGCATCATTCGTATCCCACGTTGAGGCTATTGAATCTGGCCAATACCTTCTACAACAGATATATGGTCCACAGGGTTTACACGTCATAAATTCAATAGCAGGATCCCATTTATTCAATCAGGAGACTGAGGACAATAGGGCGTATCAATTGTTAGCCATTTTCACCGGACGCACTAGGGCTATCAATAGGCGTCTAAAAGAATCAGCTGACCTGTTGAAAACATTAGGCGCTGAATTCATGTTGGAAGCGTCAGGATCAGAAGCAATAAATATAGTTGGAAATCTGAAAGACCTTGGACACACTGAAACTAATCCATCCACTCTCAGGGTAAATATTAATTTCCCCCCATCTTATTCAAAAGAGGTCACTGATTGGCTAATGAAAGATGAGTTTTATCATACCAATCCTAATAAACCTAACGATCTTGTCGGTCAAGTTATCGATATAGGGTTTGGATACGGGTCATTGATTTTTTGGGATCATGTTGAACCGAGGGTTGATGATATAGTCAGATTACGTACATTTCTGACTTCTCTTGGCGGATCTGCGATAATCGAACAATGTCCACTTTATTTGAAGAAAGAAATAGATATATGGGGTGATGCAATTTCAGGAACCGACATCATGCGCGAACTCAAACGCAATTTTGATCCGTCTAGAACTCTAAATCCCGGGCGATTTCTATCAGGAATATGAAATAGATTATGGTTGAACCTTTAAACAATTCAACAGTATCTCAAGATTACGATATACCTTCAGAATCAGATCTGTATAGGTGCGTACACTGTGGGTTATGTTTAAGCGCCTGTCCTACTTACAGAACATTGAAAGTAGAAACCGAATCTCCGAGAGGGCGTATCGCTTTGATGAAAGCTGTAAAAGAAGAGCGTTTACCAATCAGTGATCGGGTAGTATCTCACTGGGAAATGTGCCTTCAATGTAGGGCTTGCGAAGCCGTTTGCCCTTCGGGAGTTCCCTACGGGCGTATAATGGAATATTCCAGAGCTCAGGTATTTAAGCTAAACAAACAGGGCGATAACCTCAAGATGATCAGCAAGTACTTCTTGAATGCAGCCCTTCCGAATCCCAAGAGACTGTTGGTGGGAGCATATCTCATCAGGCTATATCAAACTTCAGGATTTCAAACATTGCTTAGGACATCTCGCGTCCTGAAGTTATTACCTGGAAAACTCGAAAGTTTCGAAACCCAACTCCCAGTTATGGGCAAGAAGTTTTTTAAGCCTACTGAAACTATATTCAAGGCACAAGGAAAATCCGAACATAAAGTCGGGCTTCTTTCAGGCTGTGTAATGCCACTAATGCAAGGCGAAACTATGAGGGCGACAGTCAGAGTNCTTAATAAAAATCAATGTGACGTCGTAGTACCGATTGGTCAAGGCTGTTGCGGCGCCTTAAATCTCCACAGTGGCGATCTAGAAACTGCACGTGACATGGCAAAACGAAACATAGACATTTTTTTAAAAGCGGAAGTAGATGTTATTGTCACCTCTTCGGCTGGTTGTGGATCTAACATGAAAGAATACTGTGAGTTGTTAAAAAATGACCCAGTTTATTTCCAAAAAGCTCAAGTGTTTAGTGNGTTAACCAAAGACATCACAGAATTTCTAGTAAATTTACCGATTAAAATACCCAATTCCAGTATACCGCGGAAAATTACATATCAAGATCCATGCCATCTAGCACATGCTCAACGCATCACCTCAGCTCCACGTCAGATACTTAACTGTATACCCGGCGTACAACTGATCGAAATGGAAGATTCAAGCGTTTGCTGCGGATCCGCTGGAATCTATTCCGCCATACAGCCAAAGGTTTCTAATCAAATTCTTGAAGACAAGCTCCAAAAGATAGCNGCCACAAATACNCAACAAGTAGTTACTGCAAATCCTGGTTGTATGGCGCAAATAGAGTCTGGCCTTAAAAACCAGAAATCCACCACTACGGTATGCCACGTAGTAGACCTTCTGGACGAAGCATATCAAGCTGAAACAGTAGATAACCCGGAAAATAAACCCCGCTAAACATTTTAGCGTCATCTCAGGCAAATGTTCCAAGTAAGCTTANCCTGCAAAATCTGCCAGAGCTTGTTGGGCAGCTGCCAGACTAGAACCGTAAGCGACTTCGTACCCTTGGTCCGGTAATATCCTTTCAAGCGCGGATAAAAAGGCAAACACATTTGATTCTCTGGCACTTTCACCCATCAGACCTATCCGCCAAACCTTGCCCTGTAGATCCCCAAGTCCAGCGCCGATCTCTATGTTGTAATCCGTTATCAATTTCCTTCTTACGAATGCTTCATCTACTCCATCTGGAATTAGCGCAGCAGTCAAAGGATTCAATCTATATTGTGGATCAGCTAGAACNTGAAGGCCCAGAGCTTCCACTCCTGCACGTAAAGCAGCAGANGTTCTGGCATGTCTTTTAAGACGCTCATCTATTCCCTCTTCCATCATCATGCGTAAAGATTCTCTTAAACCGTAGGTCATAGAAATCGGGGAGGTATGATGATAAGCACGAGTTTCCGACCAATATGCTTCAAGATCTTTTAGATTAAAATAAAAACTCTGAACTGGTGTTTTTCTCTNGTTGATTACATCCATAGCCCGTGATCCGAGGCTAATAGGGGCAAGCCCAGGAGGAGCTCCTAAGCACTTTTGGCTAGCACTGTAACAAATATCGATATCCCATTCATCCATACGGACATCGTGGCTTCCCAAAGATGTAACAGCATCTACTACTATTAATGAATCATGTTCATGGGCCAACTCTATCGCACGAGTTAGAGGACTTAAGCTCCCAGTTGACGTTTCTGCATGGACTATCCCAACCATTTTTACATTTGAATGCTTGTTTAATTCCTCATCGAGAGCTTCCAAATCAACCGGATTACCCCATGCAGAATCCACTACGAAGACTTCCGCTCCGCATCTTCTGGCTATATCAGCCAATCGATCACCAAAATATCCATTCCGGCAAACGATTGCCGTATCCCCCGGCTCTAATATATTGACACAAGAAGCTTCCATAGCTCCAGTACCGGTTGATGACAGGGGCAGCGTCATGTAATTGTCGGTGTGATAAATCTCCCGCAGCATTTCGCAGACATCTTCCATAACTACGAAAAATTGGGGATCTAAGTGTCCCAATATTGGCGCAGTCATGGCTTGTAACACGCGTGGGTGGACACTGCTAGGACCCGGGCCCATTAAGATCCTGGAAGGTGGTTGGAACTCTTGAATATAGTTNGGTATCACANATATGTCTCCATAATANTTGTAATAAATTCCCCGCCAAAGGTTAAAGTCGCTTAAACAACTGCTGAGCTGCCTCCATCGATGTTTATAGCTACACCATTCAAATAGCTGGCCCGTTCAGAGGCTAGAAAAGCTATGACATCTCCAGCTTCATGAGTTTCCGCNACTCGTCCCAAGGGTACCCCTCTGGCTTTTGCGGTTTGAGCATAGAATTCATCCATCGTTAAGTTTGGATTATCGAGTTTCAATCGTTCGTAACGGCGTTCGTGCTGTCCGCTTTTTATGACGCCTATACAAACGGTGTTCACCAAGATGTTATCTTCTCCCAGATCTTTGGACAAACCCTTGGTGATCGCTATACCCGTGGCTCTAGATATCGAAGTTGGCATAGATGAAGCTCCAGGTGTACGCCCGCCCAAATTTGTGACGTTAATAATCCTACNGCCTCCGACTTTGCGCATTTCNGGAATAGATTTCCTCATCAAACGTATTGCTCCCCACACTTTCAATTCGAAATCCGACTCCCAGTCTTCGTCGCTTACATCTTCAAATGGCTTAGCCATAGAAACGCCCGCATTATTTACGAGGATATCCAATCTCCCGTAGTTATCCAGGGCTGCTTGGACAACTTTATCGGCCGTATCTTTATCTGCAACATCAGCCGCAACCGGCAAGACTACGCCTTCGGTAGCGGTTCGTATATCTTGAGCTGCCTGATCCAAAACTTCCTGACGCCGAGCGACTATAATAACCTTCGCACCCTCATCCGCCATACGTAATGCGGCATACTTACCGATCCCCTCGCTGCCGCCTGTAACTATCGCAACTTTATCCGTTAATCCCATATCCATGAGAATTCTCCTTGAGCCACCTATAAAATTTCGGCCATTATAGCATAGAGGTANNTAANTCCCTCAAACTTATAAATNTATCCCAGCTACTTCCGCTACTGTAGGGACGTCCTTATCCCCCCTACCACTCAGGCACACGACGATGCTTTGATCAGAAGGTAATTGGCCAGCTAATTCACTAGCATAGAAGACAGCATGGGATGACTCCAACGCAGGTATGATACCTTCTGTTTGGCAAAGCAAATGGAACCCTTTTANGGCTTGGTCATCAGTAGCTCCAACATACGTAGCTCGCCCAGCATCTTTCAAAAAACTATGCTCTGGTCCTACCCCCGGATAATCTAGTCCGGCAGATATGCTATGGGTCCCAATAACCTGACCATCCTGATCTTGAAGGAGNTAGGACATAGANCCATGTAATACTCCTGGTNGTCCGGCACTCAANGTAGCTGAATGTCTATCGGAATCCAGNCCTTCCCCNGCCGCCTCGACNCCTACTAATGAAACCGTCTCATCAGAGATAAATCTATGGAAAATTCCTATNGCGTTACTACCTCCNCCTACNCAGGCAACAACGTAATCTGGCAATTTATTATCCATCTCAAGAATTTGAGTNCGAGATTCCTGACCAATCACAGATTGAAAATCTCTAACCATCATCGGATAAGGATGAGGACCCACTACACTACCGATAAGATAATGAGTCGACCCTACATTAGTCACCCAATCTCTGATAGCCTCGTTAATAGCGTCCTTTAAAGTCTGAGTCCCAGAGGGAACTGATACAACTTCAGCTTCTAACAAACGCATTCGGTAAACATTCAAACTCTGCCTTTGTATATCTTCAGCACCCATATAAACTACGCATTGGAGTCCGAGCATCGCGCACACCGTAGCGGTGGCAACACCATGTTGACCAGCACCCGTTTCCGCTATAATTCGCTCTTTACCCATACGCCTCGCCAACAAACCTTGGCCCAAAGCATTGTTGATTTTGTGAGCTCCCGTATGTGCCAAATCTTCCCGCTTTAAATATATACGAGCACCACCACAATGTTTAGTAAGATTCTCCGCGAAATATAGTGGCGTAGGGCGACCGGCGTAATGCGTTAATACGTCATGTAATTGCTCCTGAAACTCCTGAGATGCTTTAGCTTCCTTGTACGCTATTTCCAATTCGGTTAGAGCAGCCATCAAAGTTTCCGGTACAAACTTGCCCCCGAATTCCCCAAATCGCCCCTTATCATCCGGTAATGTACTAGCTTTATCGAACGTCAAAAACAACGACCTCCATAAACTATATGGGTTTATTTAGTAACGNGAATATAAAAACACTTCATAGCGATGCAATTTTAGATTGCCTAATAAACGCCTCAATTTTCTCAGTATTTTTAATACCGTCAGTCTCCACTCCACTCGAAACGTCAACACCCCATGGATTTACGATTTTGATAGCTTCAGCAACATTAGAGGGCGTAAGGCCTCCAGCCAATACAAACTTGAATCCCATTTTAGATAACTTCGAGGCGATCTGCCAATCAAAAGATAAGCCCGTGCCACCCTGTAACACACCTTCTTGACGATCTAGAGTAATCATATGTCCAGATCCACTATAATCGTTGATAGTCGCAGCCAGTTCTTCCGCATCCTCATCGGAATTGGATTCCACTGGAACATGGATAACTTTAAAAACCCGGGCTTGAACACCGTCACAATATTCCAAGGATTCACGGCCGCAAAGTTGAACCCAATCTAACTTACAATTGCTAACAAATAAATTGACCTGCTCCAATGATTGATCCGCAAATAAACCAACAATCTCAGGCCGGGTAGCGAAGGAGACCCTAAGCTCCTCGACTATATAGGCAGCCGATTCCAAGTCCAGGGAACGCCTACGATTCGGCACAAACACTAGACCAATAAAATCTGCCCCGCTTTCAGCTGATACCAGCGCATCCTGCGCCTTTCTAACTCCGCAGATCTTAATCATAGGCATAAGTACTGTCACTACCTCACTTACCGGATAACTCCATTACTTTTCGGCCTATGTCCGGGGAGGTAACTAGAGCCTCTCCAACTAAAACCGCATCTATACCAACAACATCCAATTGATCCAAATGTTTCGTAGAATTTATNCCACTTTCGCTTACTATGATCTTCCCTTCAGGGATATCACCGGCCAAGTTCAAAGTAACCGACAAATCGGTCTTGAAAGTCCTTAAATCCCGGTTATTAATGCCAATCACCTGGGCTCCTGATTCCACCGCAATATTCATCTCCGTAATATCATGGATTTCAACCAAGCATTGCATGCCTAGTTCTTCCGTCAAATTTATTAGCTCNTTTAGTTGACTACTAGATAATATAGACACAATAAGTAACAGTGCATCCGATCCAACAGACCNTGCTTCATAGATCTGATAAGGATCAAAAATGAAATCTTTACGTAATACAGGACATGTCCCAGCGGCACCAGCTGATTTAATTTCTTGAATATGTCCTAATTCTCCTTGGAACCTGGGATCAGTCAGAACAGAGACTGCTGCCGCTCCATAAGTGGTGTAAGTGCTTGCAAGCTTTACCGGATCAAAATCCTCACACAGTAAGCCTCGAGACGGAGAAGCCTTTTTTACTTCGGCAATCAAACGTATGCTGTCCCCTCTCAAGGCTGCCCCAAAATCCAAAGGATACGGTTGGNCCCGCATTAGGTTTTCCAACTCCCTGATAGAGACATTCTTCTTTTGATCAGTTAACTCATTACGTTTAGCGGAAACGATTTCATCAAGTATAGTAGGCATAGGAATGATCCATGTAATCCTTACTTATCTTAAGATCCATTATTTATATTTCCACAAATGTCAGAACTCTCCCTGACTCAAAAGCATGCGTCCTGACTACTAGGGGAATTTAACCATCACCCTCTATTTCGCGGCCGATTTCCTGGCTGATAGATATCAAAGAATTCAGCTTATCCAACGCCAAACCATCGTCAATTATTTTTGCNGCNTGGGCAACCCCATCAGCAATATTATCCACATGATCCGCAGCGAGCATGACTGCAGCACTGTTTATTAGTACCACATCACGATAAGGACCCGATTCTCCTTGAAAAACTCTCTGCATTATATCCGCGTTTTCTTCCTTACTCCCCCCTTTTATCGCATCCAGAGTTATATTAGGAAGGCCAGCTTCTTGCGGAGACGTAGACCACTCAGTAACCGCTCCATCNTTGACCTCCCATCCTGTAGTAGAACCATCCAAAGTTAATTCATCCAATCCATCCTGACCACAGGCTATGATAGCGTGTTTTACTCCCAGTAATTTTAAAACCTCTGCCATGTTGTATCCCAACTCAGCATAGGCAACACCGACTAACTGATGTTGGGCACCGGCAGGATTCGTTAAAGGTCCTAAAATATTAAATACTGTCCGTATACCTATCTCACGCCTGACGGGAGCTGCGTGCCTCATAGAAGGATGAAATACNGGAGCAAACATAAACCCCATCCCGACAGTTTCTATACAATGTTCTACCCCTNGAGGGGATAAATCTATTTTTACACCCAAGGCNTCTAAGACATCAGCACTACCACAAGAACCACTAGCAGCCCTATTACCATGTTTGGCGATTTGTAGACCCGCTCCCGCAGCTACGAATGCCGAGGCTGTAGAAATATTAAAACTGTTTTTGCCGTCACCACCAGTCCCACAGGTGTCAACTAACTTTCCTTCCACATTTACTTGCAGGGCCTTCTGTCGCATTACCCGAGCCATACCCGCTATTTCCTGAGGCTCCTCTCCCTTGTTACTCAAAGCGGTTAAGAACGCCCCCAACTGTCCGGGTGTAGCCTCACCATCCATGATCTCCTGCATCACAGTGGTAGCTTCGTCCATAGTTAAATGTTTACCTGAAACCAGATAACTGATAGATTCTCGAATCATCTATCTAGCTCCTTTCAATTTGTGGTAATAAGATTATTATGGATGTTATATCTAACGACTGCAAACTAACTTATACACGAACTCCGATCCTTGTAACCGGGTATTCTTTTTATTCTTTCATGGAGTGTTAAATGTATATAACTACCAACGGAATACGTATAACTAAAGGAAGTACTCAACAACTTGTTGATTTATTTGAAACCCAAGATGAAATAAAAAGACAGCCNGGGTTTATTAACCTCGAAATCTGGTCCCAGATCGATCAAGCTACAGACGATTTCTGTTTGATAGTTACCCATTGGGAATCTGAAGCCTATTATGATGATTGGAAAAATAGTGAAGCGTTTAAAGAATCCCATTCCGGTACCCATCCTACATATATCCTAGGCCCGGGACAGACAACCCACTATCAATTAGGATTAACAGTTTCACCTTAGGAAATATCACNGCTTCCCGAAATATGTAGTATTTTAACAAATACCATGCAGGCGCTTGTATCCGATCATGATTAAGATGCTGTACCAGAAAGGAGTGAACTATGACTACGTTGGTTTTAGGAGGGACTGGGTTTATCGGTAAACGAGCTATACCNAGATTAGTTCAACGGGGCGAGAAAGTAACCGTCATGGACATTAATCCAGGAGCCGCAAATTTTAACAGCTTTGGGGACATGGTAGAAGTAATACGTGGCGACATCATACAATTTGAAGACGTTATAAAAGCAATTCTNCATTGCAAACCAGACAGAATCATGAACCTGGCNTACCTATTAGGTAGCGGAGACGACACGCCTCACTTCACCATGAAATTAAATATATTGGGCATGGATAACTGCTTTGAAGCAGCCCGAATCTGTGGGNTCCNACGTGTAGTATATGCCAGTTCTATCGCTGTAAGTGGTTTACAGTCAAATTTTGGTAATCGCGTGATAAACGAAGACGATCCGATGTACGGAACCAGCCAATATGCCATGCACAAAAGATTCAACGAATTCCAAGCTCAACAATTTAATGAAGTCTACAATATGTCCATTACAGGTATTAGGCCAGCAAATGTAACTGGTCCCGATAAAGTTCGAGGCTCCACTGATCACGTACAGTGTATAACTTTACCCGCNTCGGACGAGCCGGTTCATTTCCCGAAAGGCGGTTATATGCGGTTACCAGTGCACGTAGATGATGTAGCTGAAGCTTTCGTACGGGTGACTATGTCAGATCGTAGCCAATATCCGATCTATAACACTGGTGGATATCCAATAAGTTTAAAAGATCTGTCCGAAATAGTAAAAANATACTTGCCAAACGCTGATATAAGCTTCGACAGTTTGGACGGTATAGAAGAATCCGGTAATTATCTCACAGACAATAACCGTCTGTTGGGTGAATTCGAATTAGAATACCCCCCGTTAGAACAGAGAGTTTTAGAAATTATAAACGACATACGATTGGAACTAGGANTACCATCTGTAGGATAAGACCTTGAGTTCGTTATTCTTTAGATATTGATTGAGATTTCGCTATAAATAATAGCGTTACGAGAAACACAAATTTTATAACGAAATTGACTCANTAATTGTTCAAAACCAGAGAGGTNAGAAACATGCGNTTAGATGACAAAGTAGCGTTAATCAGCGGTGGAGCCAAGGGTATGGGAGCAGCCGAAGCCCAACTCTTCATTAACGAGGGTGCCAAGGTGGTGATAGGAGATATATTGGAAGAAGAAGGGAAACAAATAGAAGCTATGATAAACGAGTCGGGTGGGGAATGTCTTTTTACTTACCTAGACGTAACCAGTGAATCCAGTTGGAATGAAATAGTTAATACCACGATAAATAAATTTGGGAAACTGGATATCCTGGTAAACAACGCAGGCATATTCAGAACATTNGGGATAGAAGACACTACCAGCGACTCCTGGGACCAGGTTATGGACATAAACGCAAAAGGAGTGTTTTTGGGCACTAAGGCTGTGATACCAGAAATGCGTAAGAACGGTGGAGGATCAATTGTTAATATATCTTCAATAGCCGGATTAGTCGGTAGCCCTTATTCCTCCGCATATAACGCTTCAAAAGGTGCTGTCCGTTTACTCACCAAATCGACCGCAATTCAATATGCGAAAGAAGGNATTAGAGCTAATTCCGTTCATCCAGGAGTAATTGAAACGGATATGACCAGAGAAGCTATAAACGATGAGGATTTTCACAAATTCAGGTTAGCAACTAATCCAATACGTAGACTCGGCCAACCTCAAGATGTGGCGTTCGGTGTCCTGTACTTGGCATCCGATGAATCTTCATTCGTCACAGGGAGTGAACTCGTGATAGATGGGGGNTGGACAGCCCAATAATTCTGGTACAGTAGATAAATCGAATTATATATTGATATAAATCAGTAACACCGTTTCGGTAGTTTGATAGTTGAATCTAATTTCTCATGAGGATTTATTTTATGATTAGCCAAGAGATAATTAATCAGGCGGCACAACTACTAACTGATCAATACCTATCTGATCAACCCTTCCTGTTGTCAGATGGTCTCGTCCCCAATACTCTTGATGAGGCCTATGAGATACAGAAGGCTTTTCAAAGTAACCTCATAGAAAAACAGGGGCCTGTAGTTGGATATAAGCTGGCTTATACCACTTCCGCTTTACAAAAAAATAACGGGGTCACAGAACCATGCATGGGACTCATGTTGGAGAAAAACATTCGTTATTCTCCATCTGAACTATCNTCTACGGATTTTGTTCAATTGGGAATCGAATGTGAAGTCGGGGTTTCACTAAAACATGATCTCTCTTACGATGAAGCTCCTTACGACGTAGATAAAGTCAGTGAGGCGGTAGAATCTATTATGCCCGCTTTTGAGGTAATAGATAATCGGCGGACACCTGGTCTACCAGCCGATATAAATTTAAAAATTGCGGTTGCGTCAAATATATCAAACGCAGGAGTAATACTCGGTGAGCCCATATCCAATTGGAAANAAATCGACCTGATTTCCGCATACGGTTACATGAGTATCAATAACCGCCTAGTGGGTGACGGACATGGCTATGATGTNATGGGCCATCCACTAAACCCACTCGCGTGGTTAGCCAACAAACTATCATCACAGGGGATTAGCCTACCTGCCAAATCACTCATAATCACNGGAAGCATAGTTTCACCCAAGTTCCTAACAACAGGAGATAGCGCTTTTATATCTATCGAAGGATTGGGGACAGCGGAATTAAGTGTAACTTAAACCATCATTACTGCTACCATCTTAAAAAGTTGAGGAGAGGATTAAATGCCTTACGCCATTAACCACGTCCATATTCGATCGACAGATCCGCATAGTTCAGCCGCCTGGTATGAACAATATTTTGAAGCCAAGATAGTTTCTGAAAGAGAAGTAATGCCCGGCACCATCACTATAGGAATGGAGGTAGGGGGATCTTGCAGNCTAAACATTTCATCGAAGCCCGCTGGGTCATCAGATGAACGAGCTGTTGCTGAACTGAATAGATTGGGTCTTGAGCATTTCGGTTTCGATGTCGAGAACTTGAAAGAAGAACTCGAAAGACTTGAAAGCGCTAACATCCGAATCGTACTACCATATACCGACGTTGGTAGAGGAACATGTTTGGCATATATAGAAGGGCCAGACGATGTTCTTATCGAATTGGTTGAGCACAAGTAAGATCCTAGAGCCCTTTATTTATGAATAGCACACTATCTTATTTTTAATTGCTGATACGCGGGATCCAGTGACTCAGGATTAATATCGAACTATTGTTGAGTCTAACTTACCCAAATACTCGCCAATGCGAACGTGAGAGGTAGTATAACCATGGAAATTGTGCGCAAGAATTACGACGGCATTCCCATGCAAAAAGGAACCCATCCCCAAGTAGTAAGAGCCGGGAACATGCTTTTTTTATCNGGAGCCTTNGCCAGAGATACGGACGCAGAATTTGGGGACATAGGCGAACAAACAGAAGCTATTTTTAAGAGGATTCAACATATCGTAGAAGCCGAAGGCGGCACCTTAAACAATGTGGTGAAAATAACTAACTTCGTCATGGACAATTCTCCGACAGCCACTCAGGCTACTCAATCCGCACGAGTTAAGATGTTTGGTGACAATTTNCCGGCCAGCACTCGTGTGAGAGTTGCAGCCTTGTCTGAACCTCACCTGCTAATAGAAATAGACGCAATAGCAGTTTTGGATAATTAAACGACATTTACGTTTGAGTTGATTGGNTAGGCCTGTATGTTGAGGTAAGAATCAAGNCAAAAGGTAACCCAAGTCTGGATACCGAACCAACTGAAACCGAAGATCGAATATCCCCTGATTGTTCAGTTATTTCCAAGAGCCGGGAAAATCTTGCTCTGAAAGGCTTCCAGTTCTCTCTTGGGAAATTGATAACTTTCACTGGTCATCAAATAAAGATGATTTATACCGTCGGATTCCGCCTTCTTTATCCGCTCAACACAATATTCAGGCGTCCCAATTAATCCTAAAGCGTCACACATCTTAATCAAGATATCCTCTGGCAAAAATGAGCAAAGTTGTTTGGCTCTATCCCAATCTTCCGCGTGAGGAATATCCGGGTAGAGATCGTTTAATTCCTGAGGGATGTCCAAATGATCAGCAAATATGCCTGCAGCTTCCAGATAAGGTCTGTGGCTAGTTTCAACCAATCTTTGAACGCACAGCGGNCTTGCAACTTCTCTGGCTTCTTTTTGATCATTCATAATTATGGTAGTTGCACACAAAATTATTTCTATATCATTGGGATCACGACCAGACCGTTCAGCCCCGATAGCCAAATGTTTTCTAGCCAAATCAACGGAACCAGGATCTAGACCCACCTGTAGCAANACACCGTCAGCCACTTCTCCCGCTACTTCAATTGTCCGNGGTCCATGAGCAGCAATAAATATCTTTGGTGACTCAGTTCCCCCATGTCTCATCCTACTGCTGGCACCACCAAACTCCACGGTATCCCCCGATAACAGGTTTTTAAGAGTAATAACACACCGCCTCATCTGCCTGACACTGGCAGGTGCAATCCCTACAGTCTGAACAGAACTAAACCCACGCCCGATCCAGAACTCAACTCTCCCAGGTGCCGTTTCGGAAACTGTTTTGATCGCCGAGCCCAATACAGAAATGTGGCGAGTTACCGGGTTAAGAACAGCCGAGGCTATACGAATACCTGATGTTGCCTGGGCAGCCACTGCCATACTCACAAAGACATCCCGTTCCAACATTTGAGAATCTAAAATACCTACACCGTCAAATCCTGCAGTTTCACAATCTTTAACGAAATCTGCAACGTCTTGAACCGGCATACACGGAGGAACTCTTAAATCGATTTTCATTAACGAAACTTATCCTTAAATCTGATTTTCNACCTTGCTAGGCAGTCACAATAATCTCGCTCGTTTCTCNTCACACTTCATGTAGAGATCTGGTACACCCGTGCAGCGTTATCATGAAACATATCAGACCGATCCTTGGCTGAATAATCCACAGATAATCGCTTAAAAGCATTAAACAAAACATTATAAGAGTATCCCACCTTATCCGGAGGAAAATTACTCTCAAACATGCACCTTTCGGGGGTAAATTGNTCTATGCAATAGTTCATGAATGGCGCCATAGTGGCGGATAATTCTTCAGATCCAATGGGATTAGTTCTAGCATGCCAATCNTATCCAGTACGAGGTTGTCCTATTCCGCCCAATTTNACAAACACATTAGGGCATTGAGCTACCTCAGAGATCCCATTTTTCCACTCTCGGATCACTTCATCATCTCGGTCAGCGTAAGGTCCAGTGCGCAATAATCCACCTATGTGATTCAGCACAATCGTCAAATCAGGTATCGCCCTTGCGAAGTCTGCTAATTCTGGCAGTTGTGGAAAGTAAAGCCATGCATCAAAGGATAAACCCATTTTGGCAAGCACTTGTGCCCCGAGCCGGAATTTTTGATCTAACAACTGACCCTTTCCATTCTGAGCAGCTGTATTAGCGATATCTTGATGCGGATCCCAAGTCACAGTATGCCGAATGCCGCGAAAACGATTTGGGCTTGCTGATTGCAAAGCCTCTAACACAGGTTCCACCGCGTCACCAAGGTGCAAATTTGCATGGCCTACAATAGCAGCGGCAGCGCGGCTCAGACCATATATCCCACTTGCACTGGCTGCAGCCAGTCCCTGAACAAATTCAATTTCTCCCACTGGCCTAAGTTCTTCGGGTCCTTCGGTACGATACATAGCTCGCGTTTCGATAAACACAGTGGAGCAGACGTTATGACCACTACCAATATCACCAAGCAATTCGTGTAGCAAATAACGCTGATACGGAAGTCTAGCTGGCCTGTAATCCCAAAAGTGGTGATGAGGATCGCAGATGGGTAAATCTGGCTCGATAGGTGTTTCTTGTGTTAATGCAAGCCAGTCATTTCCTCCAAAAGGCATACACAAACCTCCATATTTTTATCCCTTGGCCTCATAATAACATGGTACCGTAAAACCCTAAGCTTGCATTGGCACTCATCATCTGTTCAGATACTGTTATACTTACCTCAACAAGCTCGGAGAGAAACGAATTATGACTACATATACAGCCGTTGGAAAGCCAATTACTCGGCAAGAAGGTCCTGACAAGGTTTCAGGCAATTTCCAGTATGCTGCCGATGTCAGCCTGCCGGGTATGATTTGGGGGAAGGTCTTACGAAGCCCCTATCCCCATGCCAAAATTGTAAAGATAGATATTAGTCGTGCATCCCAACTTCCTGGAGTTCACGCAATAATTACCGGTGAAGACACCAAAGGCATGAGAGTTGGAAGGTTAATCAGAGATGTCCCATTATTGGCTGAGGACAGAGTCAGGTTCGTTGGAGAAAAAGTAGCTGCAGTTGCCGCAATAGACGCTGATACCGCAGAAGAGGCTATAGGACTGATAGACGTCGAATATGAACCGCTACCTGCAATTTTCGATCCCGTAGAGGCTATTAAACCTGGCTCCCCTCTAGTACACGAAGGGTCTCCAAGTTTTCAAGCCGGCTCAAGTTCAGTTGAACCACAAGGCAACATATTGGACCTATCGACCTGGTCTAATGGTGACCTAGATCAGGGATTTAAGGACTCCGACTTTATATTTGAGCATACGTTTACCACCACATGGGTACATCAGGGATACATGGAACCTTATGCATGCGTGGTGAATATCAACAATGAGGGCAGAATTGAGGTTTGGGCCAATAATAAAGTCCCATTCACATTGAGACGTCAATTATCAGATGCTATGAATATCTCTGAAGAACAAATAGTCGTCCACCCCTGCGGTATTGGAGGAGATTTTGGAGGGAAGTCTCCTGCTATGAATGTACCGTTGGCATACATGTTGTCAAAGAAGGCTGGATATCCCGTTAAAATGGTTATGAGCTATATCGAAGAGCTAATGGCAGGTAATCCCCGACATCCATCCGTTGTCACTATAAAAACTGGTGTAAAGAAAGATGGAACCTTTGTTGCTCGACACAGCAAAGTTATTTTCAACGGAGGAGCTTACAGTGGATTCAGAGGGCGCGCAGGACTCGCAGGCAGTAGAGATGCGGCAGGAGGCCAGTATCACATACCTAATTTCCAAATAGACAGCTACATGGTTTATACCAATAACGTTCCATGTGGATCCTACCGTGCCCCGGGGCAACCCCAAGTTGTCTTTGCGGTAGAATCACATACAGATATGATTGCTCAGGAACTCGGTATAAACCCCTATGAACTTCGCCTACGAAACGTCGTACGCGACGGTCAAGTATGCGCCACTGGAGCAAGATACAACAACATCCGTGGAGAGGAAACCCTAAGAGCCGTAGCTGAAGCGTCTAAATGGAGTGATCCCAAATCTGGTTCCTACACAGGTAGAGGCATGTCCCTTAGCCAAAGACCTCAGGGACAGAGCATTTACTCAGCCAAGGTAGAAATGGACGAAACAGGGAAGACGACACTTCACCTACTAGTACCCGAAACTGGGACAGGATCGCATACCGTCGGCAGACAGATGGTAGCAGAGGATCTGGGAATTCCCGTGGAAGAAGTAACAGCCGTACAAATGGATACCGATGGTGGAGCTTATGATAGCGGCGCCGGGAGTGGAAGCAGTGTCGGGGGTACTAATGCTGCATTAGGAGCAGCACAGGGAGTCCGAAGAAAATTGACGTTAATGGCGGCTGAATTTTACGGATGGCCAGAAGAAACTATACAGTTTCAGCGAGGACGTGTTTTTGTTGAAGGAGACCCTGAAAACGGCGTATCGCTCAAAGAATTGGCCTCTCGTACCGTCAATGCAATCGGAGAGACCATATCTGCAGACGTATCTACCACAGCTGAAGAACCAGACGTAACCTGCTTCAGTGCTCAGGTGGCTGAAGTCGAAGTTGACCCAGAAACCGGCAACGTAAAATTAAAGAAATTCGTTACGGCTCATGACGTAGGCACCATCCACAACCCGATCACCCACCAAGGGCAAATCGATGGCGCGGTAGTTCAAGGTTTCGGATACGCACTAATGGAAGAACTCCTAGCTGATGAAGGTCAGATCTCTACGTTAAGCATGGGAGACGTAAAATCACCCACAATAGAGGACATTCCAAAATTGGAAACCATCCTAGTTGAATCTCAAGGTGGAAACGGGCCATATGGGTCGAAAGCCATAGGAGAACAGCCATTACCGCCGGTTGCTCCTGCAATAGCTAATGCAGTTTTCGATGCCATAGGAGTAAGAATAGTTGATCTACCAATAACATCGGAGAAAGTTCTTAACGCGTTAAGAAACAAATAATCGTGCGAGTGTCCTCAACTATGAAAGTCAGTGGGCATCTTGTCCCTTTCCCAGATTCTGGCGCAGCAGACTTAATGAGTAATAATCTCGAACTCTGGGTAGAAGCCGACGGTTCCGGTCAGATCCGATGTCAGGCACATGTTTTCGAAAGAACTCCCACAGAGATTACACAACCTACTCAACTAGACTACAAAAAGCCATTTATCAGGCTGCAAGTATACAAACAAATTTCTAACGAATGGATAGCAATCTGGGATTCAATTGAATCTCGCTTCGAGTCTACTCGAGAGATAATATGTTATGTTGATTCGAGTGGTATTTTCAAATCTAAGTTAACGAACATAAGTGGCTTAGACAGACAATTCACGTTGGAAGCTTTTTTCACTCCTGCGGAATATACATAAAAGTATTTTCAAAAACATTGATGATCTTTATCTATAAGCCAGAATCAACCCATACACTTAACAATCCCACTAATATCCTGAATACATTAGGTACCGATTCTCTTGTAACAAAATATATCCGATCTTTGTTTAATTGATATATCAGTGGATACGAATAATCTCACTCGATATATGTTTACAAGTGTAGTAGCATCGGTCCATACGGCCTACCTAACAGGGTTGAATCCATAGAGATTCTAGTGGAGGTTTATCTATGACAACCAGCACTAATTGGGAAATCAAGGGAACATACTTTGAATCCTGCAACTGCAACATTGCATGCCCTTGCGTATTCTTAGAACCCCCGAGTACCGGCGAATGTACCGTGTTGATAGCCTGGCAAGTTGAAAGTGGAAACTATAACGGAACTGAATTAGATGGATTGAACGTTGCTCTCGCGGCTTATGTTCCCGGAAACATGATAGAGGTGGACTGGAAAGTCGCCCTTTATATTGACCAAAGAGCCAATGAAGCCCAACAAGAGGCCTTAACCCTAATATTCTCCGGACAGGCCGGAGGCCATTTCGCGGCAATCGCTCAACATGTAGGTGAAGTCGTCGGAGTTTCGCAGGCAGAAATGGATTACAAAGCCCATGGTAAAGAACGTTCACTGACTATTAAAGGTATAGCCCAAATGGAAATTCAAGGGTTAGATGGAATAGATGGAGCAGATATAACAATAATCAATAATCCTTTAGCAGCAGTCCCTGACGAACCAACCGTTGTTGCTAAATCCAAGTCATTCACATACCAAGATCATGGAATGGAATGGAATCTATCCGGGAAGAACGGATACTATTCTCCATTCACCTATAAAGGAAGCTAAAACCTTCTTTGAGATTATTTTCACAGAAGCCGAATCTGGTCATTAACAGAGACCAGCTTGTGATCATAATCGGCTTGGTTATCATAGTAGCGTTAGGCTGGGCATATATGATCCATATCGCACGGGCAATGGATGATGATATGTCCATGGCAATGCCCCAAATGATGGCCTGGAGTTGGGTCGATTGGTGGTCCATGCTTTTGATGTGGACCGCAATGATGATCGCTATGATGGTCCCAAGCGCAACTCCAACAATCCTGATCTATGCTAAGGTAAATCAAAATCGCAGACAGAATTCCTTAGCTTATGTTTCTACAAGTGTCTTCCTGTTCGGATATTTACTAGCATGGACCGCCTTTTCTATGGTCGCCACAATAGGGAATTGGTTGATCCATACACAGGGCTTCCTCACAGGTATGATGGGTGCCAGCACAAGTAATATTCTTGGGGCGGCCCTGTTGATAGCCGCCGGAATATATCAATGGACTCCGTTTAAATATGCCTGTCTCAACCATTGTAGGACCCCTTTAGGCTTTATCATGACCGAATGGAAGGAGGGTAAACTAGGCGCTATTACAATGGGCGTCAAACATGGCTCCTATTGTGTTGCCTGTTGTTGGCTCTTAATGGCTCTCTTGTTTGTGCTCGGCGTGATGAACTTACTTTGGATCAGTCTTCTAGCAGGATTTGTACTACTTGAAAAGCTTCTACCTAAAGGACTCTGGGTTAGTAAAATATCCGGACTAGGATTCGTAGCATGGGGCGTAATATTAATCTTAGTAAATTACACATAAATCATAGGTGATTAGAGAACAGTTTCATTTATGAAATCAAACTGCTACCGTCTTTACTAATGCCTTCTAGTCCACCAAACGGCAAAATAAGAACTAACTCCATAAATCTGACTTTTAGCTGTTANCATTNTGATCACTAAACAATAAGCCACCTAGGGGTGGCTTATTGTTTAGTGATNATAATGTGTATAGGACGGTTACTATTTGAATTCGGGAATCACCTTCTCGCTGATCAACCGAATCGAATCCATCACGACATCTCGAGGAACCGATGAAGTCCAATTGATCTCAAACATAATCTCATCCGTGCTAAATGCTTCGCGGAACATATGTATTTTTTCCACTACTTCTTCAGGTGTCCCGAACATATTGACTTCCTCCGTTGTATCGGGGCTAGCGCTACCCGCATCAGTACTCCCGATCCCCTGTCTTCCCGAGTAGTAGTGCCTGGCAAGCCTCATCAGATCTTCAGCTCTGCGATCAGCCTCAGCTTTTGTCTCTGCCANAATGGTAGGGACACGTACCACGGTAGTCGGATCTCCAGGATGTCCTGCATCCTTCCAAGCTTGTCGGTAATTTTTGATGTCATCTCTTAAGACCGAATGCCCCCTCAAGTTATGNGGGGAACTTCCTGCTCCAACAGCAATTCTATAACCCTTCTCACCCATAGGGATAAAGCTCGCTTGGCTATCCACGGGTAACAACATAGGTGGGTGTGGCTGCTGGTACGGCTTGGGAATACCCATGTAGGATTCATAAAAGGCAGGGTAGTTGTAATATTTACCTTCAAATCCGGAGAACTGTTCCTCTGTCCAGAGTTGCTTCATAACCTCAAGAAATTCGAAGAAATATTCTCGACGTTCGTCAGAACCGCGAGATCGGGCGCCTCCACCATATATGAAGCGACCTTCACTGACCTGGTCAACNATAGAAACCTGTTCAGCNATCTGGAAGGGATCATCCAGCATTAAATTATCAAAGGCATATTTTTCATGCGGTAATGCAGTTTCCCGTAGCGTCTCCCCTTGAAGCTTCATCAACGGCCGGTGTATGGAGGTACCGATTTTTATATTTTTGGTGCGCTGGGAGAGAATTCCAGCCAGCATAAGACATTGAGGGTCCATNCTTCCCTGTGTAGAAAAGTGGCCGCCACCAAGCCAAAGGTAATCCCATCCACCGTCCTCAATCGCATCTACCTGTTCAAAATTTACCGTGTAGGCCTCTTTTTCAAGAAGCTTACCTCCNGAATATTCCGGATCCCAAGGGACCTTCCCNCCTTCGTATATAGCATTCCAAGTATCAAAGAGTCCGAACTGCATGACCGTTCCTCCTTAAATATTTGGTAGTATCACCCTGATTTAGCATCAAGGCTAGCACTGGGGTATAGACGTGTCAACGAGTTCTTTGAACACTCTATTTAACAAAAGCCAACGTCGGCCAAAGTTTATGGGCAGTCTCTCCCATAATCCAATTCCTGTCTGTATCAGATAACCATGGCAAAGCCGTTTGGCCTAGCTGTACTTGCCCAATATAACCACCATGCCTTGACGAAGGGAAATTGGATCCCCACATGACCCTACGAGGTGTAAAAGCCTCAATAACACGTCGAAACAGATCTTTACCAGCGGAGTCTAAGTTTTCATAAGGACCAAGGCTCGTNCTNGAAACCCGAAGATGTGCGTTAGACAATTTAGCCAACCCTTCTAACGCNGTAGTCATACCCGGCTTGTCATCCGAACCACTCCAACCCGCAAAGTGGTCGGGGGCAAAAATCACATTAGGATGTCTTGCACCTATATTACGCATCTGATCCACTTTCTCAGGGGTGCCTCCACCGCCCAACGAAATCGGGATCCCCAGTGATTCGGCCATCTCCCATAAAGAGTCGCATCTCGAATCGTCGGGATTAGCCTGACTCTGGAGGCGAANTCCTTTCATATCATGTTCATTAACCCAATATGAAAGCTTGTCTGCTGCATCAGAAGCTACTGGATCCAATATACCTACCGATACCGTTCGGGGAGAATATTGTTTAGCACTATCACACTGATAAGAATTATCTAACGCATATGTACCATTAGGTTGTACCAATGTAGCGCATTCAACCCCCGCCTTATCCATCTCCGCAATCAAAGCTTCAACATCGTTACTCACCTCAAGCGACCATCCGCTAGCCCCTGAATCAAGTGGATGCTTTACTTTATCGCTGCTAACTACATGAGTATGCGTGTCTATAATCATGAGAATATCTCCTGAACNTTCACTATTAAGTATTAATTTGGAGTCTATCACAGGGCAGTATATCAAGATACATAAGTGTAACCACCTGGACGTGGCACCAACTAAGCCTCAGAATAGATTACCTGTCTACTAGCCCAATTTATAGTCAAAATAATATCAATATTCAAGCCTGCAATAAGAATCCCTATATGATATCGCACGGTTTTCGATCACCACGAGAAATTTCTCTATCTAATCCTGATTAATGAACTCTCCTACCACATCGAAAAATCTGTTTTTCGACTTTTGGAGGAACAAGAAATGACCCGAATCCGGCATAACGATCAACTCTTTGTCCTGAGTATTTAATCGAGCGAAATAATCAGATACCCTGTGGCCATCGTAAGCTGAATCTCTGCTCCCATATATAATTAAAGTGGGGGTAGATATCTCTTCAGGTACTGCCACAACCTGGGACTCTGCATCTAGACCCTCCAACTGCGTACCATTCGGGGCCTTTACGTCCCACGTCAGGGAAGCCTCAATAAAGGCTTCTTGTGCTTCAGGAACGACTACATCCTGTTCAATCCTGGCTACGATACTCTCTCTAGTAATCGTCCTCCATGAGTCTGCAGGACGAGAAACAGCAGCATCACTGCGTTGACCGGCACCTCCCGCATACAAGACTAGTCTCCTAACTTTGCTCGGATTCCGACTAGCGTAAATGCTACTAATCCTGCCTCCCCAAGACCATCCGAGGATATTAACGCTATTAACTTTCCGAATTTGACATATAGATTCAACTACCGCAGTTGTATCTTCAACAGCCGATTTTGTAGTCACTTGAAATCCATCGGTAGGCCTATCAGATTTACCATATCCCCACACAGCCAGGGTGAAAACATCATGCCCAAGCCCAACTAAATGGTCCATGAGAGAAAAATTCTCACCTCTGACCTGTACGTCAAAATCAGTCGGCCCCGAATAGGTCCCACCATGAACCAATAAAGTGACTTTATTATCTGAAGTCGATTTATTGGACGATTTTCTCCATACATGGATTCGGTGATCACCTCGAGTCACCCAGTGTTCTGTTCCATTTACTATCAGATCTTTACTAGGGCTTACCATATTACCCTCCAAAATTGCCAATTGAATTTAGGATACCTTACTCCGAAACTCTATATGAGGAATTTCTGATGACAGTAGGCTTCTCGTCCTTCCTCTTTAGAATTGGATGATTAGGGTCCAGTTACTTTACCTGTGGAATCATCCACTATAAAAAGGCATGAATTAACTTGCACCTTCCAATTACCACTTTCGTGGTAGGAAGTTTCATGGGAAATTGGGTCACCTACATCACCCAGACAATTTTTTACTAAGGGCAACCCCACATGCGATACCATATATGTTGCTACAACTAATTCTGCTTCCCCCTCAGTCAACATTGGCATTGGAGTTGGGACAGGAGTAGGCGGTGGAGTTCTGGCACACGCAGATACCGCCATTAGCATGGCAATGCTTAAAGTGACCACTAGAAGTTTTAGTGACTTCATATTAATCCCTCGAATTAACTACGTTCTAGCTTCCGCCATTATAATGCAAGTATGAAACGGTTAGTCATCATAGCCATCGTCTACGTGGTAGTTCTAAGTATGGGCTACAACCTGTACATGATTGATAAACGGCTATTCCCGAATATCGGGCAACATGCGCCCGGAAGCTCCTCTAACCTATAGTATGCTCTAAGATAGGCATTATGGTTTTCATTTCTATCAACATGACCTCGTGGACCACGAAGTTATGGTTGCCGGCTATTTCATCACACGGTACATAAGGTGCATCATTAAGTTTAAACCTGTGTATTATGTCTATGGAGTTCGGACAACATTTTGAGAAGCCAAGCAAAGAAAAAGCCCCCTTTCTTTTAGATTGGGGGCCATTTTGTATTTACGTTGTTTGTAGCGGGGGTTGGATTCGAACCAACGACCTTCGGGTTATGAGCCCGACGAGCTGCCACTG
>PAMF01000002.1 GCA_002707185.1 Chloroflexota bacterium | reverse complement strand
GTAAGCGACGTATTGGGGCATACACACAATGTGTTATACGTTATCCTTGTGGCCGTTTTGTTTAAAAGTACTTTTTCTATAAGGATGTTGTTTCAAGTGGGGCGACGAATGGCACTGTTGGTGAATGCTAATTCTCTCGACGAAGTAAGGCTTGGACTTAGGGCATTGGTTAGCCGAGATGTAACAGAATTGTCATTAGATGATGCTACCGCGGCCACGGTAGAGTCAGTGTCGGAAAATTTGACTGATAGTATTGTGGCACCAATGGTGGCGTTCGCTTTGTTCGGTTTGCCAGGAGCCTTTGCCTACCGAGCTATTAACACTTTAGATAGTATGATAGGGTATCATGGCAGATATGAATATTTGGGTAAAGCGTCTGCTAGGTTGGACGATGTTGTCAATTGGATCCCGTCTAGAATAACTGCGATATTGTTGGTTATAGGCAGCCTGGTTTTACCGGGCCAAAAGCTATCCAATGCATGGCGTATTATGTGGCGGGACCACAGTGTAACCGAAAGTCCGAATGCCGGTTGGACTATGAGTGCTATGTCAGGGGCTCTAGGGATTAGGTTGACCAAAGTAGGTTTTTACAGACTGGGAGATGCATCCAAACCTATTCATCCTCAGGATATCAACAAAACTCTTCACAGCCTTTGTTTTGTTGTGATCTCTAGTGTGGCGTTATTGAGTTTATTAGTGTTCTTAAAAGGTATTATTTTTTGATGACTCAGCAGGGTTGTATGTTTCGGGGAAGGTAACTGGGTTGATTTGTTAACTAACGAAGGTATGACTTTTACCCAGAGAGGAATATGTCTCAGTCGTACGATGCAGGAAATTCATCGGGTGTGGTCGGTGGTGATAATTTAGACCGACCGGTTCACGGTGGAATTAAGCCTCATGAACTTAGAGGGCTTGGCCTTAANCCTGAAGAGGTTCTGGACTTTAGTGCCAGTGTTAGCCCCACGGGACAACCGGTAGGTTTATTTGAAGCTTTATCTCGAGCGGACCTATCGGCTTACCCTGACCCTTCTTGCTTNGAACTGAAGGAAGTTTTGGCTAAATATTTGTCATCTGGTCATGCCAATAATATAGTGCCCGAACAAATTCTGATAGGTAATGGATCAACAGAGCTGATACATTTAATTGCTAGGTCTATGTTGATTGAGAATGTGATGGGTAGTGCGCCTTCAGTTTTGATATTCACACCTACCTACAGCGAATACGAGGGTTCTTGTAGATTAATGGGTGCCGATATACATGAATTCTGTGCTGATAGAAATCAAAGGCTCAAGTGGGATATATCTAAAGCTTGTGATCAGATTCGTAATACCTCAGAACTAAGATTAGTTTTTCTTTGTAATCCCAATAATCCTACTGGTGTTTATCTGGATGCTGAGTCAGTTACTGAAATCGCATCGGCATGTTCTTCGGTTCAGGCCTTGTTGATAATCGATGAAGCGTATCTGAATTTTGTNGATGACCCTTGGGATTCNTTGGGAGTGTTGGCTT
The DNA here is from genome assembly GCA_002707185.1 of Chloroflexota bacterium. The sequence continues at coordinate 26,015 of PAMF01000002.1, read as the reverse complement.
CAGGTAATATTATACTTCTTCGCTCTATGACCAAGGATTATGGCCTGACTGGACTGAGGCTAGGTTATTCGTTAGCCTCCTCATCCATAACAANAAGGTTAAGGTACTTTCAACCTGATTGGAGCGTGAATACATTTGCACAAATTGCAGGTAAAATTGCTTTAAACGATGGCGAATATTTGACTAACGCAAAAATGGTAGTGAACGCGGCCAAAGATTATCTCCAGACTACATTAGAATCTATGGGATTTTTCGTCTATCCTTCCACTGCCAACTTTTTATTAATTGATTGCGGAGATGGTGGTAAGTGGCATAATTATTTGATGANGAAGGGGTTATTTGTCAGGGACTGTGCGTCCTTTGGCTTGCCCGAATGTATCCGTGTAGGGATTCGCGCTATTGCAGATTGCGAAAAATTAGTTAAAGCTATTGCCAGTGCCAAAGATAGTCATTTATAAAGATATTTTAATACCCTGAGACCTAGATAGATTAGAGGAACGGTTGACTATGGGACGCATATATATGACCCGACACGGAGAGACGATATGGAATTTGGAAGGTCGGATTCAGGGGCATACTGACATTGATCTTTCACCCCACGGAAGATCGCAGGCTAAGGCCTTGTCCAAACGATTGTCAGATGTTGATTTTGATGCTGTTTATAGCAGTGATCTGGTTCGCGCCAGAGAGACTGCAGAAATCATTGTGGAAAATAAATCAGTCGATGTTCATACAACCGAACGCCTGAGAGAATATCACAAAGGTGTTTTCGAAGGTTTGACNGTTAGCGAATATAAAAGGGAATTTCCNGAGTTATATGTTGCATCATTGGTGAANGATCTNGATTTCGCTCCTACAGGTGGTGAAACTATAAGAGAAACTAGTGTGCGAATGGCAGGGTTTATATCTCATTTGAAACAGGAACACATGAACGATAATGTTCTTGTAGTGGGACATGGTGGGTCCTTGAGATCCGCTGTAGTAGCTATATTAGATTTACCATTAGAAGCCAATTGGAAATTAATTATGAATAACTGTGCGCTCTCAATTTTTGAGGTTTACCCTGATAATTCCGTGATGGCTCTTTATAACGATACCTCACATATGAAAGGAACAATTAAGTGACTGCTCGAGTTTTGATGGTACAAGGTACAGCTTCGCATGTCGGGAAAAGTGTTCTTGTGTCCGCCTTATGTAGAATATTTCGTCAGGACGGCTTTAAGGTAGCACCTTTCAAGGCCCAAAACATGTCTAATAATTCTTATGTGACAAGAGATGGCGGGGAAATTGGAAGAGCTCAAGCTGTACAAGCCGAAGCTGCAGGAGTCGAAGCTCAGGTGCATATGAATCCAGTTTTGCTTAAGCCAGAGGCGGATCATATCGCTCAGGTAGTCCTAATGGGCAAACCTCTAATTTCCGCGAAAGTCAGGGATTACTTTGGATTAAAAGCACAACTGTGGGAATCAGTAAGTGCTTCTCTCGACGTATTGCGAGATCAATACGATATTGTGGTGATTGAAGGAGCAGGGAGTCCAGCAGAGATAAATTTGAAGGCAACCGAAATCGTTAACATGAGGGTTGCCAAATATGCCGAGGCTCCCGTTTTGTTGTGTGGAGATATAGATAGGGGAGGAGTTTTTGCCGCCTTGGTTGGGACCATGGAATTACTTGATCCCGACGAAAGAGAGATTGTCAAAGCTTTCATAATAAACAAATTTCGTGGGGATGCTAGCTTGCTTACAGACGGATTGGATATGCTGGAGGCAAGGACTGGTATTCCGGTTGCTGGGGTGGTACATCATTTTCGGGATATTCACATTCCTGAGGAAGATTCCGTAGCTTTGGATTTGCCTACATATGAAGACTCAGACTCCCTTTTGAGTATTGCAGTCATAAAGTTCCCTCATTTGTCTAATTTCGACGATTTTGAACCCTTAGTGAGAGAGAACGGGGTTGCTTTGAAATATGTTGAATCCGTCGCTGAATTGCAGGAACCAGATTTGATTATATTGCCTGGAAGCAAGACTACTATGTCTGACCTTACATGGATGAATGGACAGGGACTGACTAAAGCTATAAAGGATTTTCACTCCTCTGGCACTGCTATTATAGGGGTATGTGGTGGTTACCAGATGCTGGGGAGTAAGCTCTATGATCCTGAAGAAATTGAATCAACCATACTTGAGATGGATGGGCTGGGTATTCTGCCAATGACTACGTTATTCGGTGGTACGAAAGAAACTCATCGGATCCAAGCCAAAGTTTATGGAAATTCAGGGTTGTTATCGAGGGCAGAAGGAGAATCAATTACCGGTTATGAAATACATATGGGTCAGACTACTGGTCCCCAGGTTCAGCCGGTATTTTCAGTTCATGACAGGTCTGATGTAGCTGTTACTAATGAGTCTTCGTTCGATGGAGCTATTGGTGCCGGCGGAGATGTTTTTGGGACTTATATACACGGTGTTTTCCACAATGGAGGTTTCCGCCGGGCGGTTTTAAATGAATTAGCCGATCGAAAAGGCGTTACATTGTCATTAGATACCAGAGACTTGGCTATTGATCAAGAGTTTGACAAATTGGCTGCCTGGGTCCGTGCTAGTTTAGATATGGAGCTAATTTATCAAATGGTTGGCTTGGACGTCGATAATGCAAATGCTGGTTTGACGGGTTGACATGGGTAAATGCACTTTAATACTGGGTGGTATTAGATCAGGAAAAAGTGGCTTTGCTGAAGATCTGGTAAAGGATAAGGTTACTCCAGTTATTTATCTGGCTACTGGGCAACAAACTGATTTTGAAATGAGTCAGAGAATTCAAATACATCAAGAGCGTCGCCCTCAATCGTGGACCACTCTCGAAGAGCCAATAGACATGGTCGCCAATTTAAGGACGGAGTTGTGTCGAGATAATAGTTGTGGGGTGGTTTTATTAGATTCTTTAGATGGCTGGACCAGCAATTATCTAATTGAATATGAGGACGAAGATTATAAAATTGTTGAGTCGTCCGCATTGGAACATCTTTCTAGTTTTGTAAACTTGATAAAAGAATCGAATACAGATGCTTTTATAGTCAGTAGCGAAGTAGGTTCCGGATTGGTGTCTACCTATTCTCTGGGTAGGCGATTCCAAGATCTCCTGGGAGTTTTGAACCAAACAGCAGCAGCAGAATCTGAAGTAGTTTATTTAGTAACTGCGGGCATACCGGTAAAATTAAAAGGTTAAGTTGTTTTAAGAATGCTTTTAGGTAGCGCTACTGTCAGGGTACCTGGTGTTTGCGGCGAGTTGGTTCAAGGAATCGTGCAAAACACCTATTTTTTAGTTACCTGCCCGATTGATTTTTATTCCAAGGTTCAAGTGGAGTTGTTTGAGGCAAGGACTGATGTTACGGGTTCTTATGATTGTCCCAAGGCGGTTAACGCCGTCAGATCTACACTGGAATATCTGAATATTGATGGTGTAGGTGCTCAAATAACTATCGCCAACCCGATTCCAAGAAGTAAAGGTATGGGCAGTAGTAGTGCCGATGTAATTGGCGCAATTGCTGCTACAGGACTAGCTCTTGGTCAAGAATTGGAACCGACTGCTATCGGTCGCTTGGCGGTTAAAGAAGAGCCAACTGATGGCGTAATGTTCCCGGGGATCGCGCTATTTGATCATAGGGAAGGCCTTTTAATGGAAGAATTAGGAATGCCTCCTCCAATGGAAATAATAGCGTTGGATTTTGGAGGGTTAATAGACACAGTCGAGTTTAATCGAGAAGACCGTCGGACATCCTGGGAAAATTTGGTGGGCATAACTGATGAAGCTTTACAGCTAGTCAGGCATGGTATCAACGAAAGAGATCCCAAATTGATTGGGAAAGGTGCTACCCTCAGTGCACAAGCGAATCAACATATTCTCTACAAGCCTCAGTTACAATCCGTTATAGATTTTGCTGAATCAATCGACGCCTCAGGGATCACAGTTGGACATAGCGGAACTATTATAGGAATATTGTTAGATGCTAAAGAACGGAGAGGTAAATCTGTTTTTAGAAAGGCTAAATATCTGTTCCGTGATGCTGTGTCCGTCGAGCATTTCAGATTGCTTGGCGGCGGGGTTCACAGAATAGCATAAATACTATTCTGCTCATAGTGGACAACTCTAGGGAAATTTAAAGGAAGAAATAATGACTGAATATAATTTGGCATTGATCCCAGGTGATGGGGTAGGACCCGAAGTCGTTGCTGAAGGTAAAAAAATATTAGAATCTATATCAACTTTATACCCTGATCTCAAATTTAGTTATACTGAATTTTCTTGGGGGTCTGCTTATTATCGGGAGACTGGAAGAATGATGCCCGAGGAGGGTCTTTCAGAGGTAGCAAAGTGTGATTCTATACTATTCGGTGCAGTCGGAGATCCGAATATACCTGACCATATCACGTTACAGGGTTTATTACTCCCTATGCGTAGAGCGTTTGATCAGGGGGTATGTATTCGGCCCGCTTATCTATATCCTGGTGTAACTTCTCCTCTATCTGGCAAGAAAGCAGGGGAAATAGACTTGGTGATATTCAGAGAGAATACTGAAGGTGAGTATGCTCCGGTGGGAGGAAGGATTTATTCAGGGACTCCACACGAGACTGTTATGCAAACCAACGTATTCACGAGACGAGGTACTGAACGAATTATAAGATCAGCATTTGAACACTGTGTAACGAGGAATAAAAAGAACCTTGTAACTTCAGTTACCAAATCTAATGCTCAGGCTTTCGGTATGGTGTTTTGGGATGAAGTGTTTGAGGACGTGTCTAAAGATTATCCAAATATCCGAACTGAATCGCTTTTGGTAGATAGGGTGGCAATGGATTTAGTAAGATGGCCCGAAGAGTTTGATGTGATGGTGGCGTCGAATTTATTTGCGGATATTATCTCGGATATAGCAGCGGTCATTACCGGTAGTATGGGGTTGGCAGCCAGCGCTAATATTAGCCCTGAAGGTAGGTATCCTTCAATGTTCGAGTCGGTACATGGTGCAGCATTCGATATCGCTGGTAAAGGAATAGCGAATCCGTTGGCCACTATTTCTGCGGTTGGATTAATGTTAGATCATCTTGGTGAGAGTGATGCTGCTCGTAAAGTAGAGAGTGCGGTTATGCAGAGTTTGGAAGAACGTAAAGTAGTCACAGGTGATCTGGGCGGCAACGCAACCACGAAAGACGTAGGCGATGAGGTAGTGCGGTTAATGTCTGGACAGTAGTTTTTGCACAGAACCTAGCCAATAAACGCGAGGAGGTAATCATATCTCATAATTACCTTCTCATGTGTAAAATCAACTCGGTGTTAGTAGCAGATAAGCTTATGAAAAACACGAATGTTCGGGTTTTAGTGTGCGCCTAACACTACTTGAACAATCTGCTTTTCTAAAGAATATGCCAGTTCGCTTGCTATTTCTAATCTGTCTTGGTCTCCTATGCTACCAATGAACGCTACCCCTAAAAGGCGGCCTACACGAAAGTCTATTACGGTGGATGACGTAACTCCGGCAGCACCTCCTTGAAGTATTTTCAAGGCAGCAGACTCGTCATAAAATCCGGAGGTTTCCAGCCTTTGAACTGAGATTAACTGTTGGGTTTCCCCTACGCTGTTACCTACGTTATCTTCAAAGTCTTTGATGAAGACATCATTGATCCAGCCTGATACAGCTTCTGGTGTCTCAAACAGGTGGGCGACCGTTGCTCCGACAAAATCTAATCCTTCAAACACTTGCATATTGGCGGTGGGTCCAAATTCTCGCATGAATCCCGAAATCCGTCCGGCTTCCTGAAATCGTTCTTGAGTGCTCCCGTCAAATCCGTGTTCTGCCATCATGTTATTATCAAGCACACCTTCGCGGACAACTTGGTAATCTTGAAAATGTCCTGGCATCGTATCTTTCTCTAAAACCATAAATTCCAAGTCGGAGTCGGTAATGCGAAACGTAGCTCTGTGCAAGGCTAAGGTAGACAATGAATACCCCCTTTAGTTTGTTGCTGAATCCGGGACAAGTTAGAATCTACTATTCCATACTTGTCCCGGGCTGCTGTATTCTGATCAGCCGCATACCATTGGGTAGGCATGTAAGCTTCTGGAGGTTTCAACTGGTACTTGGCTTCCGCCTGCCCAAGTTGCTCCTCCATCGTAACTACTAAGCACATTTCCGTCATAATCACAGCAATAGACATGAGAGGGGGATCGCTTATCTATCGCAATTTGAAACATACGTTTCGACACATCTTGACCTAATTCTACACGCTCCCAATTTTCGCCTATGTCAGTACTACGGAATAGTGCGCCGGCTTCCTGGGTGCCTGCCGGTGCTCCGCCGCCTCCGGCTCCAGCGGCCAGGTATATGGTTTTAGGGTCATCAGGAGATACTAGGAGTCCACGACAGTAGCTCCCTCCAGGAAACATCTCTTCAACCCGTATATGTTCCCAATATTGCCCGCGATTACGGCTACGGAACATGGCTACCTGAGTGATTATGAATACTGTCCCGGGGGCAGCTGAGCTAACTTGGACACCGTGTAAATCTAGAGTGTTGTTTCGTAAGTATGGTCCGTCGAGAATTTGCTCCCATGAATCCCCTCCATCTCGACTCGCAATTAGACCACCGACTTCGATCGCCCCATAAACATCATTAGGGTTTCCTGGGTCGACGGATATCCCTATAACTCTTTTACCGAGCGGGGGCATGTATGTAGTGATATGAGGATATTGAACCTTGTCTGTGTTCATCCTATCCCAACGAGCACCACCATCTTGAGACTTGTATACGGCACATGGTTCGTATCCTGCGTACATAGTATTCGGATCGTTTGGATGTACCGCTAATGACCACACATCTCCTGCTGGGGCATCAAGAGCCTCCCAGTGTTCACCTCTATCGTCGCTTCGGTAGGGTCCTGACTGAGTGCCCGCAAATATTATTGAAGGGTTATCGGGGTGGATTAAGAGTGCCCGCACTTGCGGCTCGTCGGGTAAACCACTAGTGATTGATTTCCATTCCTGATTGGCGTCTCCCCTACGATATAAACCTCCCTGACCGATATTATCGCCTTCGCCTCCCATACCAATGTATACAAATGTTTCGTGCTCTTGGGTCGTCATAAGTAATCTCCTTTAACCGTATTGAGTTATATGGTTTTTGGATAAAACGTTAAAAATTTACCCCAGATCATTAAATCGTGCATCGCGCCAATTTAAGGCAGCTCTTAATCCGTCTTCTCGCCGTATTTCATTAAATGCATCTTGTTCTGGAGTAGAACTGATGTCGAAGTGGGTCATCAACTCAAGATTCTGTTGAATCGCTGACAAGAATCCCATCCCTTCCAAAGCCCGATTAATGGATATTTTGCTCATTTTTACCCCGACTTGGGATAGCAAAGTAATTTTTCGTGCTATAAGTTCGCATTCCTCTATCAACGTATCATGTTCTACTACTCTACTTACTAATCCAATACGTGCGGCCTCGGTCGCATTTACTGTATCCCCTGTAAGTAATAGCTCTTTGGCCGTGGCCAAATTCACGCTGAAGGGTGTTATTAAGAGAGGAGGGCCGAGGCCTGAACGAATTTCAGGTTCTCCCATGACCGCTTTGCTAGAAGCAATCTTAATGTCGCAAACTTGAACCAATTCACATGCTCCAGCGAGGGCGTACCCGTTGACTGCGGCGATTACCGGTTTAGAGAGATTCCAGATCATCATGAAAGTGTCTATATAAGTCTTCAGGTGACTTCGCCATTCGTCTGCGCTCATGTCATGTGGATCAGCATCTCCAGACTCACGTTCTAGATCAAATCCTGCGGAGAATGCCCTGCCGGCGCCGGTCAGAATGGCGACACGTACGTCAGGATCTAGTTCTATAACATCCAAGACCTCTCGAATCTCTGCCATCATGGTAGGGTTTAGAGCATTTAATTTGTCCGGTCGGTTTAGAGTGATATAGCTGATGGCTTCTTTCTTGACGTACTTAAGGCATTGGAATTCCATAGGCGTGCTCCTTTGTTTCAAGCTCATTGAGATCATGAGTCCATTTCATCGTGGAATTGGTAGTAATAACTTTCATATACCTGAATATTCTGTAGGGTTACCGTTCAGTTATATTGATACTGTTGATCAAGATTTGATCAACAGGATATGAAATTTCTCCATTTGGACTGGCCTGTACGGCAGATTGCGCAATAGCTTCAATTGTTTCAATCCCATCAGTTACTGTCCCGAATATGGTATAACGTGGCGGTAAAGACAGCTGTTGTCCATGCACTACGAAAAATTGGCTACCGTTAGTGTTTGGTCCAGCATTAGCCATAGCTACTATACCTTTGTTATAACTACGGGTAACTGGTTCGTCAGGGAACCTATAACCGGGACCGCCTGTGCCATCTCCTTTAGGATCTCCTGTCTGTATCATAAAATCTTTGATCACCCTGTGGAATGTAAGGCCGTTATAAAACCCAGATTGGGCTAAAAAGACGAAATTATTGACTGTATTAGGTGCGTCTGATGTAAATAATTCGATTGTCATATCACCTTTAGTTGTTTGGATACTAGCGAAATAGGTAATATTCTTATTTATTTGCATCGGTGGTGGCGCATCAAACTGTTGATACAATTTACCTGATTNCGATTGAGNATTTTGAACATTGGGTTTATTTTGTGAAACTTGGGCAGGTTTTTCTGACATGACTGTGGTTGTAGGCGGAATTTGAGTAACCGCTTCTCTGGCTTCTTTTTTTGCACCTGGTTTGAATTTNTCGCCGAAGTCAGAGTCCAACACGCAGCCTATTAACAACATTGATAAGGACAGAATAAATATGAGGCTGAATGCTTTCATTTTTACACCTATGTTATGAAATTACTAAANACCGGGGCGAATCTATGGTATATATCGGGATTGCCCCTCACGATATTATNATGCTTCTAAAGATGTGTAGATAGACGCTTAGAATAAAGCGTCTATCTACACATCTTAATACACTGTTGAGCTCTGGTCTAATATGGTCTGGTTATTTTGGCTATTTCCTTAAGCTTTTCTATGCTGAAATCAGCNGCCTGACAAACACTAATTGTTTGTTCCTCATAATCGGCTATGGTTTGCACCATTTCGGGAATCTGATCGGCTATTTCAAAAGGTATTGACGTTACCCCGTGTTTATCACCGTGCAGAAGGTCTCCGGTTTTGACCGTCAAGCCTCCGATTTTNACAGGGATCCCGATGTCGACTAATCTGACATAGGCATGGGACGCTGAAACTTCCTTGGCAAAGAATTGGAAGCCTATGGCTCTAACNTCGTCCAAGTCTCTTACGGTTCCATCGGTCGCGACACCGACTGCTCCTAGTGCTTTATGAATATTCGATTGAACCTCCCCCCAGTATGCTCCTAAAGGAGGGTTGTCGATGTCATGCATGACTATAAAGCGCGGTTCTGGCACCGAGAGAATCAGATCCCACCAATCTTCTCGAGATACGGTTGGGCCTTCAGGTTGATCGGCACAGATCACAGCTGTTACTGCGTAACCAACGGCTGGAGGTAGATCAGGTAAAACCCCCTTTATTTCCGGTAGCATGAACCCCTCATTCTTAGGTTTGACATTAAAACCTTCGATAGCGTTACAAATGCTTGGTGTGTCGATTTTTTTTAATGCNTCGATAGTTTCCTTCTTAACTGTTGTGTACATTAGATGCCTCCTTCATATTTTGCAAAAAACTCGTAGACGCCATTCAGTTAGATTTTCGTTCAATTATTATGCTAGTTTATCAAACGTTTAGTCCTTTCTATTTGTTCTATATGTTCATTGATATGCCTTACTAAAGAATGGAGCACTTCGATAACNGTAACTGGATTATTTTCTCCACGGAAGCCNGGTCTTTGCAAATCGCTCGGGCTAATTGATCCGAGGGTCCTAATTGTTGCTTCATGAATGNTTTGGCACTGTTCCAGNAGTTCAGAGATTCTTGATCCCGCCTTATTTATAACTGTTTGTTCTCGAATGTCGTTCTCAACGGAGTTGCGTGTTATTTCGGGTCGGTCTTCTTTAGTCATTAGAACAGCTTTAGCTGTCCAAAATTCTTGTATTTCGGCTATATGGGCCAATAACTGTGCAACTGTCCACTCATCGGGAGCGGGTACGAGGTGGGCGGTTTCTTCGGAAATTTGCCCTACCGTGTTTAGNANTTGGGTTTGNGATNCCTTTAGTTCCTCAANAATGTCTTCNACACCAGTATTTTTCATGGGTTAATTTATTATTTCTTCTCTAACGTTGACTATTTATACCGGTCAGTATGTGGGTATTGATTGCTTGTTGAGGATAACAGAAAGTGTTTCTGAGGTGAAGTTAGATCTGTTCCGTAAATTAAATTACGCTTTAACCAGCTATGTGTCGTCTTCCCNAGGATCCATATATTCTTCATCTTTGCCCGGGTATAACTTATGTATTAAGAATCGTACGCCAACTATNCCTAATACAGATATTGCCAATCCGCCAAGTAGCCATGTATCTAAGAAAAGAAATGGGGATGGTGTTTCAAAAATTTCGGTTCCTCTAGAAGGTGACGGCAGACCACGGAAGCTGGATCCCCATGCTTCATCTAATTGTTCGATTGTTATTCCAAACGTTTCGTACAAAGATTTATCTACGTTCGGGTAAGGTTCTTTGCCCAAAACAAACAAGAAAGTCTGAAACAATTGGAGACCGTTCCGCGGATGGAGTTCGTGTATTAGGAAAGACACTACACTTTCGGACTTGCGATAGAAATAAGCGATTTCTATGGCGCTGTTCGGAACTGACACCATAGTAGATAGGGGAGGTGCTAGATTACTAAGGCTGTGCCCGTCGAATGATACTCGGTTCGGCTCCAGATAGCTTGAAACACCCTCTTGAAGCCAGGCTGGTAGAGGATTTATGCGGTCTTTCATAGCTTGGGCTAAAAGGAGATGAGANGATTCATGNGTTATGAGGTCAATGTCCANTTCAATTCCCAAAAATATNTGTTGATCCAGAAAAGCGAACCCGTGATAGATTTCTGGAATCGTAGTTTTATCTGGGAGAATGTTTGCAAGTTCAATTCGATGGTTGTACACGATCCCTTTGATTGGGTCTGGATTCTCAATTGAAAATATATCTTTAAGCGTTTCGATTTGAACGGCTAAGTCNCTGGTTAATACCTTTATATTTGAGTCTGGCTGATCGTGGTAATAAACAGTTAACGGAGGCACAGTGAAATTGTCCCAGTTAAAACGTGGATCTGAGTACTTTAGTTTGTTTTCCTTGGTTTTGAGAGTAAAACCGGTCTCNTCGGAGATAGTGTAAAAATATTTGATTGTGGATTCCGGAGTCAAAAAATCCGAACCCGATGTGTTGAGAACAAATTCAGTCGTAATGTGGTACCGGTTATCAAATTGTTTTACGACAGAATCCCAGTTACGAGAGCTGTTTACTCGGTAAAAAAACTTGATTGATCGTATTTTTTCAACAGAATCCACAGTTAGCTTGAAAGAAACATTCTCGGGGAAATTGCTTAAGGCTTCGGATGACACAAGATTAATCTTTTCTGTGGTTTGCCCTGATACCNGTGGAGTAAAGATAAACAAGGTGATTATCACTGACAAACTCAATATCCAGAACGATTTCCAATAGAATTTTAAACACATATTGAATCTTGTAATAGTGGGTTATCTTTATTTCCGTATTTCTAACGAGCGATTTACATTATNAAGCAATTGATTGGTAAATAANCGAGCGAATATCGAACATAATCCTTGATACTCGCATAATATCAGCAAAGAGATAAGCTGGTTAGTATGTTAGTATCTTGTGATTATTTTAAGCCTATTGGTCAAACCAATATGGTCAAATTTAGCGATCTTCAAGTAGTTAATTATTTGGAGAATGCAATGATAGGTAAGGAAATTATTATGAATAGCGCTATACAATCTTTTCTCTCTGATTACTTAATAGTTGATAAGGGCTTTTCTCCGAATACATTGGATGCTTATCGGAACGATCTGGGCCAATTCTCCGAATTTTTAAAGNAACAGATTAATGTCCAAATAAATGACCAAGATTCTTGGGGTAAAATAAGTTTGGATATGCTAAATAAGTACATAGAGGATTTAAGAGTTAGAAAGGGATATAGAGATACTACGACAGCTCGAAAAATAGCTGCTGTCAAATCTTTCTTTGGCTATTTGATGTCTGAAGGACTTATATCAGAAGATCCGACAGAGTCCCTAGGATCCCCGCGGGTNGGTAGATCCTTGCCCAAGTTTTTGACAGAGGAAGATGTTACTAGTTTACTGGACGTCGCAGGTAAAGCAGGAACTCCAGAAAGTAAGCGTGACGCTACTATCCTAGAATTGCTTTACGCAACAGGCCTTAGAGTTAGTGAGTTAGTCTCGCTTGATGTTTCAGATATCGATTTTGAAGAATCCTTTATTTTGTGCAAAGGGAAAGGTGAAAAGGAGAGGAGAGTTTTCCTTTATCCCAAAGCNGTGGATGAACTTAAGCAATACTTGCAGCAATCTCGAATTACATTGTTGGGATCCAAGAAGGCTGAAACTGCACTCTTCGTTAATCATAGGGGGGACCGTCTGACCCGTCAGTGGATTTGGAACATATTAAAAATCTGCAGCAAAAAAGCCAATATAGACGAAGATATAACTCCGCATACTCTCCGCCATAGTTTTGCTACTCATATGCTCCAAACCGGTGCATCTTTGAGGCACGTACAAGAGCTATTGGGTCATTCTAGTATTTCCACCACTCAGGTATACACACATATGACTAGTCCTCATGTCCGTCGGGAGTACGAAAAAAGCCATCCTCATAAGTAAGTCTAGGATTTTNAGTCTCTTTTTGGCTGAACTTATGAGTTGTCAACGACTACATCGGATAAAAGGTTTAGGTNCGGTCTAATGCTTGTTGAGTGACTGTTGTAGTATACTTTTATCACTATATTATTTCTTGATTTTGCGTCTAGGAGGGTAGTCGTATGCCAGGTAAAGGCCGTAAAGTAGCGGCACGCCAGGCCCAGGTTGGTAGNAGAAGACGTAGGCAAACTCGTGAAGGGGTCGCTACTAGTTCAGGCATGATTTCGGCTGAAAGGGTTATTGGAAATGATGAAGAAGACCCTTCATCTGTCGCAGTTGATCCTGCACCGCATGAGATAGGTGACCNAATTAGTGTGCGCAATGCGGGAAATAATCGTGGATTTCGTCCCNTTCGTGCCAGAGAGGGACAGCTAGCTAGCAACAGTACAGTTAANGCTGAATTTATTCGTATATCCATCATGGCAGGTGCCCTGACTTCTGTATTGGTAATTTTGGCTGTGTTAATTTAGTGGATTAAATGGTTCTGTCCCAATTCGACCACCGACTGAGGGTTACTCCGGAGAAGCCCGGGGTNTANTTGATGAAGGATGAGTCCGACAAGGTCATATACGTAGGCAAGGCCAGTGTGCTTAGGAATCGCCTNCGTTCTTATTTTGGTTCACCCTCAGGATTGAATTCGAAGATCCGTAGGCTAGTCTCTCGAATCGCCGATTTCGAATTCATAGTGACTGACACAGAAGCAGAGGCGCTAATATTAGAGAATACTCTTATTAAGCGTTATCGGCCGCATTTTAATGCNCGTCTTAAAGATGATAAAACATACCCTTTCNTTAAAATAGATCTCTCTGAAGAATTTCCGNGNGTTTACATAACGCGACACGTTTCCGACGATGGTGCTAGATATTTCGGTCCCTTTGCTTCAGCAGGTAGTGTCAGGCATNCCATGGATCTAGTCAAAAAACTATTTCCATACCGTTCTTGTACTAAATCCATCACAGGGAATGANCCAAGACCGTGTCTTGAATATTATATCAATAGATGTATCGCTCCCTGCTCTGGGCATGCTAATAAAGAAGAGTATGAGAGGGTGATTCAACAGGTGATCCTGTTTATGGAGGGGGACACCGAATCTGTTACGGGTGANTTAACTGAAAGAATGCAAGCTTCTTCAAGNCTTCTCGAATATGAACGGGCGGCAGTGCTGAGAGACCAGATAANNAGCATAGAACGAGTTGCTGAGGAACAACGTATAAAAGTAGATTCGAATCCTATTGGGNATACAGATGTGATCGCGATGGCTCAGGGTACTGATGAGACATGGATAGANATCTTTTTCATCAGGCATGGGAAATTAATAGGTCGGGACCACTTTTTTATGGAAGGGACACAAGATGATTCTGTTGGAGTGGTTTTGGGCCAATTTATTAACCAATTTTACGAGACTGCATCGGTAATTCCTCCATCGCTTCTAATTCANTATCCTTTAGAAGACCATAGGTTGATCCAAGATTGGCTNAAAGNNAAGCGCGGTGGTTCAGTTAGAATAGCCTGCCCCCAAAGAGGTTCTAACCGTAAGTTGCTCGACGTAGTTGTAGAGAATGCGCATCAAGGATTGTCTCAGCACCGAGTAAAATGGTTGAACAATCCAGATGTTATAAATCAGGCTATCGGTGAACTACAAGAGCATTTAAGTTTGCCTAATCCCCCGTCACGTATGGAATGCTATGATATTTCCCATATACAAGGTACAAATGTGGTAGGGAGTATGGTGGTTTTTCAGGACGGAAAACCAAAAACTTCACATTATCGAAGATTTAAAATTAAAACTGTAGATGGNGTGGACGACTATGCCAGTATGCAGGAGATGCTACGTAGGCGGTTCAAACGATTGTCTGACGCCCGGTCACAAAACGACGGTCAGTCCCATGATGAGGGGAACTTGATTGGCGATGGTTGGTCCATAGTACCTGAGCTAGTTATCATCGATGGTGGCAAAGGGCATCTGTCGGCAGCGCTTGAAGTGTTTCTGGAATTAGGTCTAGATGATATTCCATTGGCTGCTTTAGCGAAGGAGAATGAAGAGATATTTGTCCCATACACTTCGGAGCCGATAATATTGCCACGTAATTCGCAAAGTTTGTATTTGGTGCAGAGAATCAGAGATGAAGCGCATAGATTCGCNATTACTTATCACAGAAACTTAAGGAGTAAAGGTAGCTTAAAGTCCAGTATTGATCTTGTTACCGGAATTGGTCCCAAGCGAAAGAGGATGTTACTTCGTAGGTTCGGATCTATTCAGAGAATCAAAGAGGCTGATATTGATGATATAGCAGCCGTGCCGGGTTTAACTCGGTCCCTGGCAATGCGTTTGAAACAGACTTTGTGACCAGGGGGTCCTTTAGCATAAGATAATTCTCTGACCTATTCACANTCATGACTAACTGTTGATTAGGGTAATAGCTAGGATTTTTTCACGTCAAACCATGTTGCGTGGGTTTTTGGATTGCTAACNAGTTTTANNATNNTAAAACTTGTTAGCAACTCTCGAAATTGNGTCGGNCTCATTNTAAAACCNGTGCTAAANATCCATNGTGTATGTTGGAATCACTTGCGTCCCGGATAAAATTTTGATCAAGATCAAATATGGATAATATTCTGAATGAGTGAGTGATATTGACNTGATCAAAGGGTATCCCCATAACTATCTGGCCAATATGCTGTTACTGAAACAAGAAGATCTATAATTGCATAACGGACAATTACATAGACCATGTGACGAATCCGATATTATGGTTGCACCTAGTCAGTGCTGGTACTATGCTAGTGGCGATTAATAAGGAATNATTATGGGATTGGAGTGAAGTCTAATGAAGATGTATATAAACGGCGAGTGGGTTGATAGAGCTGAAACAATGCCTGTGTTTAACCCNTTTGATCAATCGGTTATTGATACAGTTCCAAGAGGAACTGCTGCTGATGTAGAACTTGCGGTAACTAGCGCTACTAGAGGGGCAAAAATTATGGCTAAAATGCCTGCTCACGAGCGTTACCAGATATTAAATAAGACTGCCCAGTTAATGTCGGAGAGGGTCGAAGATTTAGGTAAAACCATTACTCTTGAGGAAGGTAAAGTTATATCAGAAGGGCGAGGAGAGGTTGGTAGAGCAATACAAACTATAACCCAGTCTTCTGAGGANGCGAAACGNCTACATGGNGAAACAGTCCCTCTAGATGCGGCTCCAGGTATAAGTAGTCAATTCGGATTTACTATCCGTGTCCCTGTTGGAGTAGTTGCTGCTATAGCTCCATTTAATTTNCCTCTTAATTTAGTATGTCATAAGGTCGGNCCCGCGATAGCCGCGGGCAACGCTGTAGTTCTTAAACCAGCTGGAGATACACCTCTGTCGGGTCTAAAGTTAACAGAGATATTACTCGAAGCGGGGTTGCCGCCAGAAGCTATTCAGTGTGTTACTGGTTCAGGAGCCGAAATAGGTGATGCTATTACCGGAGATCCTAGGGTCCGCAAGATAACGTTTACAGGTAGTATGGAAGTGGGTGACAGGATTTGTCGCAACGCGGGAATCAAAAAAGTAACTATGGAACTTGGTTCCAATAGCCCGCTGATNGTTATGTCGGATGCGGACATAGAAAAAGTCGCAGCCGCCACAGTAGCCGGAGGATTTTCTAACGCAGGCCAAGTTTGTATATCTACACAACGAGTGTTCGCGGATAGACGGATCTACGCGGACTTTTTAGATGCATTAGTTGAGCCGACGGAAAGATTCATTACTGGCAACCCTGTGGATGAAGCGATAAAAATGGGTCCGATGATCAGAGAATCAGACGCAGCCAGAGTGCATGAATGGATATCAGAGGCCGTAGGCCAAGGGGCCCGTGTAGTTGCAGGAGGGGATCGAGAGGGAACACTTCATGCTCCGACCGTGGTTGCAGATGCTACACCGGACATGCGGATATCGAGGGAAGAATTATTTGGTCCAGCAGTGGCTGTCAGTTCTTTCGACAATATAGATGAAGCGATCGAAATGGCCAACGATAGTAGGTTCGGATTGTCAGCAGGTATATTTACCCAAAACATAGACTGGGCGATGCGTTTTGCTCGAGAGGTTGAGTCAGGTAATTTGCATATCAACTCATCTCCTCAGTGGAGAGCTGACCTCATGCCTTACGGCGGTTTGAAAGACAGTGGAATGGGTAAAGAAGGTCCCGGATATGCTGTTCATGAAATGACTGAACTTAAAATGGTAGTCTTCCATCTATAGGTCTTACAAACGGTCTCAGTTTTGGCTTAGTTTAATCGTATCAAATTAAAATCTTTGCAGGTTCTAAATATTGCATTGGGTTAAGTATAGGGTGCCATCTTACGGTTCATATTATAAGTTGGTTCGTTTATCTGTTAAAGGATGATATATAGTGGAAATCATTACAGATCCTCCTGGTAGAGTATTGATTGTGACTCCCCATCCTGACGATGCAGAAGGAGGGTGTGGTGGAACAATGGGGAAATGGGTTAAGGAATCTGGTACACAAATTGTTGTATTAATGTGTACTAATGGAGACAAAGGTACTTCTGATCGTGATCTGGACCCGGAAACGTTGGCAGGTATTAGGGAAATTGAACAAAATAATGCTTCGAATGTTCTGGGTGTCCAAGGAGTGGTTTTTCTGGGGTATCCTGATGGAACATTAGAGGATAGTTACAGATATAGAGGAGAGGTAGTCAGAGAAATTCGTCGCCACCGTCCGGAAATTATTTTCGGCATAGATCCCTATAGGAGTATTAGTCATACTCATAGAGATCACCGCATGAGTGGTCAGGTGGCTTTAGATGCCGCTTTTACCTATGCTTGGAGTCCCTTGCATTACCCTGAGCAAATTATTGAGGAAGGATTGTCACCCCATATGGTTAACGAGGCATATCTGTGGGGTACTGAAACTCCAGACGTATTTATAGACGTTGAAGACTATCTAGAGTTGAAAGCAGATTCTCTCAGTGCGCACGCAAGCCAGATGCAACGGCGTACTCCGGAGGATAGACTACGACGGATTAAAGAAGGGACTGGCAAGCAAGGAGAACTGGTAGGCCTAAAACATGCAGAGGGTTTTCGGAGAATACAATTTCAACTCGGTACTACTTCTTGGGCAATGCTTCATAGGTAATCGCTGTGTTTACTCGTTGATAGAGAACTAGAGGTTATTAGCTGACAAAAGCTGACATTATCTCATCTCCACTGGCTACCCAACCCATCCTAGGGAAAACTATATCCATGCAAATCAGGTGTTCCTGTTCAGTTGCAGCAGAACAACAATCACTAGCTACTACACAATCGTAGTCCTTATCTTTAGCATCTCGAAGTGAACCTTCGACTACACCTGTAGTTGAATATCCTGTCAAAATTAAAGTGGTTATACCGAATCGTCTCAGATAGACTTCTATATCGGTTGTATTAAATGGGCTTGTCGTATGTTTAGTAATGATAGGTTCACTTGGTAGAGGGGAAAGTTCTGACACTATTTCTGCTCCCTGACTACCTGCGACTAAAGGGGGAGCGCTTAATGGCATGTCTGAGCCGAGTGCGGCCTTAGGAATATCCCTGCCATCAGGTCTCCTCGTGACTTGAACGTAGAATACAGGTACGTTTAGTTTTCTTGCTTGGACCAGTAACTTCCTGCAATTAGCTATTAAGACGGTTTCCCCTAAGGGAACAACTGGTCTACCTGATTTTACGATGTCGTTCTGCATATCTTGGATTAATAATCCGGTATTCTGAGGACTCAATTTTACTTCGGCCATTAGTTTACCCTTATATCATATTTGTTGGTGAAAAATTTACGATTGGAACTGTTGGATTATAGTTCGGAGTCGATTTTCTTCCTCGTTGGATGTGGTTTGCATAGAGAAATTTACTTCATCGAGTAAATTACCATACCGCTCTAAAAATTTAGGTGCTATTTCATCGTATCCCCCAACGATTGCAAATACATTCAATATTTCATCTGTGATTAGGNTAGGCATATCGTCCCACCGTCCCTCAACGGAGAGTTGATGCAGGCGTTGCCCAATTTCAAGTAGGCCGTGAGTTTCAAGGACNGGGAAGTAGGTTCTTGTGGATGAATAAAAGGAAATNCTNCGCCGTAGTTGTTCTTTTTGCGCTTCCAGGCTGTATGGAGTTGGCCCTGTAATTATGAATCCTCCACCACCAAGGAATAGGTCAGATGGATCACGGCCTGCTTTGATGGATCCTTTCTGAATACCAGGTATAACTATCTTTTGTACGTACTCTGGAGATGTGAGGCTATGTAGAAGAAGTCCGTCCGATATTTCGCCTGCGACAGAACAGTTGTATGGATTTACAGCTGCTGTGTAGATTAGGGGCATATTAAATCCGCTAGGCCCCGGGTTGAAAAAAGGNGTCATCAATGAAAATTGATAATATTTACCTGAGTAATTTAGTGNTTCTCCTGTCTCCCAGCATTCCCAGATCTTCCGTAATGCTTGCACATATTCCTTGAGTCTGGGACCTGGGGAACTCCAAGTAGTAGAAAAGCGACGTTCGATGTGTCCCTTGACTTGGGTTCCGATACCTAGCCGCAAACGGCCACTGGAAAGCACGTGTAAGTCACGGGCTGTATATGCCATAGTCATTGGTGATCTAGGGAAAGCTATTGCTACGTGGGTTTGCAGCGTTATATGGCTAGTGCTCGTGGCAGCAAGTACTAGAGGTAAAAAAGAATCATGGGCAGTTTCGTTACTAGATATGCTGTCATAACCCATTCTTTCAGCCCATGCCGCTTCTGAAGCAACTGAGTTTAGATCTTTAGATTGTAGAGAGTAATTTACTTTCATAACATCTCGAAGGTATGAACATTTACTAATACAACAATATAGGAATTGGGTGATATCTATAATCCTTAAAAGGTTTGTTCTATCTCAGTGTAAATTTGGTCTGTCTTAGCTGCCATTACAAAATCATTCCTATGTAGGTTTCGAATCTTATGAGTCCACCAAGTTACCTGTACTCGCCCCCATTCTGTGATTAANTTAGGGTGGTGCCCTTGTTCTTCTGCTAAATCTCCGATGACGTTGGTAAAAGCTAATGCATCAACAAAATTTTTGAATTTAAATATCCTATCTAGCTTGGGAATATCTTGTTCATCCACAAGNCTCCAATCTGNGATTTGTGGTAACAAGCCAGTTNTTTCCTCGTTTGTAACTGGAGGAGAATCTCTTCTACAGGCTGTACATTTCTCTGAATTAAGTGCTGTCATTTTAAAATCCTCCCAAAATCTGAACTAGTTTGTCATAATTCTACATTCTACCAGAGGACTCTGTTGCAAGTAGTNCANGTTGGTGGATGTGTGTAATTTTATAGGNCTAGTAAGTTTAATTAGTTGAGGGGCTACATAATGAAGAGTATAGTCTGTTTCGTAATGCTGATTACAAACAGGGAGGTCTATTCGTATGATTTATGGNGCTATTACTAATTCGTGGCGACAGCATTTGGCAGAAGGAAACTTATTGGATTTAATCCAAGAAGCTGAAAACAGAGGCGCTTGTCACGTGGAGCTCAGGCAAACTTGCCTTGGCAACTGCGAGAGCGGTGAGGGCAAGGAATGGAGACCCAATCTGGAAGGATTACAACAAGTTGTAGACAGCTTTCCCAATNTGTCGTTCGATCTGGCGATGGCATGGCCTTGTTTGTCTGAAACTGCCGATCCGTTNGGNGANCAATTCCAAGCTGCGCTGGCTGGTGCCAAGGTAGTGGGCGGAGGATATCCTCATTTAAGACTAGTAGANCCTACCCAGTTTGATGGACCTTGGGAACANGCTACGGACTTGCCAGCCGAAGCCGTTTCGATTTCTGAACTGGCGAGAGAAGCNGCTAAGCAAGGGGTTACTTTATCCATGGAAAACTCTGGTCAACCTCTAAGAAGTATGGCGCTGTTGGTTAGGCAGGCGAGATCGTTGCTTTCTCAAGAAGAGGGGAGTTATTTAGGGCTGTGCCCAGATCCTACCAACCAATTAAGGAGATTTCCCGATAGCGATCCGTTAGACGAACTTGAAGCGTTACCTTTGGACATGATTAAAATAGTACATTTCAAACAAGCTAGAGACGGGAANCCTTATCGCAGCGTGGATACCGGAGACATTGATTGCGGCGCGATGTTGAGAGGGTTAGAAAACAAAGGCTATGTTGGTGCTGCGATCATGGAGATACCACCGGATCCAGATGTTTTTGATAATTTATCGGAGAGTTTTGACTTCTTGCACAGGGCCTCGAAGGAATAGATTGGCAATGTGCCTTATCTAAGAGGGTTGCCGATAACTGGATACTCGTGCGACCTTTGACGGGTTACTATCCCCCTTTATTTATCTCAATGTGGGCCTGAGGTTATATCTGGTCATGCTATAATTTGTTGGTCTGATGAGCCTATACGGGAGGAGTCTGAATGACAGGTCCAGAACGATTGGTTGAAGAACACAAACGTTTATCAAATGAATGGTTAGATGCAGAAAGATTTAGGGTTGANATGTTGGANAGNNTNATNAAAGAACATGGTGGCAAATGTACTATGGATTATCCCGAAAACATTTTCAGATCGTATGACGACGCTTTATTCAAAGCTTCATCGGCGAGTAAGGAATATGTTCGCTGGCTGGCTCAGCAGGGCTTCCCTTCCAAGTAAAACTTGTGGGCTGTTAGGCTTGAAAAAATGGATATTCAGAGACAAATATTGGATTACACTGTATCACTCGATTACGATCGAAGACTCTATCGCCACGATATACGGGGATCTAAAGCGCACGCCCGTATGTTATGCAAACAGGGAATTATTTCTGATGATGATGCTACATTAATTTGTGAGGGTCTCGGAGTCATAGAACGAGAAATTGATGAGGATAAATTCCCATGGGATGTCTCTCTTGAGGATATCCACATGAATATCGAGTCTCGACTAACCCAGAATATCGGTGCTGCTGGCGGTAGGTTACACACAGGGCGTTCTAGAAACGACCAAATCTCTCTGGATCTCAGGATGTATACCAAGGATGTGATAGAAACAACCTTGTCTGGTATCAAAAAAGTACAGAGTGCTTTGATAGAGTTAGCTGATGCTAACAACAACGTTATTATGCCAGGTTATACACACCTTCAGAGAGCTCAACCAGTTTTGTTTGCGCATCATATGCTGGCGTATTTCAGGATGTTTACAAGAGATGGGGGTAGATTTAAAGATTGTTACGCCAGGGTAGATGTTATGCCATTAGGCAGCGGAGCCTTAGCAGGAGTGCCTTATCCTACGGATAGAGAATTTTTGGCAACAGAATTAGGATTTGCTGGGGTTACTAATAACAGTATGGACGCGGTTTCGGACCGCGATTTTCTGCTGGAGTTCCAAGCAGCAGCTTCTATATGCATGATGCATTTTTCTCGCTTATCTGAGGAAATGGTCATTTGGTCTAGCAGAGAATTTGGGTTTATTAAATTAGATGAGGGATACACCACGGGCAGTAGCATAATGCCCCAAAAGAGGAACCCAGATTTTGCCGAGCTTGCTCGGGGTAAAACTGGGAGAGTCTACGGTAATCTATTTGCTTTATTCACCGTTTTGAAGGGTCTTCCACTAACCTACAACAGGGATCTACAAGAAGATAAAGAGGGATTTTTTGATACTGTTGACACTCTTCTTGCTACATTAAACGTATACGAAGGAATGCTCGGTAGCCTTAAGGTAATAGGGGAACGCATGTCTGAATTCGCTAATGAAAGTTATATGTTAGCCACTGATATGGCGGATTACCTGGTCAGTAAAGAGGTTCCATTCAGGGAGGCCCACGGAATTATGAGAAACCTCTGTGATTATTGTGAGGATCAAGGTAAAGAGTTAAAAGAGTTGTCGCTGTCCGAATACCATGCATTTTCTAATGTGTTTGAAGATGATGTTTACAACATAACTGCGTGGTCTTCGGTTGAAGCTCGAGACAATTTGGGTGGTACGGCCCCATCTCAGGTTNAACAGGAANTAGGTGAAGCANGGCGGCAAATGGAAGGTNTAGTTGATGCCAGATGATCANCACATAGAGATTTCTCCATCTTTATTNTCAGCTGATTTNGCNTATTTGGGTNGGCAAGTTGAAGANGCNGCNGAGGCTGGTGCAGATTCTATCCACGTTGACGTCATGGATGGTCATTTNGTTCCGAANATTTCTTTTGGGGAAATGGTAGTAGATGCAGTTAGAAGGTCGACTAAGTTGCCATTGAATATTCATTTAATGGTACGTGAGCCTGATTATTTGATTCCNGGGTTTGCTAAATCTGGATCAGATCAGATTATTGTTCATGCAGAGGCTTGCAATCATCTTCACCGGACTGTATATGAGGTTAAAGATCTGGGATGCCAAGTTGGGGTTGCTTTAAATCCTGCTACATCAGGATCTGTTATTGAAGATCTGATTCCTTTTCTGGATATAGTGATGGTCATGACTGTTAATCCAGGGTTCGGTGGTCAGTCCTTTATTCCGGCCAGTATAGAAAAGATAAAGCGCATAAAGGCCTTGGCTAAGAAGTTGGAATGTAGCCCTAAAATTGAAGTGGATGGCGGGGTTAAGGCCGATGAGAGCGCTCAGCAGTCAGTTAAGGCTGGTGCCACCATACTTGTAGCAGGATCTGCGATATATAACCAACAGGAGACTGTGTCCGAAGCAATGACAAGGCTTAGAGGATGTATAGACGGTATTAAACCGGATTGATAATTCGTGCGCTACGCCGTAGCTGCTGTTATTGAACCTTTACGGTTTCTTGGAGGCTTATGCATCGTACGTAGACATCGGCTACATATCTTGACACGTTTCACCTGCCCGTTCATCAGAAGTGTCTGTTTGTGGACGTTTGCTTTGAAGCGTGTTTTGGTGTGGCGGTTTGAGTGGCTTACATTGTTACCGCTCATACCAGATTTCAGACAAATTTCACATCTCATTGAGTAATGGACCTCTCCTGAAGGCATATTATTGATTCCAGACTACCATAGCTTGCTATCCTCTGACAAGGATCGTTGGATTGCGTGTGTATGAGGCTTGAGGCATAATTGCCCAAACGTGACCTAACGAATTCAGGTCGAGGAGAATACAAATGCCGATTCCTACGGAACAAGAAGTATTAGAATATTTCAAAGCTTTGTCCAATTGGGGAAGATGGGGAGACGATGATCAGCTAGGGACTCCGAATCTAATAACTCCCGAAAAAACGAAAAAAGCCATTGCGACTGTGCAGGAAGGAGTAACGGTATCGTTGTCACGGACAGTACTGTGGGATCCTGCTCCGGATGTTCCCAATCCCCCGGTCCATTATATGGTGGAAAGTGGTGAAGGATGGGCCAGCGGACAAAAAGTCAGTGCAAGACCTAATGCCGCTGCTACCGATTATATAGGCATGATATTTCATGGTTATGCCGTCACACATGTAGATAGCCTGGCGCATTTTTTCTGGGATGGCAAAACTTATAATGGAAATCCTGCTCATTTGGTATCGACCAGTATGGGGGCAACAGTGTGCTCCGTTGAAGCAGCCAAAAATGGGTTTATGTCCAGAGGTGTGTTGGTAGATGTCCCTATGATACGAGATATTAACTGGTTAGAACGTGGAGAAGGTGTTTCTCCTGAAGATATATTGGCTGCAGAGGTTCGGTGCGGCTTCAAGATCGAGGAAGGAGATATCCTACTGATCCGGACCGGGCAGTTACATAGGCGAGAAGTAGAAGGTGCAGTTGATAGATCTGCTGGATCTACAGCTTGCCAGGCTGCCTGTCTGCCTTTGTTTCATCAGAGAGGAATTTCTGTAATGGGATCTGATACTGGGAACGATGTTAGTCCCGCTCAATATCCTAATGTCCCACAACCGATTCATCAGGTTGGGATTACAGCTATGGGTCTATGGATACTGGATAATGCTAATCTTGAGGAACTTGCGGAAGCTTGTAAAGAGAGAAACCGGTGGGAGTTTATGGTATCGATTGGACCCTTGAGATTACATAACACGACAGGATCACCAGTCAATCCCATAGCTGTGTTCTAGAATAGATAAAACTTGCCGATAATTTAGTGGTAGGAGTAAATCAATGCCGAACGAATTATCTTCAATACTTGAAACCTTTGAACCGGTCACATTGACAAGTGGCTGGAACCGAACTGAAGGACCATTGTGGCATCCTGACGGCTCGGTAACCTTCGTAGATTTGGTGGGTGGTCGACTGATGCGCTGGAACACTGATGGTGATGTTAGTGTCATTAGGGAAGGTACTGGGGAAGGTAACGGATGTACATTGGACAAGCAAGGAAGATTGTTGATGTGTGAGGGTGCCGATCATCGTCGGTTAACTAGAATGGATAAAGATGGGTCGATTACTACCCTTGCGGAAAAGTGGCAGGGTAAGCGATTCAATAAGCCGAATGATGTAATTTGCAGGTCGGATGGGACTATATATTTTACTGACCCTGAGTTGAGACTTGAAGAGGATAAACGTGAATTAGGTTTTGCTGGAGTTTACCGGATTGATCCAGATGGTATTCTCCATTTGGCAACAGATCAATGTGTTTATCCTAATGGTCTGGCGTTATCTCCGGATGAATCTACTTTATATGTTTCCATCAGTAGAGAGACAGCTCGGTGTTTTGTAGAAGAAGAGAATGGGGAATATTGCGGTCATCGCAGGATAGAGGCTTTGGATGTAGCCATGGATGGAACACTTAGTAATCATAGATTATTCTGTGATATGTCTTCGTCAGAGCCAGGTGTACCCGATGGAATGAAGGTTGATACCCTGGGTAGGGTGTTTTGTGTTGGTTCAGGAGGATTCTGGGTAATAGAACCGAACGGTGAGGTATTGGGTGTAGCTCATATGCCTGAGATAACTCGTAATCTTGCTTTTGGCGGTCCTGATTATATGACCCTTTATATGACCCCAGGAGATTCGTTGACCATGATGAAGGTTAAGACACCGGGTATCGGCGCTTTTTAAAAAATAATACAGCCAACTCCCAGTAATTGACCATTGGGGTATACTTGGGATATTCATAAACAACCTATTAAGTAGGAGGTTAACTGTGACCACAAAGGAAATAGTTGGTAGCGGCAAGTACAC
>PAMF01000001.1 GCA_002707185.1 Chloroflexota bacterium | reverse complement strand
TTAAGAACTGTGAATACAATTCTTCTACATAGTCTGCTTTATCGTCTAACCCAGATTGACTAACCAAAGCTAGGAATAAATTTTTGTCGAAACCAAAATGTGTATCTAACATACTGCGGTTGATTACCTTTACATTGGATAAGAATTCGGGAAACCCACATGTAATTATTGCCTAGTAGCCAATTTATCGCAAATCAAAGGGTGGTTAATTCAGTTGGAATGTTGCGCCAACCTGAGCTTGATGCCGATTATGGATAATATAATGGCTCGAAACTGGACCTTAATAATTTGGTTATTACATAGGATGCAAGCGAAAAACCGGATATAAAGGATCATATGCGATATAAATTTTAATAGAGTGGATCTAATAATAACTATGAATGTAAGGCGGTTTAAATAGTGGTATCAAACAATGGATCATCTCACAGCCAAAGCTCCGTTTCGTGGACTCCTTTGCAAGTCGTTATAGGAACATTTTATTTGATTTTGGGTGCTTCTCTAATGTTGCTTGCAGTCGCATTACTCATGGTCAAGATGGAGGATTTGGATCCGGCAATAGTAGCGGTTATATCAAGCATGCTTCTGGGACTCATCATATTAATTATTGTTTGGCATTTTGCGTTGAGGTCCCAAAATGGATCATTTAAGATTCTAGGTATACGGTCCCCGCGCATTTCCGGTTGGCAATTAGCGTGCTGGACTGCCGGAATGTTNTTAGTTAGCGTGCTATTCACGGGATTTTACACNGTCATTATTAGACAGNTAGGAATAGAAATATTACTGCCNCCTGAANATTATTCNGATATTTTGTTAGATGACANTTGGTTCGCCGTTTCTTTCATAGCTTTGGTNCTGTGGACTCCATTTACCGAAGAGGTATTTTTNNGGGGATTTATNTANGAGGGNTTTAGCCAGACTTTTGGTGACTCTAAAGCGATTTTATTNAGTGCCGGTATATTTAGTTTGTTCCACATATTNGCCGGTCCCGGAGTTCTGATCCCTATTTTTGTGAGTGGGTTGGCTTTAGCNTTCCTCTATCATNGAACCGGATCTCTATTGCCCTGTATTGTAGTTCATTCTATTCAAAATTCTTTTGCAGTAATAGCTTCTTTCGTTAACNTNGATGGACCGAATCTAAGTGCTATAATTCCTCAAGAAATATTCAGCNTATTGAAATTGGTTATTACATAGACAGGGTATTTAATTAGGGTATNTAATTAGGGTATTTAATTAGGGTATTTAATTATGGATGAACACGANAGGATAGCGCGCGCNTTTGCCACAATAGAGGCCGAGAANAGAACTGGNTTGGTTCTTTTTCTGACCGTTGGTTTTCCTGATCTGGAAGCTACNCTAGAACTAGTGCCTGAATTGGTCAAAGCAGGAGCAGATGCGATTGAGTTGGGAATACCGTTTAGCGACCCTTTGGCTGAAGGACCTGTAATCCAGGAATCTAGTTTTAGAGCTCTTCAACAGGGTATACAACTCCAGGATTGCTTAGATGTGGTTGCTAAGCTTCGAAATCAGGTTCCTCATACTCCNTTGATCTTGATGGGATATTACAATCCTATNCTCAGGATGGGNTTAGGCAATTTTGCTGAAANNGCGCAGTCATCCGGAGTTGATGGGCTGATAATCGTAGATCTTCCATACGAAGAAATAGACCGGTTGGATCAAGANTGTAGGCCGAGATGTNTNCCGATNATTCCATTGCTTGCTCCTACNAGTACNGAAGAAAGTATCAAAGCTTCCACGGAGTCTGCTTCTGGNTTTGTATATTGTATTAGTGTCACCGGTGTNACNGGTGCNAGACAAAGCGTTTCTCAGCAGGGACTCGATTTGATAGATCGAGTCCGATCTCATACGTCGTTGCCTGTTGCTCTGGGTTTTGGAGTTTCTACTAGAGATCATGTTGAGGCTGTCGGCTNGCAAGCTCAGGCTGCTGTGGTGGGTAGCGCCCTAATAAGGGTGATGCTAGAATCTCCACGAGATCAGTTAGTTGAGAGGGCTACAAGATTNGTTGAACAATTGTCGGGTTATTAAGGNGGAATTATCCCATGCAAGCNTGTAGGGGCATCCGAGGGGCAACTACAGCGGATGCTAATACTGATGAAGCGATATATTCAGCNACCNGGGATATGTTACAAGANCTAATCAATGTTAACGGTATAGATCAGGANCAAGTAGCCGCGGCATATTTCACCGTTACTCCTGACTTGAATGCTGCCTTTCCTGCCGCAGCAGCCAGGCAGTTGGGTTGGAACGAAGTGGCATTAATGTGTTCGACTGAAATACCTGTTCCAGATAGCCTGGGAAATTGTATTCGTGTAATGATATTGTATAACACNGAAAAATCCCAAGGGGATATGGTGAACTTATATCTTAAAGGGACCGANGTATTGCGGTTAAGGGGTATCGAGGCAAATAACTGAAACAATCGTTAGGAGGCTCTAATTGTTCCTAACATAGATTTATTCCTATTGACAAGGTGGAAATCGGCAAGGTAGCATGAAGCCGTTGGTTTGGGTTTAGTTGGGTTGGGGGATTCTTTATCGGTATTTGGCTCCGGTCGAGTAATTAAAGGATTGCCAATCGTACAAAGGTTTATAATTAAAATAGTGACCCCAATCGTAATAGGTTGGGGTTTTATATATGGTTAAGAATTGGATATAANTTAGATAACAGGCTAGAAGGGATTAGACAGTAAAAATATTCGAGGAGGCCGAGTTCGTGCAACCATCAGCAACTAGAGATGTACATGTGATTGATTCACAACCTTTGATAACGCCGGTCGAATTAATAAATCAAATGCCCATCACTCCAGAGGTAGAACAGGTAGTTTTGTCTGGAAGAGATCAGGTAAGGAAAATATTAAATGGGGAAGACTCGAGGCTGCTGGTTATAGCTGGTCCTTGTTCGATACACAACGAAGAGTCGGCTCTAGAATACGCTGGCAAGTTAAAACAATTTACCGAAAAATTGCAGGACCGGATTTTTGTAGTGATGCGTGTATATTTTGAGAAACCTCGAACTACGGTAGGGTGGAAAGGATTAATCTACGATCCCCATTTGAATGACTCTGTTGATATAGAGGCTGGTCTTCGAACTGCTAGATCATTGTTACTAAAGATAGGTGAGATGGGGATGTATGCTGGGACTGAATTCTTAGACCCGATAGTCCCGCAATATATGGGTGGATTGATTACTTGGGCAACTATTGGTGCTCGCACCACTGAAAGCCAAATCCACAGGCAAATGGCAAGTGGATTGAGTATGCCTGTAGGTTTCAAAAACGGTACTGATGGGAACGCTCAAATAGCTGTTGATGCGATGATTTCTGCCCGTAGTCCACATGGGTTTATCGGTCTTGATCATGAAGGTCGAACAGCCTTGATTAGGACTACTGGAAATCCTGATGGTCATCTTGTGTTACGGGGTGGTAATAGCGGACCTAACTTCGCTTCGGAATTCACCGCTGAAGCAAAGGAACGTTTGGATGCAGGTGGGGTTAGGTCGCAGTTAGTAGTTGATTGTAGCCACGGAAACTCTAACAAAGACCATACTAAACAAGCGTTGGCCTTCAAAGATGTCATTGAACAGCGTGTGTCAGGCGATAACGATATTATCGGGTGTATGCTCGAAAGCAATCTGAACCCTGGTAGCCAGAAACTTTGTGAAGACCTGTCTCAACTTCAATACGGTGTTTCGATAACAGATGCTTGTATTGGATGGGATGAGACAGAGGAGTTATTAGGGTGGGCCTACGATAAGATGAGAGANTCCATCCCAGTAGCNGCTGATTANGTAGGGACCGTTCGTTACNGNTGGTCAGTTCGGTAATAGNTTAGTTTATATACGCCCGGGCCGNATAGAGATTTTTATTANAGGTCCGGGCATTTTATTGTCACTGTNTTGATNNCANTTTACTTTNCCATCTCATGAAAGATCTTCTAGACTCAACTTCAGGTAGTTAGNCCATTTAGGATAGCATATAAGCAGTATTCTCCCTGNGNATGATTTGTATTCGCTAGGCGAATAATAATTTTCTACGATATACATATATTAACAACCATATTTTATCTGTATTTCATCAAATATTTAGGTTTATGATAACTATAGTTGATTTATAGCATGCCTGGTGGTATAATGCCGCCTACTTATTATGGGCTGTCGGATTTCTCGCTAAAAATGTGAAGGATCACCATCATGTTTCCTGAAATAAAATTGCTTGGTGTCACGCTGGAAGATGTAGAAAGAGTAGAGGGTTGGTTAGATGATCAGGAGGTTAACACTTTATGGTACGGGGTAGATGAAGACGAAACTCCTATACATATAGGGTATTCACCCCACGCTATCAAATCTGCATCTGAAGTGGATTTTGATTTAACCTTTCAAGATGAGTCTAGAAAGATATTTTCTATATATACCACCGATGGAAGCCATATTGGAGAAGGCCAACTTGTGATCGAATGGCCCCTCTTAGAGGCCCAACTTTTCTTGTTAGTCGGTCGTAAGGATCTGTGGCATCATCACTACGGGAGTGCCGCTTTAATTAAACTACTAGACCATGCTTATGATGGATATAAGTTACACAGAGTTTGGGTGGATGTTCCTGAATATAATGAAAATGCNTTGTNAATGTGTCAGCATCTTGGATTCGTGGTAGAAGGACATCTTNGGGGGACTCATCGTAAGAATGGTGAATGGTATGATTCNCTTGTCTTGGGTCTTTTGGTCGAAGAATATTACAGGCGAAGAGAACGATTATTGAGTAGCCCGATAAATTGATCATGGTTGTTTTCGTTCTCAAAATGTATAGCGTAATATGATGTAGCGAGGTTGATATGCCAGTAATAACCATAAATGGCCCAGTTGGNAGTGGCCCGATAGAAGTTGGGCAAAGAGTAAGCCAGTTATTACATATCAACTATGTAGATCGTTTGGTTTTTGCNGAAGCGGCTAAGCTGATCGGGTCTCCTGTAGGTGTTCTAATCGAAAAGGAACAGCGTGTCNTTNGGTTTCGTGAAAAATTAGGACGTTTTCTACAAACTACTTTAGAGCGTTCTGCAGCCGCAGGTATCAGCGGAGAACCTTATTTTGGCAGGGGGATAGAATTGTTGCCTGCAGAAACATACATAGAATTGGCGGGTGATCCGTCGACTCCGGNCCAGATGGTGAATGACAAAGCATTCATAGAGGCTACTACAAATGTAGTGGTTGATTTGGCCAAGTCGGGAGATGTGGTTATAATCGGCAGAGGTGCTAACATCATGTTAGCCGATGTCCCAGGGGTAGTTCATGTCGGAATGTGGGCTCCTCTCGAGCTTCGAGTTCAAACGGCTATGGAGCGTGAGAATTTTAACGAGGCACAAGCGCGGAAATATGTCGAAGAATTAGAACAAGCTAGAATCACATTCTTTAACAAATTCTTTAAAGTTAATCCACATGACCCTTCGTTGTACCACGTGATGATCAATATGGGTAAAATTAATGCCGAATCAGCAGCTGACGTTGTGAAGCAAACTGTCGAGATGGTAATGGCCAATAGCATGGCCGTTAATTAGATCGTACAGTTATATTTGCATTACAAACCAATATGAAATTTGGGCCGAAGTAACTTAATTGTTTCCATTTTCCGATGCAGATATGGTAGGCAGTCGCCGTCCTATAATTAATCTATCGCTTATTACGATTTGTTGCCTGACTTTTGTGTATGAAATAGTCATAAGTAGGTTGGCTATAATCGGAGGTGGGGATAATTTAGCGATCACCGTATTGTTTTTAAAATTGGGGTTCATTCCTTCAGAGATAACGAATGGACAGGAATTTACAACGGTACGAAATGTTTTTTTTGACTTAAGTATTAAGACACCGTTCCACAATTACTTGAGTCCCGTAACTTCACTTTTTCTTCACGGCGGGTTGATGCATCTCCTAGGTAATATGATGTTCCTATGGGTATTTGGGGATAACATAGAAAACCATATGGGTCATTTTAAATACTTAGGGTTTTATCTGATGGCTGGCATAGTGGCGACGTTCAGCCATTGGTTCTTTAATCCCGTTTCAGAAATCCCTTTGATCGGAGCCAGTGGGGCAGTGTCGGGGGTGTTGGGAGCGTACTTGCTAATTTTCCCGTACAACCGAGTTAAGGTACTCGTGGTTTTCCTCCTCATTACTGTNATACAACTGAGAGCAATGTGGCTTTTGGGGTTATGGTTTGTCTGGCAGATCATTCAGGGCAGTTTTCAACTGGGTCTATCAGATCAAGTTAGTGTTGCTTTTTTTGCCCACATTGGTGGTTTCGTATTCGGNGTCATAGTGATTGGTGTGTGGAGGTTAATTACAGGNNAAAAAATTTGGCCCANTAATCCCTTAAATTCTTCTGACGATGTCAAGTACTGGCGTGGNAGACCGATAAATTGAGNCNATGCTGGTGTCAGATTAGATATGTTATAAATGGGT
The DNA here is from genome assembly GCA_002707185.1 of Chloroflexota bacterium. Next base: position 6,495 of record PAMF01000001.1, on the reverse strand, counting down.
TTGACATTGAAAATTGAATTCTGTTCGGCAAATTTTCTTTAGGCTTGAGCCGAGTTTATTAGTGTAAATGGTTTTAAATCAGTTCCATCTTAAGTTTTAGATTAAGGTTGTGGTCGAAAAGATGTCAAAATATCCCATATCTTTATCTCATTTTGTTTAAAGGACTAGGTTTTACATTTATTAATCCAGAAGTTTTTTAAAGGTCGTCTTCCATGAGGCGAAATTTGGTACCGGTCATTTGGCCCATTATGATAATATATATACTCATAACCTTAGATAAAACTGTTATTTCGGATAACAATTTACAAGTGGAGGCCTGATATGCTCGATTACAAGCCAAATATCGTCCTTTCTAATGAAGAATTCAATGTTGTAGGCAAACGCCCAGTACGTCCTGACGGGGCAGATAAAGTTACGGGTAAAGCCAGATATAGTGCAGATATGATTTTGCCGGGAATGCTGCATGGCAGAGTTCTACGTAGTCCACATGCGCATGCCAGAATAAAATCAATCGATATTAGTAAAGCATTGGCCCATCCGGACGTGAAAGCAATTATAACCGGTTCCGAATTGACCCAATTTTCGGGTCGGGCATCTGAATTAGTTGAAGGTGCCATGGCCAATATGAAGTTCCTCAGTAATAATATCATGGCTACCGACAAAGCATTATACAAAGGTCATCCTATAGCAGCGCTTGCGGCTTCTAATGCTCACGTAGCGGAACAAGCTCTTTCGTTGATAGAGGTTGAATACGAAATTTTACCACCAGTAATGCACGCTAAAGACGCTATGAAAGAGGATTCTACATTAGTACACGAGCGATTAGCCGCTATGACTACGGCTTCTATAAGAGCCGGAGGAGTATTGGATGATGATGACGCTGCTAATGGCACTAACATTGCGAACCGATTTGATTTCACTCTGGGTGATATTGAAGAGGGATTCAAACAGGCTGACGTAGTCGTAGAAAGAGATGCGTCTACTGTTGCTGTACATCAAGGCTATATTGAGCCACATTCTGGAACTGCTATGTGGCATGCAGATGGAAACCTCACCATTTGGTCCAGCAGTCAGGGGCATTTTACAGTTCGAGAGAACACTGCAAGGCTAGTCGGTATACCGGTATCTAAAGTAAATGCTATACCTATGGAAATCGGAGGAGGGTTTGGAGCTAAGCTGGCTGTATACTGCGAACCTCTAGCTGCTCTGCTCGCGAAAAAAGCGGACGCCCCTGTGAAAGTGACCATGAGTCGTACGGAAGTTTTTGAAGCTACCGGACCTACATCAGGTACTAACATAACAGTAAAATTAGGAGCTACGAGAGACGGTAAATTAACTGCGGCTGAAGCTCACTTAGTATTTGAAGCCGGAGCGTTTCCAGGTTCTCCAGTTGCTGGCGGCGCTCAATGCATTATGGGGGCGTACGACATTCCTAACGCTTACATAGAAGGCTACGATATAGTTGTTAATCGTCCAAAAACTGCTGCTTACAGGGCTCCAGGTTCTCCTGCAGCAGCCTTTTGCATCGAGGGAGCTATTGATGAACTAGCTGAGAAATTAGGAATAGATCCTATAGACTTCAGACTGCTTAACAGTGCAAAAGAAGGTACTAGGCGCGCAACAGGTCCCCTTATGCCCAAAGTTGGCTTTATCGAGACTCTGGAGGCGGCCAAAGCACATCCGCATTATTCGGCAATATTAGAAGGCCCATATCGAGGTCGTGGAGTGGCAAGTGGTTTCTGGGGTAATAATAGTGGCCCGTCAAGTGCTGTTGCAACGGTAACTCCGGATGGAATAGTGACCCTTGCTGAAGGGTCACCGGATATTGGGGGAACTAGAGCAACAGTTTCCCAGCAATTAGCTGAGGTGCTTGATATACCGTTTGAAGATGTAAAACCACAGATTGCTGATACGGATTCTATTGGGTTTACGTCCAATACCGGAGGTAGTGGTGTCACTTTTAAAACGGGTATCGCATGCATAACAGCGGCAGAAGATATAAAACAACAAATGCGAGAACGGGCCTCCCGTATTTGGGAAGTTTCACTGGATGACGTGGATTATGTCGATGGTGGTGTTCAGCATAAATCAGATACAGAACTGAGATTAACGTTCAAGCAGATGGCAGCCAGACAAAATAATACTGGTGGTCCCATAGTTGGACGTGCAGGTGTTAATCCTGGAGGTGCAGGACCTGCAATAGGGACACACATCGTAGATGTAGAAGTCGATCCTGATACAGGTAAAGTTACGATATTACGCTACACTGCTCTTCAAGATGCCGGAAAGGCGATCCATCCGAGTTATGTTGAGGGCCAGATTCAAGGTGGTGTTGTACAAGGTATAGGCTGGGCGTTAAACGAAGAATATTTTATTAACGATCAAGGACATATGGTGAACTCTAGTTTCTTGGATTACCGTATGCCGGTCAGCTTAGATCTGCCAATGATAGATACTGTGATAGTTGAAATAGCTAACCCCAACCACCCATTTGGGGTTAGAGGAGTGGGTGAGGTTTGTATAGTTCCCCCGATGGCAGCAATATGTAACGCGATCTATAACGCGATAGGAGTTCGGTTGACTAGCTTACCTATGAACCCCGGGAAGATTTTAGAGGCTATTTGGGAAAAAAACGGAAACTAAAGAAGTCAATCTGATATAAATGTGGGCTTACGAAAAGCGTGGAAACGGCTTGTAAGCCCATTTTTAATTACATAAAGATTAATTGATAGGTTGGGAGATATGCCTGAAGTTTGGATACCTCCGAGAATGCAGACATTAGCTGGGGGCNGGGAGCAGGTCGTGATAGACGGAGCTTCTGTGCGCCAGGTAGTTAATAACTTGGAAAAAGCTTTNCCNGGTATGAAGGATTTTCTTTATGATGCGGAAGAAGACGATNTGATTGCCGGTATNGCGGTGGTGGTAGACGGAGAGGTCAGCCAACTTGGCTTGTTAGAGAGAGTGAGGGAAGACAGCGAAATACACTTTTTNCCGGCCATAGGTGGNGGNCAATCANAGANACTCAACTGATTNTCAGAAACTTAGAGAGTTACAGGATTTAATTTTATAGTCCTCCCTGTCTTAGCAGATTCTATCATTGCTAATGTCGCCTCAACCACACGCAAACCGTTGATGCCTGATGACATTGGTTCCCGCCCCATTTCTACGGATTCCTGGAAATCCGATATTTCTGCTATGAAGTTAGCTAAGTAATTAGACGGAAATACTTTGTTTGATTAGTCGTGTTACTGATTATTTCTATCCGGCCTTGACGAGCCTCCCAAAGGGTAGCTCTACCCAATATCCTGCCAGTTGTACCGTATATAGCTAAATCGTTCTTTGAATCAGGTAAAAGTCTTCCGCAGCATACCGTGGCCAGGGCCCCACTAGTAAAACGAATTATGGTAGTAGCAGTTCTTTCCAATGGAGTCGTTTGCGTCTGTCCATCGGTTAGCGTGGCTACTTCTGTGATTTCTTCATCTAGAATGAATCTTAATATATCTACTACGTGTACTCCGGTTCCCATAAGGGAGGCCGCACCCCCTATGAGATCAGGTTGTTCCCACCACTCGCGACGTCCTGTCCGGGTGGGAGGTGCCTTGTCTCCTCTAACTCCGAAACCCCATTGACCTTGGATCAACGAGATATTCCCCAATGCACCCGATTGGAGTGTTTCTTTGGCTAAGATATGGGCAGGGTGTGTTCTAAGGTGATAGCCAGTTCCCAAGGTGACCCCGTTGTCTCGACATGCTTTAACCATGGAAATTGCGTCGTCTAACGTAGTAGTCATAGGCTTTTCGCTCAGGACATGTTTGCCGCTATTGGCTGCTCGAATGCCATGCTGGGCATGCATGGCATTGGGTGAGCACAAGAAAACACCATCAATTCTGTTGTCCTGTAATAATTCATCGAGGGAATTATATGCGGATAAAGCACCGTGTTTTTCGGCGAATGACTGGCCNTGTTCTTTATCTCTGCTATATACCGCAACAAGGCGGGCTCCAGGGGTGGCATTGATCGCAGGTGCGATTTTATTTTCTGGATGTAGNCCTGTACTGATTATTCCCCAACCAAAAGCCATGTTGGCCTCCGAATATTTTCTTAGAATCAACGTAAGATAAAGTAATGATCCTGTCAAATAGGGTAATAAGGGNTTAAGGGTAATACCGAAAGGANACTAGCTTGACAACCAATTATGCCGCGGATAGACTTGCCGAACGTTACACATGTTAAATGAGAATTTTCGAGTAGAACAGGGGAAAGGCGGTGAGTAATCCGCCGCGGTTGCGCCACTGTAAATGGAATGNAAAATTCCAAAGTCAGGAACCCCGCTCGAAATGTGCGAGCTCTAGTCTGCGCCAAACAGATGCGGTTCTTTCCTTCCATCGGGATATCATGATGTCGATTAATCCTGATTAGGAATTATAACTCCTGGGCGTAGCCCAGGAGTTTTTTAGTGTAACTACTAAACTGAACTTATAGGTTGTTTACGGAACTATTTTTTTAGGGAGTATAGTCTTTTAATGACCAACGATAATGCTGGTATCTCTATGACCGTGGTAGCTGTAGGACCAGGCGATCCAGATATGCTAACTATGANAGGTAGGAAGGTGCTCCAAGGGGCNGACTTAGTGGTTGGTTTCAAAACGGTCTTNGATGTCGTGTCAGAGTGGACTCAAAATTCTGAAGTAAAGCCCATGGCCTACCGAGATCAGGAAGATGTTTTGGAATATGCCCAAAGTCAGGCACGTCAGGGTAAAAACTGTGTCGTATGTTGTTGGGGTGATTTGAATGTTTCCGCAAGGGAATTATTAAATAGAGTTCGTCGTAGAGCTGAACACGTAAGCTTGGTGCCATGCGTTAGTTCTATACAATTTGCCTGCNCNAGGGCNGGTATAGCACTNGAAGATTCCCTNTTTATNACNTTACATAAGAGAGACGAGNCAGGTACTGATCTGGAAGAATTAGTTCATTATCTTAACGAAAGTAAAAGGCACATAATTCTTTTGCCGAGGCCTTTTGATTTGATGCCTTCAGGGATAGCTAAGCAAGCTATGGATATGGGTGTTATTGCCAGTCAACGGGTGACAGTATTTCAAAGGCTGACTCTAGAAGGTGAACAGCGTTGGGATGGGACGTTGGAAGAATGCGCGGATCTGAGTACAGATTTCAGCGATTTATCGATCATGGTCTTTTTTACTCCTACGCAAATATTGGATTAAATAAATATCGAGATGTAATTTTGACTACTTTAAAAGATACTGACCAAAAATCTATATTTTTGGTTACAACTGCAGATACGGATATTCTGACCGCTGAACGAGCCATCTTAGAAATGGCAATCCCCGATTTTCCGAGAGTCGTGATATACAATCCGGTGGCTTTGGATTCTACTGAGGGTCAATTTGAACTTTTGGAGGCTGCTGCAGGAGCTGGTGTGGTCGTACTGCGGCTTCTCGGTGGGAAAAGAGCGATGCCGGATACCTTTGATCCGCTGGTAGAGTTGTGTCATTCAAATGGTATTCCCCTAATAGCTTGTCCTGGTCACCAAGAATGGGATGAAGATTTGGTTTCTGCATGCTCGGCCCCAGTTTCTGAAATAGAAACGGTTTTTGCTTATTTGATGAGAGGCGGGGTGCAGAATACTCAGAATCTATTGTTATTTTTGGCTGATACATACTTGGAAACTGAGTATGGGCATGAGGCACCTGAGCCTGTGCCGTGGCAAGGGATTTATCATCCAGAAATAGATTCAGGTATAGATATAGAGTCATATATCAAACTGAGGTGTAAACCAGATAAGCCTACTATAGGGTTATTGTTTTATCGGGCTCATTGGATGAGCGGCAACGTACATTTCATTGATGATCTAATACACAGGCTTGAAAAACACGATATCAACGTGTTGCCAGTCTTTTCATTTAGTTTGAAACATAACCCAGAAGAAGACTCAGAATCAGTTAATACCATCACTGATTACATGATAGACGGCAATGGGGACTCTAGGGTGAATTGCATAATAAATACTATGGGGCTGGCCATGAGCGACCTGAGCGACGAAGGCGCGACAGTAGCATCAGGTTGGTCCGTAGATTTCTTGGATAAATTGAATGTCCCAATTATCCACGGAGTAGTTAGTACTGGGACACGATTAGAATGGGAAGAGAGCTCTCTTGGGTTAGGACCTATTGACACAGCTATGAACATAGCGCTTCCTGAATTTGATGGCCGTATAATTTCAGTCCCGATTTCGTTCAAGGAAGAGCAACCTGAATTCGCAATGTCAAGCTCCGGTCGAAGCGGGGGGACTCTGATTGCTAACAGGACACAGCGTTATGTGCCTCACCCAGATCGTATATTTATGTGTCAGTTCGCGTTAGCGACTAAGTGGCGATATATAGACGAAGTCCTGTATGGCCGTACGATACATCAACAGCCACACACCGAAAGGTTGTCTGAAGATAAACAAAATCAGATGATTAACTCCGACAACTG
>PAMF01000074.1 GCA_002707185.1 Chloroflexota bacterium | reverse complement strand
CGGTATCCGGAAAACCAATGCCTGAGGGTTTGGAGGAGGGAGTAGCATTCCCTACTCCAATTTTCACTCCCTCTACTAAAGCTGAGGAAGGGCATGATGAGAACATGTCTGATCAAGAGGTTATAGACATGGTTGGAGTTGAAATGTCGCAAAAGTTAGAAAAAGCTAGCATAGAGGTCTATGGGTTCGCGCATGAATACTCGAAAAGCAGAGGAATAATTTTAGCGGATACTAAAATGGAATTTGGGACTCTTGACGGAGAACTCATATTAATAGATGAATTATTAACACCGGATTCTAGTCGTTTCTGGGATATGGAAGGATACTCCCCAGGAAAATCTCAACCTAATTACGACAAGCAATTCGTACGAGACTATTTAACTGAGCAAGGATGGAATCAGGAACCTCCAGCTCCCAGTCTGCCTCAAGAAGTGGTCTCAAAAACTACTGAACGTTACATGGAGGCCTACTACCGGATTACGGGCGAAAGGCTTTAGAGTCGAGTAGTAAAAAAATCTTTTATGGATAGGTGTTCAATTGCCCATTTCAAAACGTCGTAGACGAAGGGGAAGAGTTGCTCCGGGTAGCAGTCGTTCAGAGGCTTCTCTTTCTCTCAATCAAACAAAAAGGAAAACTAACTGGCTCTATTTATCCGCGTCTTTAGTAATCGCCATATTGGTCATAGGTGGATTTGTAGTTGGAAGCGGAGGATTTGGAACTGGTGCCGTTACTAATAAAACCGGCTCCAGTGACGAACACGTGGATGGTATAGGTACCCAACAGGATATAATGTCTACTCGTGATCATATAACTGAAGGAAAAACTGTTGAATACAATAGTATTCCTCCAACATCGGGGAATCACTGGCCCCAACCTTCCAAATGCGGATTTTTTGTAAATGGCTTGCCGGATGAAAGAGTGGTTCACAATTTGGAACACAGTAATATTGTGATCAGCTATAATTTCGCTTCAGAAGCTGAAGTGGATGAGTTGAAAAACGTGCTTAAGGACATAGGGTTAAACAACACTCTCGGTGTGACTAGATTTTACGATAAGATTGAAGAGGGAACTTTGGCGATAGCCGCCTGGGGTATTTTAGATACTATGCAAGGTATTAATGAAGATCGGATAAAGAAATTTTTTGAAACTTATGCTGGCAATTTGGGCCCAGAAGGTAATATTACCTGCTTAAACTATGGTGCAATGCCTTAAGAATTTAGTCGCAGGTTTATCGATAGAACCTTGCCGATATCATATTAGTTGTAAGCAAGTTTATCTAGGAGTCAAAATTTGTTTCTGGCAGAAATATTCATAACGTTGAAACCGACTGTTAATGATCCCCCTGGGATTACCGTCATGGGCGCAGTCCAAAATTTGGGATTTAACTCGGTAGTCGGAGTTAGGATAGGAAAATTTTTACAAGTGAAACTCGCTGAGTCAGATAGAACCGAAGCTGAACGTATAGTAGAAGATATATGTCAAAAATTGCTTGCCAATCCGGTAATAGAAGAATACAGGTATGAATTACAGGTATCATCAGAGGTGCCTTAACGGAATCACATGGTCAAATTACATGGTGTAACCGAAGGTAGTTTGGCTAAAGCTCGATTGGTATAAATCTTATAGAAACTCACAAGGGGGATAAGTATGGCAACTGGAAATGGCGGGGCCCGAGTTTATGTTGGAGCTGAAAGTCATGGATTGTACCGATTATCTCCGGGGTCTGATAATTGGGAAGCACTAACGATGGGGTTACCGGAGAGGGTTGAGGTCCAAGGAATTGCGCTACATCCGGATAATCCTGCTATTGTCTACGCAGGTACAAATGATGGTCCTTATCGAAGCGACGATCGGGGAGATCACTGGGACCGCTTGGATTACCCAAAAGGGGCACCGGGAGTTTGGACCTTTTTGTTTAGACCGGGTGACCCAACTGTCATGTATATAGGGACAGCTCCAGGGGAGATTTATCGTAGTACAAATAGCGGAGATTCATGGCAAAAATTGAATACCACGATGGGTTCTAATGAATGCCAAATGACCTTTCCTACAAGAGTTATTGGCCTAACTGCAGACCCTAATTTCCCGGATGAAATGTATGCAGGGTTAGAAGTAGCCGGTGTAATACGTAGCTCTGACGGAGGAGAGTCCTGGGAAGAGATTACGGGTTCGTTAGCTCCAAATGAAGATACACTGGATCTCCACGGAGTTCAGTGTACAGCTGCTTCGCCGCATACTGTGTTTTTAACAACTAGACAAGGACCCTTTATCGGGCCCGATAGGGGTAGCGAATGGATCCCAATAGACTTCGGTAATTATTCTGAAATCACATATACCAGAGATCTTTTTGCTGCTCCTCATGATCCAAATGTACTCTTTGTTTCGATCGGAGCCGCTGCTCGTAGCAGTCAGGGAGCCGTTTATAGGAGTCGGGATTTGTTCCGAACCTTTGAGACCGTTGGTCAGGGAGTCAAAGCGCAGAGTACTATGATGGCAGTTAGGTCTGATCCTAGGAATCCTAATCACGTTTTTTGCGTAGCTCGAGATGGAGAGGCTTTTGGGTCTACTGACGATGGTCAGAATTGGACTACATATCCGTTACCGGAGGCGGCCAAGGAAGTAAGAGGCTTGGCCCTGGGCTAGCAAAATAGATACAGAAAACCCCCGATTCACAGGTCGGGGGTTTTTCTTTAATTGGCCTAACATTAGTTCAACTCATGTTTTCTGAAATCAAAGATACTAATTCTTCAACTGTGGCTTGCTGCCAGGCTTCTGCTCTTTCTGCGGTGCGACTTCTCCTTTCTCTTCCGAAATCCTGGTCATTGATTTCAGAATTTTCTGAGCGTATAGCTGCTTCAATCTCTTGTATTTCTTTGGCAGCGACCTCAGGTCGTTCTATCCAATGACAGATATATTGATGGTCTTTCGTATAAAACACAGCTACGGGAATCGACATATGCTGGCCATTCTTAAGGAATTCGTTCATGATGTCGTGGTGTTCGTCCCTCGGGAAAATTCTCATATCCATACCGCAAGATTCCGCTACTCGAGCCAGAACAGGTAATCCTCTAATTACATCACCGCACCAGTCTTCGCCGATTACCATCATTTTCGCTGGGCCGTTTGGGTTCGCGGTTAGCTGATTTAATGCTTCTGCTTCTGTTGGCTGGACTGTAAAATTTGAATAAAAACCTTCGAACCTGGCTTTGTTAACTTTGATTTGGTCCATGTAGTCAGAGTAATTGAACCCCTCTTGAAAACGTTGTGGAGTTACTACGCTAGTCTGCTCTGCCATGTAATTTCCTCCTGTGGGTTGATCTGTTGATGTTATGTAACTTAATATATTGCCGGTTTATCGATACGAACATACAGTTCGTCACCCAATTTCTCAACCAACTGATCCCTCGAACCCTACTTCTATCCGACCATCTGGGTATTTGATAATGGGTACGGAATCTCCATATAAAAGCGCTTCATCTAATGTATCCTGAGATTGGTCTACTCTTCTTTCTTCGTATTTGATGCCTTCTCTACCCCATTTGTTACGGAGTTTGTCACAAGCAGGGCAAACCGTAAGTGTATAGACGATTGGTATATCAGCCACTTAAAGCCTCCTCGTGGATATATTGCCATTCTACAACGCTAGTTATTTGGTGTCATCCTGATATTTGTGCGTTTAGGCTGAGGTTTAGTAATGTTTATCTGGCAAACCTACGGAGGTACCTTGTCTGGCATAATCTTGGTGTCTATAATGACGCTTCTAGCGTGTTTGATCTAAATATGGCCGTAACAAAATGCGTTAAAACCGAAAGAGGATAGGAGTTAACATGATAGCTTTGGTGGTTGAAATCAATATCAAGCCTGGTCATAAAGAGGAATTTATGGCGTCAATGTTAGGAGACGCACGAGGATCTAATAATGACGAGCCAGGCTGCCTGAGGTTTGACGTATTGCAAGACAACGAAGATCCTAACAAACTACATTTGTACGAAGTTTATCAGGATGAGGCAGCAGTTGAAGCCCACCGAAATGCTCCACATTTTGTTAAATGGAGAGAGGAGTGCAAAGATTGGTTTGCCACTGAGAACATAAGGAAATTGGCTACTCCAATTTATCCGTCTGAAGATAAATGGGTAAAGCGGCCACCGGTAGATTAACTCCTACAGGTTTCTTCTTAATACTGTCGCTAACGCAGTTAAGAAGTGATCTACGTCGGCATTTGAAGTAGCCGTGGAAATGGCTCCCACCAAGTTGGGGGCCATTAGTATATTTTCATTCATTAACCCAAGAAACACTCGGTCTCTTAGCTGAGTATTCTCCGCTGTTATGTCTCTATAATTACCAATCTTTGTGTCGGTAAAATGTATGCCAAACAATGAGCCTAGGCCTGTTACTTGTACGGGTAATTCCTGTTTACTACAAACTTCTCGAATACCTCGCTTTAAATATTCGGTAGTTTCCGACAAACTAGCAAACACTTCAGGCGTTAACTGCTCGAGGGTAACAAATCCAGCTAGCATGGTTATCGGATTGGCATTGAATGTTCCGGCGTGTCCCACTTGAGGACCTCTTGTAGGATCATATAGTTCCATGATGTCGTCTCTGCCGCCGAAAGCTCCAACTGCAAATCCACCGCCTATTATCTTCCCTAAAGATGTTAAATCTGGGGTTATACCGTAATGTTCTTGGCAACCACCGCTTCCAACCCTGAAGCTAATTACTTCATCAAATATTAATACGATGTTGTTGTCGGTGGTAAAGTCGCGCAACATCTGCAGAAATTCTGGTGTAGCCGGGACCATTCCCACTGATCCAAGCATGGGTTCTACTATCACTGCTGCTAGGTCATGTGCGTTTTGTTCTAAAATTGCCTTTGAAGACGCTGTGTCGTTAAATGGCAGTACGACTACTTGTTCAACGACTCCATCAGCTAGGCCAGCACTACTAGCCATGGCCGCAGGTTTGTGGCCTGATCCTGCTAGAGTCGGGTCTACCCGTATGCTTACGCTTACTGAGTCATGAGTTCCGTGATAGCCGCCTTCAGCTTTAGCAAATTTACTTTTCCCCGTGAATGCTCTGGCCGCTCTAAGTGTATTCAACGTGGCTTCGGTACCGGAATTGGTGAACCTAACCTTGTCAAACCCTGGTACTCTCGAACAGAGAAGCTTGGCCAATTTTACTTGATGTAGGTTTGGTGCATTGTAAGCCAATCCGTGATGCAACTGTTTTTCAACGGCATTAATAACAGGAGCAGGCCCGTGCCCTAAGATCATGGTAGTCATGGTATTTATAAAATCAATTCTGTCTACGTCATCTGCGTCAATTACATGGCTGCCCGAAGCAGATGTTATGAATATAGGGTAAGGCTTCCAGAATATGGAGTTTCTGCTATCGCCTCCCGGTAAGTAAGTTTTAGACTCTTCCCATATATTTCGGGATTCAGGGGTTAATTCTAAATATCGATTTAATTCTAAGTCTTTAGACATCATGTTCATTAGAGTGTCTCCGTTTATGCCATAGAGGATCCAAGGGGCGTTCTTGGGAAATATATTCTCCGTAATGGTGAAATTCCTAGGCTTGAACAGATGGCTATTATAAATATAATTCCACCTACTGATAATACTAAAGGAGCGTTGAAAACATCGGTAAGAGTTCCATTTATCAGGTTAGCCAAAGCCATAGTTCCACCTACGTGCATGTTGTAGACACCTGAAATTCGTCCACGAATTTCATCAGGAGCTATAGTTTGTATAATAGCGTGTGTTATGGTCATGAACCCTGCTTGGTTCACGCCCATGAATACTGTAGCAGCGATAGATAAAGCTTGATGATTGGACAACCCAAGCGCGATGGGGCCAAGTCCGCTAGTCATGCCAAAAAACAGAAATACTTTACCTCGTGTCGATTCGTTCCGTATCCCCGCGAGAAAAATAGATGAAACTAGTGCGCCTGCCCCAACTCCAGCAATCAAATAGCTGAATCCTGCCTCTCCTGCTCCAAGTTTGCCTTCAGAGATAGCGGGCATAATTGATTCATAAGACATGGTAAGTGAGCAATGGGCTACAGCCATTAAAACTATTCCCAACAACATCGGATGTTGGTATGTGTACACTAAGCCGCTTAACATGTTTTGGAAGAAGCTTTGGCTTGAGTCCATGACGCCGGTGGACCGGGTATGGATGTTCAGTGTAAGTATTAGCCCAATCAAATAAAAAGCGCTGCAGAACCAGAACGAAAGGGCTATATCAGCAGATTCAGGGACGGCTATGATGAGTATGAATATTAGTATTGGGCCAAATAACCTTGATCCCTGTTGCGTAGCTTCGTTCAATGCTACTGCGTTTAAGAGACGATCTCGGGGTATCAAGTTAGGGACTAAAGTCTGTGATGTAGTCTGCTGGGCGGAGCGGAGAGACCCGTTCACTACGGATAGAATAACTAGTACCCAGATCCCAAGTTCTCCATACATTACGAGACCTGCTAGTACTATGTTGTGGGCAAGATTCAAGCCGTAAGTCCAACTAAGGACGGTTTGTCTATTAAATCTGTCCGCTATAAAGCCAATTACGGGAGTAAGGAAGAATCTGGGGGCCATAGCCATAAATGTGACTAGGCCAACCCACATGCTAGAATTCGTTTCCGTCATATCAAAGGCTAGCCATCCACGGGCTACAATTAATGCCCACCCAGCAGCGCCGGCAAATAAATTGGCCATCCACAAAGTGCGGTAGTCTTTATATTGCAGTGCTGCTAAAAATCTTTCTGGGATGGCACTGAGGCGATACGTATTATCTGTCTGATTAGCCAAATAAGTCCTCCGTGGTCTTGATCACTGACAAGTTATATGACGGGCATAGCTCAAATGAGTGTTGGGTATTTTACCACGGCATGTTTGTTAGTGATATGAATTCGTTTGGGTCCATAAGTGTGTGGATATAGGTTGGCTGATATCGGAGATATCAAAAAATCAGATTATACATAGTCTGACCAAAATACAGGGCAGGTTGACCACTCAACTTCCCCTGTATTTTTTATCCAGCGTCCATGATAAATTCGTGTTATCACCGATGTGGCTCAGGTCATTTCCACCAAGCTCCGGGTTTGCTGGTTGTGGCAGGATCCGAGTTGTTGTCATTTAAAGTAGCCCAGCGAGGAAGCTCTTCAACTTTTATGTTGGATACCAAGTAAACTGCATCGTCCGAACGGTGGATGTCGAACTCTTGGAAATCGTTTCCAACTACCATGTACCGGGATAATACCGTTAATACATCCTTTCTTAGTGATTCCATGCTACCGCCCGATAGGTCAATCCGATCTTTTAACAAAGCTAACCTCAAACGATCTCTTGCGGCCTCTTTAGTCTGATCTTTGTGCGTTAATACCCATCTTAAGAAATCACGCATGTGTGTATGATCCCCCCTTGATCCCCATGATCTCTTTCACTTTGTCCATAATACCTGTGCGGGGCTCCAGATCTGGTATGGCTACTTCTTCTCCATCAATTCTAGCAACTATTCTGGAAAAAGCAGCGCCGGACAACGCCTTTGGGTCATGAATTACCGGTATGCCTTGGTTTGTGGCTGTGATCAATCTGTCGTCAACTGGCACCATGCCGAGTATATCTACGGCAAGGAGTCCAACTATATCGTCTTTATCCATCATATCACCGCGTTTTACCATGGCTGAATTAACTCGATTTATGATGAGCTTTGGACGATGTAATTCGGCTGCTTCAAGCAAACCTATAACTCGATCTGCATCCCTGATTGCAGATACTTCGGGAGTAGTTACCATGATTGCTTCTTGGGCTCCGGCTATAGCGTTTTTAAACCCTTGTTCTATGCCGGCAGGACAGTCTACTATTACATAGTCAAATTCCTCTTCTAACTTCTGGCACAGCTCACGGAGTTGTTCAGGATCTATACAGTCTTTGTCCCGAGTCTGGGGTGCAGGAATCAAATAGAGGTCTAGTTTGTGCTTATCGCGGATCATTCCTTGATTTAATTTGCATCGGCCCTCAATTATATCCACTAAATCGTAGACGATACGATTTTCAAGCCCCATAACTACATCTAAATTGCGAAGTCCGATATCACTATCTATTACGACTACGTTATGACCTCGCATAGCAAGACCAGTACCGATATTAGCAGTGGCTGTAGTTTTACCCACACCACCTTTTCCGGATGTAACTACTATGGTTTTACCCATCATATAATGTTCCTCCGCTGTACTTAGCGTATCGTCCCTTGAACGGCGACACGAAAATATGTTGGCGTCTGATGTAGGCAATGGATGCTTCGGGCCTACGGGACCTGCGTTTCCCGGATGTTTTGGGAGAGATTCCTACATATGGTCCTATTTGTACCCGCGATGTATCTAAGTCTACTGCGATTATGGTCGCTTGTAGGTCGCCGGCAGCACCCGCATGGGCAAATCCCCGTAGATTTCCGAACACTATTATGTCACCGTTCGCTATTATTTGCGCACCGGGGTTTACGTCTGCCAAAACCACTACGTCACCTGCATAATGAACTACCTCTCCTGACCTACAGGTAGTTTTTATTAACAAAGCCTCATTTTGACGATTCAAGGCAAGGGGTTCTTGTTCGGTTTCGTCAGGACTATGAAAGCCTACGTTGTATGTATTAAATGAGTCGGACTCGTCATTTGAAATCTCGTTATGCAAATCCGATTCATCTATAATTCCGTTTTGAATTGAGTGTTCGAGGTTTATTAGTGCTAATTCCAAAGGACCCGGGTCCAAGTTTGGTTCGCTGTACAGATCTCCAAGAGTGGATGAGGTTTCAGTCTGGGAAATTATCATATGGGCTAGTTCTGAGCGTGTTGAGCGGCTTTCAGGCAAAGCTTCTATGCCGGGCCTGTCAGCGTTTGAAATCTCGTCTGGAGTATCTATTAAGGTGTCAATTGCAGGGTCTTCTGAACTCAATCCTTCGGTGTATGTATCTTCATCGAGTTCAATATCTCCTGTACTAGAGGGTAATAGGTTTTCGATGTCCTCGGGGATTTCGTGATCAATTGTTTCGGTTTTCATATCAATTGGACCGGTTGATATTGAGATGGGCTCAGATGAGTAGTTTTGTAGCGACCTGACATCCATTACGGTAACGGAGTCGTCGTTAGGATCATCAGTGGTTAAAACATCTGGAGAACACCAAAACTGGGCTACATGTAGTCCGGATCCCGATTCCAATGCATGTTTGATTTTAGTTAATTGACCTTTGTTTAGAATCCGTTGCCCGACGTTTACAGTCACGTTACCTTTTGATAATAGGTGTCGATTCTTGGACAAATAGGTTTCTAATCCAGATAACACATCGCCAAAGGCCCTCTGATCATCGATTGTGAAGTTAATGTTCGTGCCACGACCAGTTACTTGCAACAATTCTGAGTCAAGCATTGTCAGCTCTTCCAATAGGAGATTCTTGGTAGATATTTATTTATCTTGGCCGTTGTTAGGTATGGGAGAAAATATATTCCGAAACGTAGACCCGCACGTCGCTCCACAACACTCCCAACGTCTACCCCGTTTATAACAGTCTCTGATCTCTAGAGTCAAGGCGCGGAACAATTGAATTTCGCGCATTTTGAGTTCTTAATAATTTATATAAATTAAAAAAACTGATGATCTCTTTGGATATGTTCTATGCTCGTCCGAATATGCCGACCGAACAAGTAAATGATCCGGGTCTTCCCCCGAGGTTGTGTGTAAGTCCGATATCAGCTTTTTGGAGTTGGCGTCTCTCGGCTTTCCCTTGTAATTGCTTATAAACTTCGTAAATCATTCTGATACCGCTAGCACCGATCGGGTGCCCAAAGCATTTCAGTCCTCCGTCGGTATTAACGGGCAGGTCGCCTTCTAGAGAAAAAGTGCCTTGCTCAACGTCTCTGCTAGCATTACCCCTGGAACTAAATCCTAAATCTTCATATATGATTAATTCGGTGATAGTGAAGCAGTCGTGTACCATGGCTAGATCTATATCCTGCAACGGATCAGAAACACCAGCTTCTTGGTAGGCGGCTTGACTGGCATGAACTGATTCAGGAAAATGAGTGAAATCCCAGTCGTCTCTGATCATTCCGAAGGCACCGACTGAGAGCCCTAAACCCTTTACTAGTATGTAATCTTGTCGGAAGCTTTTAGCAATTTCAGGTGTAGTAATTATGGCAGCTGCTCCACCGTCGCTCACTCCACAACAATCGAATAGACCTAGTGGCCATGCAATCATGGGAGCGTCCACCACTTGTTCTACGCTAATTTCTCGCTGGAAATGGGCGCGAGGATTTAAACTGCCGTTATGATGATTTTTCTGGGCTATTTGCGCTAGGGTCCTTTTGCCATCCTCATAAGGGATTCCATACTGATGGAAATAACGCGTTGCGGCCATGGCAAATTGGGCAGGGGGTGGAGTGGGGGGATTAACGTCTGCCCCCGGACTTTCAGGAATCGCTAATCCTGAATATCCGGAATCTTTTAATTTCTCAACGCCAACGGCTAGAGCTATATCGTATATGCCAGCAGCTACGGCATAACAAGCATTACGAAATGCGTCAGTCGCGGTTGCACAGGCGTTTTCAACACGGGTTATAGGAATATAGTCCAGTTTTAACGCCTCAGCCAGGGGCTGGCCTGTGCGAAATGAACTCACGGTACCAAGCCATGCAGCTTGAATGTCTTTTGGGTCTAATTGCGCGTCATCAAAAGCTTCGTAAGCTGCTTCAATCATTAAATCTGCGGCGCTCGCGTCCCAACGCTCTCCAAATTTAGTGCATCCCATGCCAATTATTGCTACGCGATCTTTGATACCGTTCATAATCGCCTCACGTTGTATCGAATCGTCGGGGTATTGCCTTCCAGTAGTAATTATGAATGCCGTTTACCACTCTGAGTTTCCTAAAACTCATTTCAACAGGCATGCCTACTTTAACTTCATCAATTTCGCGGTCAGTGAGCATGCAAAGTACTCTACCACCTCCATCGAAGTCTACGACTGCTATCACTAGAGGTGTGTCGGTTGTACCAGCTATATAATCCATCGAATATGTGAATACAGATCCGTTGCGTCGGCTCAGTGGGACAGGAGTTCCATTTCCCCGTGACCGGCAATTAACACAAACTTGCTGTGGAGGGTATTGGATATACTGGCAGTGTTCACATTGTACTCCGTGAAAGCGAATATTCTTTTCTTCTTCTCGCCACATAGCCGTTACTGAAGGGGAATTCGGGCTAGGGCGCCTGGCTGCATCGTCCTGTTGCCAGATATCACGCCAACGGGCAAATATTTCATAATTGGTTAGGATATTCTTCGATTTGAGATGGTTTTTTAAACTATCAATCTGTTCGTCGGCAGTATTAACTGGGCCACGGGTTTCAAAACTAATTATGTCACAACCATCTCCGTAGGCAATTAACAGGCATTTTTGATGCTTTATGGAATCTTCCAATGATTGGCAAAGAAGCATAAGTGGAAAGGCCGCACCGGTATTACCCATTTCCCCGAACAGATGGTCCTCTATTTGGGATTTTTCAAACCCCAATATTTGGGACAAACGAGTATGCTTTCGGGCATCTGGGGCTGACATGGCAACTTTAGAAATGTCTTCCGGTTTCAAAGAGAATTTATTCCAAAATCCGTCTAATGTTTCTCTTGTTATCCGTTCCAGACCTTCTTCAGTTGCAAATCTGTCTTCCCAACTACGTACAAAAACATCGCCGGTAGACCGCCAATTATCGATTAGGGTATCACTTATTGAGTGACTGCCAATTAGTTGGGCGACTGTAGGTTCGTTGCTTATTAAAATTGCTACTGACCCGTCTCCAGAGTTTCTTTCAGTTTCTCCTCTGGGAGGACCTTGTCTATTATCGGATACGACTACCAGGATTTTATTGGCACTTCCGGCCGTAACCGAGTCCATAGCAGCTCTCAACGCGTTGGTTCCTGCTCTCAGACCATCAGTTAAATCAGAGGTTAAAATATCTCTCCTTAAATCCAATGCAGTGGCTATAATCGCTGAACATTGTTTTTCTGCGTAAGGAGAAGTAGTTGTCGCGAATATTAGTCCGTCTATATCATAAGTATCATGACCTTTGAGGCATACCCGGGCTGCAGCGACTCCCATAGTGACACTGTCTTCGTCAAAATTGGCGATTGATCTTTCGTAGGCAGAGTTCCAACCTAATGTTTCCTTGCCCAAGCGGAATTTGGGTATATAGGTGCCGTATGAGGATATTCCTACCACTTATTCACCTGCGCAATTATACTTCATTTTAGATCCTAACCTCCTGATTAATTAAGTGTCAATGTGACCGCACGGCTTAAGGTATCGGATAGTGTATATGTTAAAATTATAAGCTGTCGGCCGAGTCACCTCTCTATAGTCTACATCTGCCAAGTGTCTATTAAGGAGAAGTTCTTATATTGAAAAGATCCCTCATTATTTCTGTATCCAGTATTTTTGCACTTCTCCTATTCTCCGCTTTAATTGTCGTTACCTTCAAACAAGAGTTAAAAGACTTGATCCCGGGGGAGTCTAGTAGGGTTTCCAAGGGTCTGCCTCCAGAATTTGATCGATTAGCGGAGGTCTGGAATCTTCTTCAAAAAGAACATGTGGACAGGGGAACTATTGACGCAGAAGTGTTGAGCGAGGGCGCTGTCAAGGGATTGCTTCTAGCTTTAAATGATCCATACGCTTCTTATTTAAATGCAGAACAATTTAGAATGGAATCTGCTGATTATCAAGGGTATTTTGAAGGTATCGGGGCTCAAGTAACGATGAGGAATGGGCAGCTAATTATTATTGCCCCAATGCCAGGTTCTCCGGCTGAAAGTTCCGGAATCAAACCAGGTGACCGAATAATGTCGATAAATGGGAAGAGTACTGAAAATATCACTCTTCTTGAGGCGGTTTCCACTATACGCGGCAAAAAGGGCACAGATGTGGACTTGGCTATTCTTCATATCGGTGCCACCGAAGAATTTAATATTGTAGTCACTCGCGGAGTGATCCCGCTAGCAAGCCTAAATATTACTATGCGAGACGATCGAATTGGGCATTTGCAGATTTTCAGCTTTGGGGACAAAACTAATCAAGAGTTGCATGAAGCGCTAGAAACATTCAGCTCTGCTGAAGGAATTGGAATTGTTCTAGATCTAAGGAATAACCCAGGAGGGATGTTGCGGTCTGTGGTAGATGTGGCTAGTAACTTCCTTGATGATGGTTTGATATTATACGAAATCGATGGGCAGAATAACCGTAATGATTGGGAAGTTAACAGTCAGGTTAAATCCATAGATACTCCCATGGTAGTCATAGTAAATGAATTTAGTGCCAGCGCCAGTGAAGTGCTTACGGGTGCTTTAATGGATCATAAAAGGGCTACAGTGGTAGGATCTACCACCTTTGGAAAGGGTAGCGTAAATACTTTGAGGCAGTTGTCGGATGGTTCTGGCGTTTATTTCACTATTGGTAGATGGTACACACCACTCGGGACCCTGATTGAAGGGGAAGGCGTTACACCGGATATTCTCGTGGAAATTCCTGACGAAAACATAGTCGACGTTCAATTACAGCACGCGCTTGAGATCCTAGACTCAGTTATAATGGGATCTCAGTAATCAAATCACAGGGTCGTTGGTAGAATTATGGCTAAAGCTAAAAGCAAGAACAAAACCAATAACTCAGATAATGGCAACCGGACAGTGGCTTTAAATCGGAGAGCCTTGTATAACTACGAGATTTTAGAACGATATGAAGCGGGGATGGTCCTTACTGGAAGCGAGATAAAATCAATCAGGGCGGGTAGAGTAGACTTGTCTGACGGCTATGCCAGACCTGAGAGTGGTGAGCTGTGGCTTTCAAATGTTCATATTGCGCAATACGGTTCTGCCAGTATATATAATCATGAGCCGCGGAGGTCCCGAAAACTTCTGCTTCATAAGTCTCAAATCAGGGAGCTCGCGAGTTCGGTTTCTCAAAAGGGATTAACTTTAGTAGCTCTCCGACTTTATGTTAAACAACATGTAGCCAAAATCGAGATAGGGCTGGCACGAGGCAAACGTCAGTACGACAAGCGTCAATCTATTATCGAACGTGAGCTAGATAGGGAGGCCCGTAGAGCTCTCAAATAGAAATATTTGATATCGAGCCGATATTGGAATTTCTTACTCAGCTACTAACAATAGCATACATTCCAGTGCCGACGACGTAGTCGGTATTTGGGATAAGGCCACTGTGGTAACCGATTTTAATTGTAAGGAGAACTGAATTGATCAGAACACTTGGTGATAAGACTCCTAGGGTTGCAGATACTGCCTGGGTTAGCGAGTTCGCATATGTGGTGGGCGATGTCGAGATTGGTGAGCATTGCAGCATTTGGCCAGGAGTTACAATAAGAGGCGACGGTGAAGAAAAGATAGTTCTAGGTGACTATGTGAATGTCCAAGAAGGAGCAGTGATACATGGTAATGGTTTAGTCATTGAACATCATGTGACTGTGGGACACAGCGTAGTAGTTCATGGTGATTTCATTGGAGAAGGGTCATTACTTGGTAATAATTGCACCTTTTTGCATCGATCGAACATTGGCAAAAATTGTCTCATAGCGGCAAATTCGGTTGTTTTATCAGGCACGGATATTCCTGATAATTCCTTCGTAACAGGTATACCGGGAGAGATAAAAAGGCAAGTGTCTGATGAGCAAAAGGCTAATATGCTAAGTACGGCTCATCATTTAGCCGAGAAGAAAGAAATCTTTAGGCAAAGTGGTCTTTAAGGATTTAGGATAGGTGCTTTAAGTACCTATCCTAACCGGTTAGCTACTGGTAATACTTCTTTCGCTAAGTGTTCTAACATTTGGATCTGGCCCTCAAACCCTTCTACTCTGAAGTCGTAGGTCAATTGGTCAATTCCTATTTCCTGACAGTAGTAGACGTCGTCAATAACTTCTTGCGTTGTACCTATAACTACTCCGCCGGTTAGTACTGATTTACCCTCACCAGCACCGGTATCGGTAAAGTACAAACTTCTCTTTAACGATATACTTATTTNTTCAGGATTTCGTCCAGCTATCTCAGTTTGTTCCCGTAAATAGGGGAGATTTTTACCTACAAAATCGGGAGTCTGTCTAGTAGTGTGCCAACAATCACCGTATTTTGCGGTTCTTCTCAAAGCCCTACGGCTGTGCCCTCCAATCCATATGGGTATATGAGGTTTTTGTANAGGCTTTGGCTGAAATTGAATCCCTTCAATATTATAATATTTACCATGATACTCTGGCTCTTGCTCGGTCCATAATGATTTAAAGATCTCAAGGAATTCGTCGCTCATAGGCCCTCTTTCGCTGTAGGGGACACCTAGAGTATCGAACTCATGTTCCAGCCAACCAACACCAACTCCACATATCATCCTGCCGTTGGTTAAAACATCCAGTGATGCGAACATTTTGGCCTGCACTATGGGATTTCTATAAGGAAGTATGATAACAGTGCTTCCTAGTTTGATGGTTTCGGTACAGGCTGCCATGTAACCTAGCATAGTCATAGTTTCCAAAAATGGCTCGTCCGAGGGCCTCTGGAAGGATCCATCAGCAGTATATGGGTACTGATTCGTTCCTCCTGTGGGTAGTATAATGTGATCACCGGCTAATACTGATTCAAATCCTAATTTCTCTGCCGTCGATGTAAATCTACGTATAGCATTTGCGTCAGGTAATCTGGGAATACTTATTCCTATNTTGATTTCGATCACCTCTCAATCCAAGCTTGTTGGATAGGGATATTGCCTTTGGGAGTATAGCATAGGGAGCCTATGCGAGAATGCNTGGGATACTGAACGAAACCAACNTGGAANCAAACCCTGAGATGTGTAATTGGTCNAAGCATCCGTTGTGTTAGATGAGTATCCTAATGATAAGGCNGTCGTTTGCGATGTTAATCGTTCATGATATAATCAAGATAATCTAGGGCTCGGCGCGGGCAAGGGTTCGTTTGTAATAAGATGAGGTNTTCTTAGGATACTCATCTNAAAAAGCGACAAATTATATACGCTGGCTCTGGGCATAAATGTCAGACAAGGAAGGTGTATTGTGGAAAAAGGTTCAACCGTTATAGAAGCGGGTGCGGTGGATTTTGCGATGAGTTATCGTAAAGAGATCATGGATGACCAGGGACTTTGTGTACAGGTCTATGCGGATGTAGCAGGTAAAGATACAGAGATCCTACGATTCGATTGCTTTGACCAAGGCCCCCACTACCATTATGGTCCTGAGAATCATAACATCAGACTTTTCATGGATAAAACTACCATGGGTGGGAGTTCCTTAGGCTGGACGCTGCGTAATATACGCGAGAATCTAATTTCGATGGTAGAGAGATCAGGGTATTCAGACTTGGCTAAAAACCTGGAAAGCCATCCTGTATCTACCGCAAAACTAGCCGAACTCGAATCTACTGCCCGTGGTATGGCCAATGGAGACCGCAGGACTGTA
The DNA here is from genome assembly GCA_002707185.1 of Chloroflexota bacterium. Next base: position 321 of record PAMF01000074.1, on the reverse strand, counting down.
CATCACATGATGCCAGAAATGCTTGATGGAGACAAAATAGAGGTGGGCAATATTAGGTTCGGTTTGGAATATCGTCATCTTCCCAATATAAATGACGAAGGCATGGCAATACATGTGTTGACAGATATTGCGGGTCATGAAGTTGAATTACTGGCTTTCGATTGTTTCCAAGTTGGCCCTCATTATCATTATGGTCCTCGTAACCAGGATGTCAGAATCTACTGGGATGTAACTACTTCTGGGGAGACGTTAAGGTGGACACTTGACCAATTCAAGGAAGGGAATCTTCCTGATATGATTCGTCGAGCAGGGTATCCTTCG
>PAMF01000073.1 GCA_002707185.1 Chloroflexota bacterium | reverse complement strand
ACCTCTTTTACTACAACTAGCCAATCGCAATCCAAACACACAAATAATTGTAGACCATGTTGGGTTAATGCAACCCCCAGCACCCCCAGCGCCTTCAGAACCCTTTGCGGATTTGGCTAATGTTCTATCACTCGCCGAGTGTGACAACGTCGCAATAAAGATTTCAGGGGCGTGCACTTTATCGCATCAACCCTTCCCTTATCCTGACATATGGGAACCGCTAGGAAAAATATTTTATGCCTTTGGATTCAACAGATGCATGTGGGGAACCGACTGGACTCGGGCAGTCGCTTTGCTAACATATGAGCAAGGGGTTGAATCGTTTAGGGTCACTGACAAACTCTCTGAAGAAGAACGATCTCAACTAATGGGAGGGTCACTAGAAAAGATCTATAAATGGTCTCCTGAAACCTAGTGGAGAGAGGTTATTGAACGAACCCAAACAGATGAAGCTAACGATCAGCCAACCAAATGGGATTAACCAACTGGATAGGTGACGAGTACGGCTACGTCAGATTATAGTCTCGTATCAGGTTTTCTCCTTTGGCCGTATCACCTATTATGAGGACTGTGTGAGACATTACCCTACGGACTAGCCTGGTCAATTCCTTAAATAACCTGTCTCCAGTGGAACTGTACGGAATGGTTCTTAAGTAACCCTGGATCATGTCTCTAGTTTCGTCGTTAATCGCGAACCCCTGCCGATCCGATAAAACTGCACCAATTACCTTTTCATCATTCGGGTTATATATATTATCAATTTCGCCAATTATTAACGCTGCCATTTAAAATCATCTCCTGGAACGTAATCAAACCACTCTTCAGTTCTTGATAACCAGAACTTTATCAAAAGCCTATCGCCTATGCTCAGTAACGGCAAAATAATACTAATTTAACTAGCTAGGTTTACGAAGTTGCAATGAAATAACTCTCGCTAGCTATCGACTGAACAGATGACTGCCCAACGGAATCATTAAATAATATATCTATCTAAATCTTTTCCATTGATTGCCCAACCATTTCTCTCAGTATGAGTTACTATCGCATCTATTAGATATAATGACCATATCTCGCTGGATACTCTCACGGTATAAACTTATTACCTTCAAGAATTCACACTACCGACCGATCACTGTCTCTTAGGAGCATAAATAATGAAAAAACTCGGAATTACCCTACACGAACCTAGAAAAGCTTACCAGGGATATACCCTTATCTCTCCCATGGAGGGAACAACTACCTACCTGCTGGACATGGACGGACGAATTGTTCACCAATGGCTATTACGCTACAGGCCAGGAGATTATGGATATTTGCTGGGGAACGGAAATCTTTTGATAGCAGGAAGAACCAACAAAGGCCCTGTAACGATTGGTGGCCGCAGCGGAATAATAATGGAATACGACTGGGATGGGAACTTAGTTTGGGAATATGAAGACCCAACACTTCATCATGATTTTTGCAGAATGCCTAACGGGAATACAATGGTACTCGGATGGGAATTGGTACCCCCCGAAATCCAGAGTAAAGTACAAGGCGGTGTGCCCAACTCAGAACCCCCTGAGGGATTATGGTGTGATTATTTTAGGGAAGTTTCTCAAGAAGGTAACACAATATGGGAGTGGCACGCATACCAGCATTTAGATCCAGAACTGGATTCCATTTGTCCTTTACATCGAAGAGATGAATGGACTCACAGTAATACTTGTTCAGTATTGCCCGACGGGGATATTTTAACCAGCTGGCGTCTACTGGATCAGGTAGCTATTGTAGATAAGACCACAGGGGCATTCAAATGGAAATGGGGGAGAGACGAACTAGGCCACCAACATGATCCCAACCTATTAGAAAACGGAAACATACTAATCTTTGACAATGGATGGCATACACTTACGGCACCAAGTCCTGGTTCCCGAATCATAGAAGTAAATCCCAAAACGGACCGAATAGAATGGGAATACAAGACACAACCACCCTGGGATTTCTTCAGTTCCTTCATCAGCGGCGCTCAGAGACTGCCCAACGGTAACACCCTAATATGCGAGGGTATGACCGGCCGAGTTTTTGAAGTCACCTGCGCAGGTGAAAAGGTCTGGGAATATTTGAACCCGTTTTACGGAGCCGATGAGAGATTTGGTAACGTCAACAGACTTTTTCGCGCCTATAGATATAGCCCCGACTTCCCTGGTTTCAAAAATAAACACCTCGAGCCTATCCAACATAATTGGCTAAGCCACCTATACACATGACCCAATCATAGGTGTAGTTATCAACTATTAAATAACTTCAATATTGTTCTAAACTACGTTGTTCATCACAGAGAGACTAATGGATATTAAGAGTATTCGACCTCCTGCAGATAAATTAAATAACCAGAATAGTTTATTCCCAATGATTCCTGGTGCCTTGTTCCAGGTGTTCTGGGTTGCACTACGATTAGGATTGACCTCATTTGGCGGTCCAATAGCCCACATAGGATACTTCCGTCAGGAATACGTAGTTAAGCGGTTCTGGTTGGACGAGCAAAGTTTTGCTGATGTATTGGCATTATCACAGTCTTTACCAGGACCGGCTAGTAGTAAAGTAGGCATAATCATAGGAACTATCCGAGCAGGTTTACCTGGTGGGGTGATGGCTTGGCTTGGATTCACCATGCCATCCGCTATCGCTTTGATAACATTCGGTTACGGGTTACAGCAATTCGCAATATACGACATCGGATGGCTTCATGGATTAAAAATTGCCGCGGTGGCGGTAGTAGCCCAGGCAGTCTGGGGCATGAGCAGAAGCCTCGCTCCAGACAGAGAACGAGCAAGTATAGCTGTAATCTCAGCAGTAATATCCTTGACAGTAACCACTCCCTTTACAGCAATCATTATTATAGTTATATCAGGAATCGTCGGATGGAAATTTCTTCAAGTCCCTAGTATGGAATCGACTAGGGTAACAATATCCAATCGAATTAAACCCTGGGTAGGTGTTGTAACCCTAGTTACATTTTTCGGTTTATTGATTGGATTACCTCTACTAAGACAACTGTTTGATACTAACCAAACGTTATCAATAATAGACAGTTTTTACAGGTCAGGATCCTTAGTATTTGGAGGAGGACACGTAGTTCTACCTTTATTACAATCTGAGGTTGTGGACACGGGTTGGATCGCAAAAGAAACGTTTCTCGCCGGTTACGGTGCTACTCAAGCGGTTCCAGGACCTTTATTTACGTTCAGCGCATTTCTCGGGACCGTAATGACCCTGCCACCTAACGGGGTTGTCGGAGCATTAATAACCCTTGGAGCGATTTTCTTACCAGCTTTTTTCCTGGCCATAGGCCCACTACCCTTCTGGGACATTTTGAGGCAACGTCCAGATTTACAATCGGCTCTCAAAGGTGTTAATGCTTCCGTGGTGGGTTTGCTATTATCAGCTCTATACGACCCTATTTGGACAAGCACAATTCAAGATCCTTTAGACTTTGCCCTGGCTTCTGCTGCATTGGGAATGCTCATGCTCTGGAAATTACCACCATGGTCTGTTGTGATACTTTCAGCATTAGCCGGTATGGCGTTTAACAATCTTTAAAATGTTAAATCATAATCCAAACAAGATCAGAGAATCATTTGGAACCAGTCTATTTATTGTTGGTCCATATCTATATATCACGTGATTATTTTTAAACTATAGAGGCGTCGAGGAGAATATGAATAATAGGAATCTAATTGGTTACGGAGCCAATCCTCCAAAAGTTGATTGGCCTGNNNGNGCTAAAATNGCTATNTCGTTAGTAGTTAACTANGAAGAGGGTTCTGAATATTCTATATTGGACGGAGATNCNAGAGGAGAAACCTTGGGAGAATCCCCATCCAATGTCNCAGTTGGCGATCGNGATTTAGCCAACGAATCCTTCTTTGAATANGGTAGNAGAGTTGGTATTTGGCGCATTATGAACGTGATGGATCAATACGATGTAAAAGGAACCTTCTTTTGCTGCGCTCAGGCATTAGAAAAGAATCCAGAAGTCGGTCCAGAGATTGTCAGGCGCGGACACGAGGTGATGGGCCACGGTAACCGTTGGGAAGAATACTATAAGATGGATCGCGATACGGAGCGAGAAGCAATCAACCAAGCGGTGCAGTCTATTACCAAAACCACGGGACAAAGGCCGCTCGGCTGGTATACACGTTATGGTCCCAGCATCAATACTAGGGAATTGGTAGCAGAGGAAGGGGGGTTCATTTATGACTGCAATGCCTATAACGACGACTTACCATATTACGCGGCAGTCCACGGTCAACCGTGGTTAGTAGTTCCTTATTCCCTGGAAGTTAACGACACCAAATTCTGGCGGGGAGAATTGATCACTCCAGATCATTTTTTCGAAGTAGCAAAATCTTGTTTTGATATGCTGTACGAAGAAGGAGATTCGCACCCCAAAATGATGTCAATCGGACTCCACTGCAGAATCATTGGTAAGCCGGGTCGAGCTTACGGTTTGAAAAGATTCTTAGAATACGCATCATCGAAAGAAGATGTTTGGTTTGCTAGACGATTGGACATAGCACGTTGGTGGTTAGATCATTATCCACCGCAATAATCCAATTGACACGATACACCAACGCCTACCCAACAATCTGACCATCGCTCTAGCCTTCTGTAGCTACCGTGTATTTTCCACCCACAACGTTCAGCTGATCTCCTGTAATATAGCTGGATTCATCAGAAGCTAGGAATACGCAGGCATTGGCTATATCTTCAACTCGACCTAACCTACGCAAGGGAATTTTCTGAACGCTTTCATCCGTATTCCACGTACCTTGTAAAAAGCGTTCTGACCATTCTGGATTATTGCGAGCTGTATCTATAGTTCCAGGGTTTATCATATTAGCTCTGATATTATATTGAGCGAACTCGGATGCCACTGATCTCATAAATCCCCAAAGGCCGGTTTTAGACGCCGCCACAGCACTGGTTGACGGCCTCCCTATTAGAGCCGAAGCACCCCCGATTGCTATTATGCTTCCGTTCTGGCGCTCAATCATATTTGGAATCACTGACCGTGTAAGGTAAAAGCTAGAATCCAGATTAATTGCGAAAATACGTCTCCAATCCTCATCTGTCACCGTTAACAGCGGATGATGAGGACGAACAGCAGCATTACATACCAATATATCTATCTTGCCCAAGGCTTCAATAGACTTTTCGACAAGTTCGCTACACTGATTAGAATCAGAAAGATCCGCCAGTCTACGGTAGGTTTTAACACCTAAACCCTGGCATTGCTCTGATACTTCTTTCAAATCATCCTCGTTTTGTAACGCGGATAGAGCAATATCAGCACCTTGTCTAGCGAATGCTAATGATATCTCTTTACCAATATTTCGGCTGGCACCGGTTACCAGAGCAGTTTTACCTACTAATCTCACAGAATTACCTTCCTTAATATTTATTGCACACCAGGACATATCAACTGGCTGTACTTAGATTATTTAGGTTACCATCTCTGTCCAACAGCACATACACTCTACTCTTTTAACCTTTGGTAAATTAGCGAAAGATATCAACGTAGGGGTTCGGTTAGGCAATTGCTGTAGTCCCTGATAACTGTTTTGTCATAACCAGCCTAGGTATACTGTTTAAAAATTCTCACAGTTTTGAGTATGGCTCAATAATTTTGGAAGAACTAATTAAAATTTCCGCAGTGTTAATAGCCACACTGATCGGATTCACTCTAGCAGGCGTCGCAGGATTTGGGGGTGGCGTAGTAATACTCCCTATTCTGGTCTGGGTCTTTGGGCTGAAAGAAGCAATCCCAATATTAGCCATCTCCCAGTTCCTGGGCACCTCGACACGAGTCTGGCTTCATTGGGATCAAATCAACTGGAAAATCGCAGNATATTTCNGTTTGANCTCNATCCCTGCAGCAATTCTNGGTAGCTTCATATTCATNNNGGCAGATACAGTAATACTCATGCGTATTTTCGGGGTNATGATGATTACCCTGGCAATTTTTACCCGGCTACCAATTGGAAANNCTTTCCGNATGAAACTATGGGGNTTCGTGCCATTAGGNGCTGTCACAGGACTCGGAGACGGGTTTNTGGGTGGTGTTCCAGGNCCATTTACGTCCACATTCTTTCTCGCATANGGNCTATTTGCNAGCTCCTANCTAGGGACTTTTGCGATAGCCATGGGATTAATTCAAATCCCAAAATTGATCATTTTTGGGTCAAACNAAATNCTNACATTNAACGGATGCTTNATTGGGCTAGGCCTCGGGATAATAGCGATTATCACTGCATACCTCGGAAAATCTATCAATTCCCGCATTAATCCAAAGCTATTTTCTATAGGAATTAGCATTTTAATTGGCATATCGGGATTCAGCTTCATTATCAGAAGTTAATTGCCAAACACCTTCTGNCCTTCTAATACACTTTTCAAACAGGCACATTCAACTCAATTTGGTGAAGCCTACACACGGGTAGCCTGATCTATCATCATGGTTTCTCCCGGAGTAAGTTTCAAATCCGAGGACCCTGCATTAGATTCAATCTGTTCGATAGTCCGGGCCCCGGGAATAACCATCACCTGAGAATCTAACAGAAGCCAGGCAAGAGCAACCTGAGCAGGCGTCGATTGATGATGCCCCGCAACCTCACTAAGCACATTTAATATTTCCGGAGCTCTACGGAGGCTGTCATCGTTGAAAATACCGAAATTAGCCCTCAGATCCCGTGGAACATTATCAAACCCGTATTTGCCACTCAACAAACCCTGAGCCAAGGGACTGAATGCCGTAACGATCTTGCCGGTNTCATGGGCGTAAGGCAGCAAGTTTCTNGCTTGACGATTTAACAAATGGTATTGNACCTGATTTGATATTATTGGAGANCCAAGTACTTCTTCTGCTTGCTGCCATTGTTGTAAAGTAAAATTACTGACCCCTACTTGTCGTATATAACCTTCATCCAAAAGTTTCCTTATAGCTCTCATAGTTCGTTCTAAAGGTACATTTCTATCCGGAGCATGTAATTGGTATAAATCTATAGCNTCTACTTTCAATCGACTTAGGCTGTCCGTAGCNGAACGCATTATTCGGTCTGGGCGCANCGGTGGAGCAACCTTGGTTGCTATAAATGCTTGTTCTCTTGATCCNTCCAGTGCCTCACCGAGTATTTCCTCAGATTTACCACTCCCATACACCTCTGCCGTATCAAAAAAATTTATACCTAATTCAAGAGCTCTATGAACTATTTTGATAGCCGTTTCATAATCAAGTTCAGAACCCCAACCCCAACCCGGTTCACCGAATTGCCAAGTACCTAACCCAACAACAGAGACTTCAAATTCCCCCATAAAAAGATATTTCATGTAATTTCCTTATTGAATATATTTATACTGGCTAATAAGAATCCCTTCCGGAGCCTATTATATGTGCAGGATTCACAGAACGGGTCAAAANTTTCAGTCANNGGCTATTTAAAATCCTATATAATGNAGGTTACAGCTTTTAGTTGTTTTGATAATTAGCTTACTTGAATGGAGATAATAAATGGCTGATATAGGTAGGAAAATGGTAGAGATAGCCCAGGGNACAGTCTCTTCTATGCCNGCGAAAGACGTCAATAATAAAATGGAAANCGGAGAGCCATTAGTAGTATTGGATGTACGAGAACCTGACGAATGGNCTAACGGCCACATAGAGGGTGCTACTCTTTTGTCCAGAGGCAGGATAGAAGGTAGATTAGAAGAATTAGTCCCAGATAAGAGTACACCGATCNTAACCCATTGAGGCGGTACTGGCCGATCTGCCCTGGCAGGGCAGACTCTGAAAGCTATGGGATACACTAATGTATCATATATGGATCCCGGATTTAGCGGATGGAAGGAACAAGGATTACCCTTTGTAGTCCCNGAATCCCAATAACNAAACCTTACGCCANTAATATCTAAACCTCGTTTTAAGATTTTAGATCTCAAAACTGAATTTCATAAATACCCTNGCAAAACGAAATGCGATAGTATTCTCAGAATATTCTGATTCAAATTCTTGGTTCGCTGTCTTGTCTAGAATTAAATATACAGACAACAATTGAATCTGCTGTGATACAAGGAGAATGACATGGAATTAGGGGTAACTGTCCCTATCGTTGAATTTGGTGATGATCTGGGTGGAGTCCGAGAATTCGTACAGGCTGCAGAGCAACTCGGATACACGCATATACGTATCTTAGACCATGTTCTTGGAGCAGATCCCCAATACCATCCAGAAGTACCGAGATTTCCCTACACTCACCAGAGTTACATTCATGAACCNTTTACATTGATGGCNTTTTTGTCAGGAATCACCACTACNATCAAGCTAGTAACCGGAATACTTATCNTNCCTCAACGNCAAACCGCNCTCGTGGCCAAACAGGCAGCCGAGGTAGATGTTTTAAGTGGAGGCCGTTTACGACTCGGCATCGGCATAGGCTGGAATCCTGTGGAATACGAGGCATTAGGCCAAAATTTCCATACTAGGGGCCGACGGTGTGAAGAGCAAATAGCGGTTCTCCGGAAATTATGGACTCAAGAATTAGTGAACTTCGAAGGGCGCGACCATAAGATCTCCCATGCAGGGATCAGACCTCTTCCAATTCAACGTCCTATTCCAATTTGGCTAGGAGCCGGATCCTCAGCCAACCCCATACCAACCGAAAGNGTTCTGAAGCGTATAGGAAATATGGCCGATGGATGGTTCCCAATGTTCCCATATGATCACCCAAATCGGGGTGTCGTGGAACAAGTCCAAGAATACGCTCGTTCAGCAGGAAGAAACCCAAGCGAGATTGGGATGGAAGGTAGGATCAGAATGGCTTCAAATGGACCAGAAGACTGGCTTGCCGAATCGAAGGCGTGGGAGGAAATGGGAGCAACACACCTGTCAGCAAGTACTGTAGGACCCCAAATAACTACTATTGATCAACATATAGACGCCTTACAGCAATTAAAAGAAACCATCAATTAATCCAAGGATCTGCAACCGGAGAGAATAGCCCATGGTACATCCAATTTCAGTGCAACTGTCCAAAACTAGATTTGTCGGAGGCCTTCAATGCTTCAAACGGTTGCACATGGAATGCTATCAACGCGATTTAATGGATCCTATTGATCCCGGACTCCAAGCCATATTTGANACTGGTAATGGAGTAGGAGAATTAGCTAGAAAGAGATTTCCAGATGGTAGGCTCATAGAAGAACCTTACTTCGAACACTCTCAAGCGGTTTCTAAAACAGCTCAATTACTGTCAGACCTCTCTATCCCTGCATTTTACGAGGCTGCTTTTGAATTTTCTAAAATCAGAATTCGGGTTGATATATTCCGAAGAAGTNCCGACGGCNGATTTGATTTANTNGAAGTTAAATCAGGGACCAGTGTGAAATCAGAGCACGTACCAGACGTNGCGATNCAACTCCATGTNCTTGAAGGANTGGGATTTNNAATAAATCAAGTTTATCTGATGCACATCGATAATACCTACATCTACCAAGGNGGAGATTACAATCTCGAAGAGCTGTTTAAGCTGGAGGACATTACAGAAAAAGCTCGGAATTTTTCTTCAGAAATAATTCCTGAAAAACTCGATGAGATGTGGCAAATCCTGGATCAGCATACCGCACCACCGATATCAATAGGTGGTCACTGTACTAGCCCGTATAAATGTCCATTTTACGGACACTGTCATCAAGACTTACCTGAACATCCTATCAAAGAGTTACCTCGAATAAATAAAAAACTTCGAGACAGCCTACAGGAAAGTGGATTTAAAGATATTAGAGAGATTCCGGAAGATTATCCAGGTCTCAACGATTTACAAAAAAGGGTGATTAACTCCCTGGAAACTGGTTCTCTTTTCATCAGCGAGGAAGCTCCTGCAATCATATCCAGTATTCTATATCCTTTAAGCTTTATTGACTTTGAAACATTTAACCCCGCTCTACCTATTTACCGCCTGACAAGACCTTTCCAACCCATTCCATTTCANTGGTCACTTCANATCCANNNCCTCTCAGGACAACTAGAACACCAAGATTTTTTGTATGAAAACACCGAAGATCCCCGGTTAAATTTCGTCGANACCTTATTGGACGCCGTACCGGATGTGGGNACAATAATTGCTTACTCAGGGTATGAAGAATCCACCATCAAACAACTAGCAACGATATTTCCTCAATTTGAATATGAATTGTTATCTTTATGTGACCGAATATTTGATTTGTTAAAACTGATACGAGAACACTATTACCATCCCCAATTCCATGGTAGTTTCTCAATTAAATCTGTTCTCCCGGCTATAGTCCCAAATATGGGATACAGTGATCTCGACATCCAACATGGACTGATCGCAGCAATNGACTTTGGGAAGCTCATATCTCCGGATACACCCGATACCNTTAAAAACGACACTAAACATGCGTTATTAGAGTATTGCCAGCGTGATACAGAAGCCATGGTTCGAATCTTCGAAAATCTTGCCTCGGATTCCTTGCCGAACATTACTTGGGCTTAAACTATATCCATCCTTATAAAGCAAACCTAAATATCAAGTACTATCACTATTGACAGTCGCTATTAATCTAGAGCCAATCAACTAGAGATTTAGAGGTAACCAAAATGACTCCGACACCCGAAAATATATTACCTTGCATGGAGATCGCAGAGTTTACGCTAAAATTCGAACAAGTAGACGCGGCGATGAAGGTCATGATGAAACACGCTAGGGCCAATTCAGATACACCCGTATGCCTGGCAATCGTAGACTCCGCAGGAAACTTAGAGGCCTTCGCCAAAATGGATAACGCAAGATTGTTTACTCGAAGGCATGCTATACGAAAGGCTTATTCAGCGGCAATCCTTGGGATCAATACCAGCGCATGGGAACAGCGTATGTCAAATATCGGCCACAGCGTGAGCGAAAACGGAGATCCCATGATTACTTACGAGCAAGGCGGCGTGGTAATTCTCAAAAACGGAACGATCGTGGGTGGAATAGGTGTCGGGGGAATCCGAGGGCACAATGCTGACGAAGCATTGGCTAAAATTGGGCTGGAAGCCATGAATCTATAAAGATATCAACAAAAAGATAACATTTAATAAACTCTAACATAGTATATGTTTCAAAGCCTCACCGCAGCTTATCCTCCCCAGTGAAGGACATACCCTAACGGCATGCACCTCGAATTAAATATACATTCCTTTTTAGCAATCTTACCCAGAATTAGCCCTCACCCAACGTTTGGGGATTTGTCTTGCTGCCCCGTATCAGGACAGAACCCGGCGGAAGAGCGCCTAAACATCCTCACCCACCTATTCGGCCTAATCCTCAGTACCGCTGGTTTAATCGTCTTAGTAGTCTTAGCTAGCTTGATCGGCGACTCTCTATCGATTGTTGGGAGCACTGTTTTTGCTACCACGCTAGTGTTAGTTTATCTGGGATCAACCATCTATCATGCCTGTACTTCCTATAAACAGAAACAGCTCTGGAAAAGTCTTGATGGGAGCCTGATTTATTTATTGATTGCGGGCACCTACACTCCATTCGCATTGGCGCCCCTCAATGGCCCTTGGGGATGGTCGATCTTAGGAACCGTTTGGGGAATTGCCATCACAGGAATAGGTATCAAGTTAATGTTCCCGAACCGCTTTACAAAATTTTCAATCATACTTTGCCTATTACTCGGTTGGCTAATATTAATAGCTACGGTTCCGATGATGGAAAACGTACCGACACGGGGCATTTTCCTGATAGCTTCAGGGGGTATATTTTATAGCCTCGGAGTAGGCTTCTTACTTTGGACAGGGCTCAAGTTTAGCCACAGTATATGGCACGTTTTCGTTATTTGTGGCAGCCTAACTCATTACTTAGCCGTAGTGCATATACTCACTTATTAAAACTAAAACCCATATTTATTCAAATCAACATTAACACTCGCTAATTAATACACTAATAACAATATACATGGGATATCCTACTTGCCCATTCATACATATCAGCGTATAACTGGTTAAACAGCTGGTACCGTAGGAGGTTATCAATAGCAATGGCTAACACGACGTTTAATCCCTCAAATTATCCTCATGGCCCATATGGTGGCTACTCCCACCGGCCAATGGTCTGGGGTACTCGAGCCATGGTTGGTGCCGGTACTCAGCTGACAGCGCAAGCCGGCATGAGGATATTATGGGAAGGTGGGAATGCCGTTGATGCGGCAGTTGCCACCGCTTTCGCAGCCGGTGTGATGGAGCCAACTGCCCATTACACCCTCGGGGGAGAGGTTGCTTTTTTATTTTATGACCGTGACTCCAAGGCCGTCCGATCAGTCGTTGGCCAGGGGTGGGCCGCTAGTAAAGCGACTATTAGCCGTTATATGGAAAGTTGGGGTGAAATCCCATCAGGAGTCCTCAGCACAACGGTCCCCGGCGTAATATCGGCACTTTTAGCTATGTTAGCCAATCATGGAACCATGAGCTTTGCCCAAGTAGTTAAACCTGCTTTACATTTTGCAGACCATGGTTTCCCTACTTACCAACTATTAAATCGAGCTATCGGCAGCCAAGATAGATTAGACAATTTAAACAAATACCCAAATTCTGCTCGAATATTTTTGCCTGAAGGATCTCCTCCTAACCTGGGTAGTTTGTTCATACAAAAAGACCTTGCTAGGACCTTATCATTCATGGTGAAGGGAGAGGAGCAAGCGATAGAAAAGGGATTGAGAAAAGAATCTGGAATCCAGGCTGCCAGAGACGTTTTTTACAAGGGCGAGATAGCCCATAGAATGGTGGAATCCTTAGAACACTTAGGCGCCCTATACTCCTATGATGACTTTGCTGAATATGAATCACCCATGGAAGAACCGATTTCTATCACGTACAGAGGGTATGAAATCTTTACCAACCGAACTTGGACTCAAGGAATAACTCTTCTACAGACTTTGAACATTTTGGAGGGTATAAATCTCTCGCGATTCGCACATAACAGTCCCCAAGCAATACATTACCAGGTAGAGGCATTAAAATTAGCTTTCGCGGATAGAGAACAATTTGTTGGCGACCCCGATTTCGTTGACGTCCCAGTGGAAGGCTTGCTGTCACGAGAATACGCAGCATTACGCAGGACATTGATAGCTCCAGATAAAGCAGAAGCAAAATATCCACCGGGAGACCCTCGGAAAATGTTAGCCGTGCTTGAAGGATACAACCCAGTTTCTTCTGCAGCCTTAGAGCCGGAGCCTGTCGGAGGAGACGGAGATGGCACAACCTACCTAGCTACCGTGGACTCCGAAGGAAACATGGTTTCCTGTACTCCAAGTAGCTTTGCAGGTTTAACCCAGGGCATGGTATTAGGTGATACAGGAATCTTATTAAACTGCCGAGGCTGTTATTTTTGGCTAGATGAAAACAATCCCAACTCAATAGCGCCTCGCAAACGACCACGAACAACCCCCTGTACATTTATTATAACCAGAGACGGTGAACCCTTTATGACGCTAGGCACTCCTGGTGGAGATAGTCAACCCCAAAGTAACCTTCAGGTCTTCAACAACCTAGTAGACTTTGATATGAACATTCAAGATGCTGTAGAAGCTCCCAGATTCTGCGGATATAGTTTTCCCAGCTCACCCTGGCCACATGTAGAGATCCCAAACCAGCTAGAGATCGAAGGTAGAGTACCTGACTCTACAATCGATGCATTAAGAGACAAAGGACACAGAGTGGAAATTGTCGATCCCTGGGGAATTCGTAATGGGTTCGCACCAATCATAGTCAACGCAGAAACAGGTGTATATCACGGAGGTGCCGATCCTAGAAAAGAGTCGGTTATACTTGGATGGTAGTATTTAATCCCCTACGGCATGAAGCGAGCCTTGTTTTAAACGGTCCGGCCACCAAGGATCGTCATATTCGCTGTATATTGGTTTGATAGCTGGCAACACCTCTTTCGCGAATAACTCTGTATTCTTGCGAGTTAATTCTTTAGACATAGTGCCAATATGAAGAAGACACATCAAGTGGCCCACTCTAAGCATCTTGACCGCCTCAGTCAACCGATCTCTTACAGTAGCCGGGCTACCTGCGATAACATGTCCCTGTTCAACTAACTCTTTCCAGCCCAATTCTCCAGCAGCTTTCTGGGCTTCATCTCCTATTTGTGGGCGAAGCGACCTGCGTATAGAATCGATAGACCTGTAACCTGGAGATTCGGCAAACGGTGGATGGATTCGCAACATCTTCTGATAAAAATACTTCACGTGATCTTCATACTCTGATTGAGCGGATTCATCAGTTTCAGAAACACAGACTAGTTGCAAAAAGCCCAACCGATTGGGATTATCATCTATCTGCCTCTCCGCGACTCTATCCCAATAAGCCTTCACAATACCTGATCCTCTTAGATAACCATAATAACTTAAGTAGCAATAAACATAGTTCCTATCCAGAACCCAGTCCCATGTCTCAACACTACCACCCCCAGGAATCCAGACCGGAGGATGCGGTTGTTGAAGAGGCCTTGGCCAAATATTAACGTACCTTAGCTTGTTGTACTTACCATTAAATGCAAACGGTTGACGCTCCGTCCATGCACGCATTATTAAATCATGAGCTTCCGTGTGTCGTTCCCTGAGGGTTATAGGAACTTGCCCATATGAGAACGTTGTATCCATAGAAGTCCCAACAGGGAAGCCCGCAACCAGCCTGCCTCTACTCATAATATCGAGCATCGACATTTCCTCNGCTACTCTGATNGGTGGTTGATAAAGGGCTAAACTATTCCCCAATACAATTAAAGCACCATTNTTAGTAGATCNCGCCANTATTGAAGCAATCAGGTTAGGAGAAGGCATCAATCCGTANGCATTNTTATGGTGTTCATTCACACAAACACCATCAAATCCCATTTGATCAGCAAATTCAAGTTCTTCTAGGTAATCATCATAGTATTGCTGACAAATTTCCGGATCAAAGTTTTCATTCGGAAGATCTACCCAAGCACTTCGAAATCGGGTTTCAAAATCGGAGGGCAACCCTTGATAAGGCATTAAATGAAAAAAGGATATTTTCACTGATCTATGCNTCCTCTACTCTNATTGAGCGGATAACCAGNTTTTTAATATGGGAATAAATTCTTCTGGNTTATCTTCAAAAACCATATGGCCAGCCTTACTTACCTCTGAAANNTGAGCGGTNGGTATGGTTTCGACCATNCGGTCTGCTACTTCCCGTGGCANAAGATCAGTCTCTGTACCGCGAATTATCAATGTAGGGCAAAGAATATTGGAAAGTAACGGCCATAAGTCTTCGGATGGTGCCNCAGTATTATTTCGACGCTGNTCTCGGATNGCCAGATCATATTNCCACCCTATTTCCCCACCNGACANTTCTNTAGTTGCGTATNTTAACCTNCGCCTCATAACAGNTTCCGAAGCAAACCTATTACCNTTGGCCATGTAAGTAACTACAGCTTCAAAGTCTTCGAAANTCTCGGGTACATNTATCAACTCTTGAGTNATTCTTTGGCCNCCCCGTGGATCGACCGACGGGCCTATATCAACAATACANAGCTTTGCAAGNTTTTCAGAATGTCTCCCAGCAAAAGCNANACTNTTGCGNCCGCCCATTGAATGNCCTACCAAAGTAAATCCGTCNAGATTTAACGCNTNACTGAACCCAAGTATGTCCTCAACAAACGCCGACCCAGAATAATCTCCTTCAGGAGCCCAGTCACTTTCCCCCCTACCCCGCTGGTCTAAAGCCAAGACTCTATAATCCTGACATAATGCTAGAGAAACATCATCCCAGGAATGTGCATGNCCACGGAGACCATGAAGAAGCAAAACATCTGGCGCCCCCCGGTTACCCCAATCCAAGTAATGCANATTGATACCGCTATTTAGCTTAACTTTTTTACTTTCGGGTTTTATTTTAGTGGTCACTATCTACACCTCAATTAGGTTATTTAAATCCCACTATGGTAGGCCGGCCATTATCTGGCCTTCCAGTTAGGCTTCCTTTTCTCCGCAAATGCCAGTGGACCCTCTTTAGAATCTTCCGTAGTCAACAACTGGTCATACATGTGATAAGTAAGAGATGAGATGTCCTGAGTAGACATGTTCAAACTACGGTAAGCCAATTCTTTAAAATATTGAACGGCTAATGGAGCGTTTTCAGCTATTTGCTCGGCCATGNNCATGGCTTCCTCCATTAGAGANTCACCNGGGACTACTTTATTGAGAAATCCCATATCATAAGCCCTTTGNGCAGTTACGGGCTGGGCGGTCATACACAATTCTAATACAGCAGACAAAGGGATCATTTTAGACAATATAGTTCCAAACGGCGGTAGCAAGCTCCACTTAGTTTCCGTAATGCCCAATTTAGCATCATCAGAAGCCAACCGTAAATCGCACATTTGAGCTATGGACCAACCACCGGCTAATGCAAATCCGTTTACAGCGGCTATCAATGGTTTCCATGTTTGGGGCCACATATAAGGCCTATCTTCATACATCGAGTCTTTAGCGCGAGCTTGGACTCCAGACGCGTTATCAGATGCTCGTTCTTTTAAATCCCTTCCAGCGCAAAAGGCCCTCCCGGCACCCGTGATAATCCCGACATATGAATCATCTTCTTCATCAAATTGAGTGATAGCATCTGATAATTCACTTCGTAACTGACGATTTATTGAGTTCAAAGCGGCTGGGCGATTTAAGGTAATCACCACTATGTTTCCCCGTTTCTCGTAAAGGATTGTCTCTGCCAATTCAACCTCCCTTAGAATTCAAATAATCTACAACAGGAGAAAAGTTTCCATTAAGCATATTCTCCCAAGAATCTCCCACCTATCACGTGAATATGACCGTGGCTTTGGCTTTGTAATCCATCATGACCGAAATTTGATAATATCCGAAATCCATTAGGAGAATACATACATCCCAAATCCGTAGCAACTTTTCCCATCCTGCTCAATATGCCTTCGCTCCAAACTTCCAACTGTGTCATGTGCTTCTTCGGCATAACTAATAACATGACAGGTACCCACGTTAGTTTATTGACAATAGCTATTATATCTTCATCTATATAACGTATTCTTGCAGGCTCATCACCAGCAACGATACGGCAAAATACACA
>PAMF01000072.1 GCA_002707185.1 Chloroflexota bacterium | reverse complement strand
TCGAACGCATATTCGTCATCGAAACCTTGTTTCACCCACCACCTACCGGACGAACTATCTCTAATGCATCACCGTTCCGCAAGGTAGTTTCGGCATAGGAATCTTTCTTAACTACCTGTCCATTGTATCCTACTGCTACAAATTTAAGGTTGACATCAAACGTAAGTAGATAAGCCTCTAAAGTACTACCTTCTTCTACCTCTCTAGCTTTGCCATTTACCATGAGATTAATCATTGTGGATTTTCCTACCTTTCGACCGATATTTAGCTACATCGCGGCTAACATATTGTCCATCAAGTTTCTGGCCGTTAGATTAGGATCCGAGGATTTCAGTATACCCGATATCACAGCCACCCCCTGAGCCCCTGCTTCTATTACTGATGCCACATTTGACTCGTTGATCCCGCCAATTCCAATGATTGGCAGCGAGCACTCAGAAGTTATCCTAGTAACGAGTCTTGGACCCGCGGCTTCCTCTCCTGGGTGGGTAGAACTGGGAAACATTGTTCCTGCTAGCAAAAAATCAGCCCCTTCTTTTTCGGCAACCTTGGCCCCCTCAACAGAATGTACAGACCTGCCAACTAGAACATCCCTGCCTAATATGACACGTGCTGCATCCGTAGAAAGACCCTCTTCACCCAATTGTACCCCATGAGATTCGGTAATTGCTGCAACATCAATTCGTTCATTAATTATAAGCAAAGTTTGGCTAGATATCACTTCGGATAGGCGGGACGCGAGATCTGCCAAACGCCGACCAGGAAGATCTTTCTCACGCAGTTGGACCATATTCACCCCGCCCCTCACCGATTCTTTTATCGCACCTAACATCTCCTCACACCCAATCAGCTGCCGATTGGTAACTAAACAAAGGCACGGTGAAGGCAGATCCATTTTAGGCAAATCAACTGGTGATAGGAGCAGGCTGAGGGACATCCGTCGTAGGACTACTCGCAGCAGCAGCAGTCCGGACTGGGATACGACCTGCCATATAAGCTTTTCTACCTGCTTCCACTCCTTGTTTGAACGCTTGCCCCATCAGCTTTGGGTTCTCTGCCTGTGCGATCGCAGTATTGACCAGAACCGCATCGGCTCCCATTTCAAGTGCTTTGGCGGCATCAGATGGAACAGCTAAGCCGGCGTCGACTACTACTGGAATATTGGCTTGCTCTATAATAATTTTCACTTCTTCCACTGTATGTATGCCTTGACCAGACCCGATGGCTGACCCCAATGGCATTACAGTGGCACATCCGACTTCTTCCAAGTTCTTGGCTAGAACCGGATCAGCATGGATATAAGGCATTACGATAAAACCTTCTGCAACCAGCTGTTTCGCAGCTTCTAACGTGGCAGCTGCGTCAGGGAAAAGATATTTGGCATCAGGAATAACTTCCAATTTTACAAAGTCGGTCTTGGCGACTTCTCTCCCCAATCTTGCCACGAATAGAGCTTCTTCAACAGTACCACAACCTGCAGTATTCGGTAGAATATTTATTACTGACCAATCTATATAATCAAGAATAGTTTTTTGGCTAGGATCATCCAAATCCAACCTCCGAATAGCCACCGTTACCATTTCAGTCCCCGAAGATTCTATAGCCTCCACCATATCATCCATAGTCCTATAGCGCCCTGTCCCAACAATCAAACGGGAGCTGAACGACTTACCACCAATCACTAATTCATCCGCCATAAAACCTCCTGACAATGGGTACTAAAATAAACCGCCATGGCAAATCATGGCGGCTCGCCTTACAACTTACATAAATGTCTTTGCATCTTAGTTTCAAACGATTCTTGTAAAGCGGTGACTGTAACTATTATATCGACTCTATCGACCTATGTTAAATGCAACTAGGCCAGACACTCGTACTTAACACCAATTTTGAACCTAGGACAAATGGAAGCTTAGCACCGGCCATACTGTAAGTCAACGAATCGATGACGGCTTTTATTAGACAAATGCCCTATTTAACCGACTATTCATTTGGAAATGAAATAATATTTCGGCGCCACATCAGAAGTATACTGAAACGTCACGTAATGTCTTCAGAAGCCGTCACCTGTAGCGTTATGTTATAACCGTCTGGATAAGTGGTGGTGTGACCTTGACCCGTTAGATCCTCGATTAATCGGACATCACCAGGACTAAAAGTATGGGATGTCCCATCTCCTAACCCTATTATAGTCCTACCTACCACTCCGACCTGCCATCTTCTACGGGGAGCCGGATGATAATCAGAAAAATGTCCGGGTTCTCTTTGTGAAAGACTAAAATTCATACTTGATCCATCGAGTTTGATCTCTTTAATGGCATCTTCCGATAACTCTTCTATGTGACTCTGTCCATCATCACCGCTGTATAACCTATAAACACCCATTTAATCTAACTCCACCAATATATTTTGGCTTCCTAAGGCGGTGAGGAACAAAAAGGATACCGTTACTTGGGCATTTGGTATATCAGCGCCTTGCAAGCCCCGGCGGAGTTTAGCATAGGCGCGTCATATTGGACATACACATTTCATCTAATCACATGTAACAATAGGTAAGGCCCTGTATTTAAATCGGTCGCTTGCATATGATTGGCCGGTTACTATCCTTTAGAGTAACATCTTGATGATAGGTAACAATAAATTAGTAGGCAACTCTACAGAGATCATTGATGAACAGAGAGGTTACAAAATGCGCAATATAGATATTCACTCCCATCTATTACCTCAATGCATGTGGGAAGTTTTGGATTCCGGACAAGAATGGTATGGAATGAAATACGGCTCTGAAGATAAATCCCACCTGTGGGTTAGAGAAGGACGTAACGGAAGGATTCACCCCAAAGTTAGGTTAAAACCTGAGGACCGGATAAAAGAAATGGATGCTATAGGGACTGATTTGCAAGTCGTCTCTGTACATACACAAATATTTGGCTATCATCTAACGGCCTCTGACGGATTGGCCCAGGCCCAAGAGATAAACAATGAAATAGCATCAATGGCTAAGAATTGGCCGGATAGGTTCGCTGGGATGGCTACATTACCAATGCAAGACATCAATGCTTCCATTAAAGAACTAGACCGAGCTGTAAATATTCTCGGATTAAAAGGCGCGGAATTAGACACTGTAGTTAACGGGAAAAACTGGGATGAACCAGAATTTCTGCCCCTATTCAAAGCAGCGGAATCGCTAGGCGCCGTATTGTTTTACCATCCCAATCCGCAGCATAATTTAATGGCAGAACGGACCAGCAAGTTAAANATGCCAAACTCGCTTGGAGTNCCAATGGAAGATGCGTTGATAACAGCTACCNTGATCTGCAGTGGGGTCCTTGAACAATGTCCGGANTTAAAAGTATGCATAGCCCACGGTGGTGGACCGGCCTGNTATCTCATGGGAAGAATAGATAGNGGATGGAGGGGAAATCCCACCGAGCAATATACTTCTAACCCGCCTAGCAGCTACCAACGTAATTTATATTACGACTGTGTAGTAATGAGCGAGGCTACGTTAAGATTTTTGATTGATCAAGTCGGAGCTGATAGGGTTGTCCTAGGAAGCGACTGGCCTTTCGTTCCTTGGGATCCCAGCCCAGTGGGTTGGATACAGGGATTGGACAGCCTAACTCAAGATGAAAAGGATTTAATTCTTTTTAAGAATCTAGAAGGATTGTTAAACCTCAGTTAAAAATGTCCTTGAATCTGTTATAGATCAGGGCCTGTATAGATCCGACCAATTGCGGCGTCTTGAGTAGGTCCTAAATTATAATAATTGGTAATACCAACATTATAGGCTATGAAGTGTATGTACATTTTCACAGTTCATATTCTTTTAAATCCGACGAAATTATAAACTGGGCACCTGTGACGGACTGNACTTCGTCTACNCTCCATCCAGGAGCAATCTCCAGAAGGATCAGTCCNTCTGTACTAGGGNGCATTACCGCTAGATCCGTGACTATCAAAGATACACAAGCTTTACCNGTGATGGGATAATCGCATTCCTCAACTATCTTCACATTGTCATATCTATCAGTATGTTCCATAGCTACAATTACCTGTTTGGCTCCAGCGGCCAAGTCCATGGCGCCTCCNATATTGCCGACTCCTCTTTCAGGAAGCATCCAATTCGCCAGATCACCTCTAGCTGAAACCTGATGAGCCCCTAGAACGGTAACGTCAACGTGGCCACCTCGAATCATAGCGAACCCNTCAACAGAACTAAAAAATGCCATGCCAGGCACTGGTTGTAAGAATTGGCCTCCTGCGTTAATGAGATCGATATCCTCGTCGCCATCATCTGCCAATGGACCGCAATTTAGTATCCCGCTCTCNCTATGATAAAAGACCGTACTTCCCTCTGGCACGAAACTCGAGACTAGTGTTGGGATACCGATACCGAGGTTGACGTAACCACCATCAGGCAATTCTTTGGCCACCCTCATAGCGACTACTTCCCTACCTAACCGTTCCTTATCCAAAACCATATAAACGCTCCCAAGATTAGCTACGCCTATCAATAATCCAACTATTCGTATCCCGAGAAGTCCTCCGGACGCTTAACGACACGGTTCACGTATATACCAGGGGTAACTATAGATTCAGGATCCAATTCCCCGGGTTCTACAATTTCATCTACTTCCACTATGGTAATATTCGCTGCCGGAGCCATGACGGAATTGAAATTTCTGGAAGTCCCTTTGTAAATCACATTACCGAGAGTATCAGCCTTATATCCTCTTATGAGAGCATAATCCGCTCGTATACCCGTCTCCAGCAAAAACTCTTTCCCATCAATAATCTTACTATCCTTGCCTTCACCTATCCGAGTACCCGCTCCAGTAGGGGTGTAAAACGCACCTATGCCCGCCCCTCCTGCGCGAAGCCTCTCAGCCAACGTCCCTTGGGGTACTAATTCCAATTCTACATCGCCCTGTTTATAAGCAATTTCAAATGCACTCGGTCTTGAAGCAGAAGGTGATACCGGATAAGACGCTATAGCTTTTCTGACCTGATTATTTTCTATCAATATACTATGGTCAATCGCGAGCCTACCAGGTGGTGTTCCGAAATTCACAACTCGTGCTATCCCAGCAGTATTACTGATTATAGTTAACTCCTTAGCTCCGTGGTCTCTTAGAGCCACAAGCAAATAATGAGCCATACCACCTGGCCCTGCGAACCCATCAATCATAACGGCTGACCCGTCTACTATGTCTCTAACTGCATCAAGGCCGCTTTCAGACACTTTACTTTTTATAGGCTCAGCAAGTTGACTAAATTCAATCTCTTTCACATTCTCATTAATCATCAAGGGAGCCCCTGTCATTGCCCGAACATCCTCTACGCTCCATCCGGGAGCAACTTCATCCAATTTCAATCCATCATCCGACACAGTCAATACAGCTATATCCGTAACTATCATACTTACACTAGATACACCATCGACCATACCATCACATTTCTGGACTATATTTGAATCCCCTTGAGCATTTTGATGAGGCATGATGGCTATAGTTCTCTTGCAGCCGTGGGTCAAATCTAACGCTGAACCAGGGGCAAAAATGCCATTCGATTTATCCGTAGTCCAATGGGTAAAACTTCCGTTAATATCTATCTGAGACGGTTCTACTACCGCGAAATCTACATGCCCGCCGCGTAACATCGCAGCAAGTTCTTCAGTAGACACAACTGATGAACCTGGACATCCCAACACTGTACCGTTTGTGGAATTCAATAGGCCAAAATCATCGGTACCATCAGACCCAGAGATATACCCATTAACCCCATTTTCTGATATAAATTGAAACCCCGCGGCTGGATCTGATAAGACCGCCAATTGCTCAGGTATGCCTGTCCCGAGAACTATGGTTTGCCCAGAATGGAATTCCCTAAGCGTCCTTCCAACGATTTCCTTTACGGTTAATTTATTTAATGCCATGACCATTGCTCACGATATAAAATTAGATGTATTAACGATGACTACTTGAGTCACTTATCTCAATTCTTGTAACAAATTCAAGACTCGGCTCGTACTACCCTGTTGACGAAAATTCCCTGAGTTATCACTTTTTCCGGATCAAGTTCTCCAAGTTCACAAATTTCATCAACTTCTGCGATACAAACAGATGAGGCCATTGCCATTACAGGACCCCAATTTCGACCAAATCCCTTATAAGTTAAATTGCCCAATGTATCGCTCTTTTGCGCTTTGATTAACGCAAAATCAGCATTCAAAGGACGTTCGAAGACGTACTCCTTACCTTCAATAAGCCGTTTTTCTTTGTTCTCTTCAAATCTCGTTCCAAGGGATGTTGGCAAGAACACTCCACCTATTCCCGCACCGCCAGATCGCAACCGTTCAGACAAAATACCCATGGGCTGAATATCAATCTCTATATCACCTGACTCCCATGCTTTACGAACCTCGGACTCTTCACCGATAACAAACGGCATGGGGGAAATGACCCGAGACACCATACCTAACTCGACCAAACTGTCTATAACTCTATAAGCCTCCCCCTGTCCACCTACATCCGCAGAATAGACTAGCGTTAACTCTTTGGCATTACAGTCCTTAAGCGCGTTGATGAGTCCGGAAGGCATCGACCCACTATTCACACCACTGATCAGCACTGTCACCTTGTCCCGCATATCGAACAACGTGTCCATAAGAGACGTATAAACTTTAGTTGGACTCACTACGTGCCCCTTTGATCAAATTTTTAACCGAAAAGCCAACCCGAACAATTCACTAAGAACAATCAAGCCTTGATAGGATGACATCAGTGACTAGGTCTAATCAAGGGTCATTTTTCGCTAAAAATAAATAACCCCGCCCAAGTAAGGGCGGGGTTATTCTTTAAACTGCCTGTACAGTCTTTGAAGTTCCTAATAATCCATCGGTGGCATAGGTGGAGCTCCCGCCCCTGCCGGTTCAGGGATTTCAGTTATCATAGACTCAGTTGTTAGTACCATTGATGCTACGCTGGCTGCGTTTTGCAGAGCGTACCTGGTGACCTTGGTTGGGTCTACGATACCTCGCTCTAGCATTGGGCCAAATTCACCTACGTCTGCATCATATCCATAGTCATCGGCCTGCTGTTTCACCGAGTTAAGTACGACTGCGCCTTCAGACCCAGCGTTCTCTACGATTAACTTAAGAGGTTGTTCCAATGAACGCCGGATTATATTCACTCCGACTGATTCATCATCTGTCCCGGATCCCATGGATTCTAAGGCTCTTTGGGCCCTAACCAAAGCAACTCCACCACCAGGGACTATTCCCTCTTCAACCGCTGATCTGGTGGCTGATAAAGCATCCTCAACCCTAGCTTTCCTTTCTTTTAGCTCTATCTCGGTAGCAGCTCCTACTTTAATTACCGCTACGCCACCGGACAGCTTGGCCATCCGTTCCTGTAACTTTTCTCTGTCAAATTCTGATGTCGTATCTTCAATTTGGGTCTTAATCTGATTAATTCTAGCTTGAATATCTGACTCAGAACCACGACCTTCTACAATAGTAGTTTCGTCCTTTGACGAACTNACCCTGCGGGCTTGTCCAAAATCTTCGACTACCGCTGAATCCAGTTTACTTCCTGTTTCTTCACTGATCACTGAACCACCNGTCAAGATAGCTATATCCTCTAACATAGCCTTCCTGCGGTCTCCGAACCCTGGAGCTTTAACCGAAAGAATATTTAGGGTGCCCCTCAGCTTATTGACTACTAAAGTCGCCAACGCCTCACCATCAACATCTTCGGCTACTACAACGACGTTCTTTTTCCCTACTTGAAGGAGTTTTTCCAACGCCGGCAGCAAATCTGCAACAGCAGAAATCTTCTTGTCAGTTATTATTACGGTCGCGTCTTCAATAACGGATTCCATTCTATCTGAGTTAGTGATGAAGTAAGGAGATATATAGCCGCGATCAATCTGCATACCTTCTACGTATTCNATCTCGTCCGCTAGACCTTTGGACTCCTCAACTGTAATCACGCCATCTTTCCCAACTTTCTCCATCGCTTCCGCTATGGTTTCACCAATAGCATCTTCNTGAGCAGAAAGGCTGGCAACTTGCCCTATACGATCCCGCGTCTCAACTGGCTGGGACATGCCATGCAACTCTTTAACAATGGCCTCCACTGCCCGTTCAATACCGCGTTTAATAGCCATAGGGTTGCTTCCAGCAGTAACGTTCTTGAAACCTTCGTTGATGATGGCCTGAGCTAGGACTATCGAAGTGGTAGTCCCATCACCAGCTGCATCGTTAGTCTTAGTTGCGGCTTCTTTGATAAGTTGGGCACCCATGTTCTCAAACGCATCTGGCAACTCTATCTCTTTCGCTATTGTTACCCCATCACTGCAGACTAACGGTGGACCAAATTTTTTATCCAATACTACGTTTCTACCCCTTGGACCTAGGGTAACTTTGACAGAATCTGCCAANGTATCNATACCAACTCGAAGGGTTTTNCGAGCCTCCTCCGAGTACGCCATTTTCTTTGCTGGCATTTTATTCCTCCATTAAATTACTAGGACAGTTTAGCCAAGACATCGCTTTCGCGCATTATTAAATATTCATCGTCGCCGTCTTTATATTCAGTNCCGGCNTATTTGGAGTAAATAACCTTGTCCCCTACNGACAACTCCATTGCTATATGAGTACCATCGTCTGTTACTCTTCCTGGCCCTACGGCTACAACTTCACCCTCTTGAGGTTTTTCCTTGGCTGTATCTGGTAGATAAATACCACCTTTGGTAGTTTGCTCCTGTTCCATTGGCATTATTACTATTCGTTCGCCTAGTGGCACGAAACTTACCTTGGTTACCACGATTCCCTCCTTTGCTTATATCTGGAACAATCACGGATTGTCCCAATATTTCCTTGTATTGCACACTAGTCACACACGTGCTGATCAATCGTAATAAAGCTACCGATACTTGTCAAGCAATCACCTATCAACGTACCATTAAGGGAGCATTAAAATTTCTGTATCCTGGGTCTGCATGTCGACTAATAATCTAAGCCATCTTCATAGANTGATTGTATCNGTCACTAACCATATAGCTGTCGTCACCTTCGACTGTCCNCCTCAGTCTCCAATAGACCTAGAGCTNGCCTCGAATATAAGAGCTGNATGTCAATTTATAGAAGATGACCCTGAAATCAGAGTCGCACTATTTATAGGGANCGGGANTAATTTTTGTTCAGGTCGTTCGGAAATTCCCTTAGAAATAACCAAAGGTACAATTGAGGAATTAACCGAATGGATTAGTGCTATTAGGGTCGCCGATCACATAGCCGCTCTATCAGTTCCAGTAGTGATGGCAATCAACGGTAATGTTACAGATCATGGACTGGAGTTAGCTCTGGCCGGTGACATAAGGATAGCCGAACCTGACATCCATTTAGGGTTNACGGATATCAATAAAGGCATTCTCGGTTGGGACGGCGGCACACAACGATTGCCTCGATTAGTAGGGAAATCCTGGGCTAACGACCTAATCCTGACCGGAAGANCCATCAACGCCGAGGAAGCACTAAGCATGGGCTTAATAAACCGGNTAGCCCGTCAGGGAAATATAAGTAACGAGAGCCTATCATTGGCGGAATCCATAACTGANGGAGGACCTATTGCCTCCAAATATTTGAAAGAAGCAATGTACAAAGGAATAGACATGACACTCCCTCANGGATTNGCTCTAGAAGCAGATCTAAATGTTCTTTTACAAAGTACNAAAGANCGGAAAGAGGGTATAGCTTCTTTTTTACAGAAACGAAAGCCCATATATAATGGAGATTAAGTAAAAAACTTCTTCGTCAGACGCATTAAATCCAAGTGTTTTATATGAAACTTAAACTAGATCTACATACTCATATCTGGGAGGCATTTAATTTTCAGCCCCCTTCATTGCAAATCGCAGAGAAAGTTATCNCTCAAGTCAAATCTCAAGGCATCGATGGCATAGCTATCACGGATCACCATAATAAAGAATGGGCACACGAATTCAGAGAATTGGTCGACACTCATTTCCCTGGTGAGATCATAATATTGCCGGGATGGGAAATAGAAATAAGACCACCNGAAAATCCTTTTGACGAGTATCAGGTTTCAGAGATATTTTTACCAGAAGGAGGGATATTCCGTATCTACTGTCACCCGGGGTATTATTCACCTAATATAATAATTGAGGATAATATCCACGCCATTGAAATCGACAATTATATTCACAACTGGCACATAAGAAAGCCCCANGTTCAAGAAATAGCCGANGCCCATTCATTACTCACAGTCGAAGTAAGTGATGCACACAATCTNGAAAACATTGGTCTTAGGTACACTGAAATCGAATTAGAAGAACTTTACAAACGCGCGGAACCTCGATAGGNACCTANAATGGCCAGCTTCAAAACTATTATTTATAGCAAAAATTGCCATACAGCCATCGTTTCATTAAACAGGCCACACGTTCTGAACGCCTATAACATGCAAATGAGAGATGACTTGTTTGAAATAATTCAATCTATCAAGGACGATGACGATATCAAGTCGGTTTTAATATCTGGGCAGGGTAGNGCCTTTTGCTCTGGTGCAGATTTGACAGAATTTGGAACTGCACCTTCGCAAGCGATCGCCAGAGAAGTACGGTGGAAAAGAGATGTCTGGGGACAATTATATTCTCTGCATAAACCAGTTATATCAGCATTACATGGGTATTGTATTGGATCAGGGTTAGAATTGGCTCTCCTGTCAGATATACGTATNTCTTCCCCTGAAACCAAATTTTCAATGCCCGAAGTCCAACTAGGAATGATACCGGCAGCAGGAGGNACTCAGACTCTACCAAGGCATGCGGGTGTATCTTCGGGAGTAGAATTATTGCTGACAGGTCGAACATTCACCGCCGAAGAAGCACTCAACCTGAAATTNCTAACCCAAATCGTTCCAANACACAAATTAACTGAAACGGCCCTCAACGTATGTCAAAATTTGTCCCGAGTTCCGATGAATATTTTGTCTGCCACTAAATTGGCTTTACGGGAATCAAGCGACCTTGAAATGGGAGCAGCAGTTTCTCTCGGCTCCCGTCAATATCTAAGGACGTTAGAGCGTTAAATTCGTATCATGGTCCATAGGATATCTAAACTTTCTTATTAGTGGATGGTGCAATGAATACCTCTGAATTTTTATCGATTGCATGCGCGATAGTACCCGATAGGACCGCATTAGTTTTTAACGACGCCCGATTTACTTTCGATCAATTGCAAATCAGAGTAAACCAACTTGCCGATTCTTTGGCTAGNATTGGGATTGGGCAGGGCGATCGTATCGCAGTTATGCAAGTCAATAGCCACAGGATTATAGAGATTTATTTCGCTGCGGCACAGCTAGACGCTATATTCGTGCCCATAAACTTTCGGGCCCGTTCCGAAGAATTGGAGCAAATGCTGAGGATCGCTGAGCCAAAGATACTATTCCTTGGTGATCGGTATGTTTCTNTAGTCACTAATGCAGAAGAAAATATTACTCAAGCTCCGATCGTCGTCATGGATAATCCTGCATCAGANGTTGGACTGATTTATGAAGAATTAGTATCTCGGGGCAACCCCGAACCTACTCATTTTCCTGAATCAGCCGATACAGATACTACAGTCATCATGTTCACAGCAGGTACTACGGGTACTCCTAAAGGTGTGATGCTCACCCACGACAGNTTTTCATCATACATTTTATCGACCGTAACACCTGCGGATCCCGAAGTTTACGAAACAAACCTGATTACTGTGCCNTTTTATCATATCGCTGGCCTACAGGCTGCCTTATCGGCAATTTTCGGTGGTAGGACCTTGGCTATTATGCAACAGTTCGACGCGTTATCNTGGTTGAAATTGGCCCAATCGGAACAAGTAAACAGNGCTATGCTNGTACCAACAATGCTCAAACAACTGATGGACCATCAAAGTTTCAGTGAATACGACCTAACTAATTTAGCCGTCATCACGTACGGAGCTGCCCCCATGCCATTAGAGGTAATAAAGCAGGCGATTGGAGCTTTCCCCAACGCCCAGTTTATAAATGCATTTGGGCAAACTGAAACCGCCTCAACCATCACTATGTTGCCACCAGAAGACCACATTTTGGAAGGATCAGATTCTCAGATCGAAAAGAAACTGACTCATCTCACGTCGATCGGAAAACCTTTGGACGATGTCGAGGTGATGATAGTATCGGAAGAAGGGCATCCNGTAGAAAAAGGAGAAATTGGGGAGATAGTAGCTAGGGGTGAAAGGATGATGAAGGGATATTGGGGACAGGAAATCGAAACTCAAGCAACAATCCGATCAGGTTGGATTTACACTGGCGATCTAGCGTATCAGGACGAAGATGACTACATATACTTATCAGGCAGAGCTAAGGATTTCATAAAACGGGGCGGAGAAATGATATCCCCAGATGAAGTCGAGCAGGTTTTAGTATCTCACCCTAAAATTATCGATGCTGCTGTGATAGGCATCCCTGATCTGGAATGGGGCGAGGAAGTTAGAGCACTAGTCGTAGCTAACAAAACTGTTGGACAATCCCCTTCTAGTTCCACATCTGAATTAGAGAAGGAATTAGCGGACCACTGCAGGGCAAAATTANCTAGNTTCAAGACGCCCACATCAATAATATTTATTGATGATATACCAAGGAATGTCATGGGTAAAATACTCAAAAGAGATCTTCGTGAAATATATGGTTATCACATAATATGATACTGTAATTCGGTCATAAACGGCTTCAATATCGGACGTTCGGACACTCTTTACGATTGATTTCAACGACAAATTCTATTTAAGCGAGTCTAGAATGAAAATAGCAATAATGGGGACCGGTGGGGTGGGAGGCTATTTTGGAGGATTGTTAGCCAAAGCTGGTAATGACGTAACCTTTATAGCCCGGGGCGAACACCTTCGGAGCATCCAAGATCACGGGCTTCGCATAATTAGCTCAAACGATGGGGACTTCACAGTTCATAGTAAAGGGATTGATTCCTGCACGGGATATGAAATTCAGGATTTGATTCTTTTCACAGTTAAAATGTATCACAACAAATCCGCGATCGAGACTATAAAACCCCTAGTCGGGAATAATACAGTTATATTAACCCTCCAAAATGGTATAACTAATGCGGATCAATTGGTNGAAGAATTTGGAGAAGCCANGGTAATGATAGGTTCTGCNTACCTAGAGGGTCGNATACAAGAACCTGGGGTTATATCTCAGGGTGGNCCCGGAACCGCGGCTTTCGGTGAATTANCGCTNGGGATTACCGANCGTACCAAAACACTATTCACTCTTTTCACTAACGCCAACTGGCGCGTAACCTTGGAAGAGAATATGCAGGGAATGCTCTGGAAAAAATTTGCCTACCTTGCAGGATCAGCAGCAGTTTGCACCGCAAGCGGCTCCAATTATGGTGAAATGCGTATTATACCCTCGACTAGGGGGATTATACAGGGCGCCATTCAAGAAGTATTAGAGGTGGGTAGAGCTCGAGGTGCGGCAATTATGGACGACTCGCTAGAATGGGCTATGAATGCTTTAGATAATTTCCCCGCCACTGGACTGGCATCGATGACTAAGGATTTCCACTCTGGCGGTCCAGTAGAATTAGAAGGATTGACCGGCGCAGTATTAGAAATGGGGCACGACTTGAACGTGCCTGTCCCAGTGAACGAGACCTTATATGGGATACTCAAGCCCTGGGAAGTTCGACTAAATACTCGCTGATATCGCATTAATCTTATGATATACAATAATCAAGTCACAAACCTATAATGAACGTGATGCGATAGTTGCCAATGCAAGGAATTGTAAAATGACTAGTACAACAGATATTGGCTTAATAGCCCACTTAATGCGTAGGGCTGGATTTGGGGCATCTCGAGAAGAGCTGGAGAGACGTGCAGAAATAGGTTATGAAACGACAGTAGAAGAATTTTTACATCCAGAAACCCAACCCCCCTTCGACGATGATTTGCTCTTTCGGTACATACCTTATTTCAGAATGGGAACAGGAATGCCCAGCCACCAAGGTTATTGGATGTATCGAATGATAAACACACAACGACCTTTAGAAGAGAAAATGACTCTCTTTTGGCATCAAGTGTTCGCAACCGGATATCCAAAATTGAATCGTAATCCTCAGATGAATAAACAACTCAATTTGTTCCGTAGATTCGCATTTGGAAATTTCAGAACGATATTAATTGAGCTATCCAGAGATCCTGCAATGATATTCTGGTTGGATAACAACGAAAACAGGAAAGGTGTGCCTAACGAGAATTATGGGAGGGAACTCCTAGAGTTGTTTTCCATGGGTGTTGGCATGGATGATCACTTTAACTATACAGAAGATGACGTCAAAGACTGTGCGCGAGCATTTACCGGTTGGACCATAGCTCCCCAATTACCACGCTATCCGTATGGCGATTACTTATGGGATTTCGAGTATAGAGCAGATGAACACGATGATAGCGAAAAATCTTTTTTGGGTGAACGTGGTCGATTCAATGGTGAAGATATAATCGATATCATCGTCCGACAACCGGCAACCGCTCGCTTCCTTTGTCGGCATCTTTATAATTTCTTTGTCTCTGATGAACCACAGGTCCCTTCATGGCAAACAACACCCCCGAATGACCCCTCAGCCATTGAAACCATGGTCCAAGC
>PAMF01000071.1 GCA_002707185.1 Chloroflexota bacterium | reverse complement strand
TGGCGTATTTAATCAAGCCTGATACATGCCGTGCAGTTGCCATTTGGATGCCCAAATGAGATTGCCAGGTAGGATATGAATAGGTAGAGTCGTTGAAAGATGTTATGGTTCCAAATTAGCAAATCAAACCGTATTTGTACTTTTGTTGGTATTCGAGGTTTCATAGATATTTGATGAGCTTACGGGGAAGGTCGTTATAGTGTTATCCGCTGAGACTAAAACTTATACAGTTAAGGTTGAGACAGATAGGCTGGATAAGTTTCTAGCTTCCCAAGATTTGGACATAACTCGCAGCCAAATTCATCGGCTTATTGAGGATCTGCAAGTAGTTGTTAATGGTAGTTATGCCAAACCATCTCAAAAATTGCGTTTTGGCGATACCGTTTTCGTGACTATCCCTGCTCCCAAACCTCTCGAATTGATTCCCCAGGGAATACCCGTGCCGATAATATATGAGGACGACCATGTGATAGTGGTCGATAAACCTGCTGGACTGTCGGTTCACCCGGGGCCGGGTCACCCTGACGGGACTCTGGTAAATGCACTGCTGGCTCTCTGCCCAGATATAAGAGGTGTTGGAGGAGTGATAAGACCCGGTATAGTTCACAGATTAGATAAAGATACGTCAGGGATTATGGTAGTAGCTAAAACTGACAAGGCGCATCTTGGACTGTCCAGGCAATTGAAAGATAGGGAAGTCACCAAAGGTTATTTGGCTATGACTAGAGGCCCGATTATCCCTCCGGAAGGCATCATAGATCAGCCGATTGGTCGAGATCCCAGGAATCGAAAAAAAATGGCTGTTCTTAAGGAAGGTCGGGCCTCGAGAACTAATTATAAGGTGATTGAACGTCTCAGTAGTTACGAAATTCTGCAAGTATATTTGGATAGTGGGAGGACTCATCAGATAAGAGTCCATTTGGCATATCTAGGTCATCCGTTGGTAGGGGATCGACTATACGGAAAGGATAATTCGGTACTTAACCGCCAATTTCTTCATGCTAATCATCTTGGATTTACACATCCTCTAACGTCTGAGCATATGGATTTCCGGTCAAATTTGCCGGATGAACTGCAAACAGTAGTGGACCGTTGTAAGGGTCCTTAGGTCCATCTGACGTATTCGGTACGGTTAATATATCTGCATATACGTTAATATCCCCATTCAAAATATAGATGCCGATTTAATTAATAAGATAATTGCCCCCTGTGATAAAATAGCCCTCAATCTCTACGAATCAGCACTATTACAAACAATAAAAATGGTAACAATAGATTCTAATAGCTCGTCAGATTTTATCCGTAATACTATATCGGACGATATAAAGAGCGGTAAATTTCAGGGGAGAATAGTAACAAGATTCCCTCCGGAACCGAATGGCTATCTACATATAGGCCACGCTAAGTCTATCTGTTTAAACTTCGGGCTAGCAGATGAGAATGACAACGCTGCCTGCCATCTCAGATTTGATGATACTAATCCTAGTCGAGAAGACGATGAATTTGTGATGTCGATCCAGGAAGATGTCAAATGGCTCGGGTTTGATTGGGCAAACCACCTGTATTTTGCATCAGATTATTTCAGCGAACTTTATGAATTTGCCATACAACTTATAAATCTAGGTAAAGCCTACGTTGATAGCCTTACTGCCGAAGAAATTCGGATTAATCGTGGTACCCTGACATCTCCTGGGCAAGACAGCCCATACAGGAACCGGTCTGTGGAGGAAAATCAGCAGTTGTTTTACCGTATGAGGGCTGGGGAATTCTCTGACGGCGAACATGTGTTGAGGGCTAAAATTGATATGTCGTCCCCTAACATAAACATGAGAGACCCGACGCTTTACAGGATCAGGAAGGTTGAGCATCAAAGAACGGGAGACAAGTGGTGTATTTATCCTATGTATGACTTTGCTCATGGATTGTCAGATTCCATAGAGAGAATTACGCATTCGCTATGTACGTTGGAATTTGAAGATCATAGGCCGTTATATGATTGGTTTATAGAGGCGCTTGACGTTTACCATCCTCAGCAAATTGAGTTCGCGAGGCTTAATATATCTCATACAGTTTTAAGCAAGCGCAAACTTCGTTATTTAGTTGAGCAGGGTCTGGTATCTGGATGGGATGACCCTCGTATGCCTACTCTGTCAGGGCTGAGAAGGAGAGGTTACACTCCCAGAAGCATTCGTAATTTTTGTGATCGGATTGGTGTGGCGAAGCGTGATACAACTGTGGACGTTGCCTTATTAGAACATTGCTTGAGAGAAGATCTAAATCAAAATGCCCCAAGAGTAATGGGAGTTCTCAGGCCATTAAAAGTAGTAATTGATAATTATCCAGAAGGTGAAACAGAGCTGCTTGAAGCTGTGAATAATCCAGAGAAGCCAGAAGAGGGGACCCGGTTCGTCCCCTTTGGTCGCACATTATTTATTGATCAAGGAGACTTTTTAGAAGATCCTCCTCGAAAGTTCTATAGACTATCTCCAGGTTCAGAGGTCAGGCTCAGGTATGGATATTTCATTACCTGTGTAGGTGTAGATAGAGATCCCGCAACGGGGGAGGTGATTGAGGTACATTGTACTTATGACCCTGAATCTCGAGGAGGCACTACCCCAGATGGCCGTCGAGTTAGAGGGACCATTCACTGGGTTTCAGAACAAGATTCGATACCAGTAGAAATCCGGTTGTATGATTATTTATTTGAGGAAAACGCCACTTCCGATGATACTTCGTCTAACGAACTAGCCGATGGCATTAATAGTAATTCTCTGTCTGTTATTGAAAATGCTCGTGTTGAGAGTAGCTTGGCTAACGCCGCGGGTGGTGATATATACCAATTTGAACGAGAAGGGTATTTCGTAGTGGATACAGTAGAATACGCTGCCGGTAGGCTGGTATTCAATCGTTCGGTCTCGCTAAGAGATACGTGGGCTCGAGTGCAACGGAATCAGAATTGATTGCCAATTAATTCTCAGGAGTTCGACTGGAATTCGTGACAGGCTCTTATTTGAAGTAATAATTCTTAGTTAGGGGATTCGATTTTGTCGCAAAGGATCAGAGTTCGATATGCTCCCAGCCCAACAGGACATCCACATATAGGTAATATCAGGACGGCCCTGTTTAACTGGTTATTTGCTAGAAACAATGGAGGTGATTTCATTGTAAGGGTTGAAGATACTGATCAGGAACGGCTAGTGCCTGGGGCGGTTGATAGTATTTTAGAAGGCTTGGATTGGTTGAATATAGATTGGGATGAGGGGCCCAGGATCGGTGGCCCATATGGCTCTTATTTTCAATCTGAACGCTTGGAACTATACGACGAGGCGGCTAACCGTTTGATATCCCAGGGAGATGCATACCGCTGTTACTGTACTAAAGAGAGATTAGACGAAGTCAGGAAGGAACGACAAAGTCAAAAATTTGATACTTCTTACGATCAGCATTGTCGAGGCCTCGGTAAATCTGAATTAGAGTCTCTTCAACAAACTGACCTGAAGCCAGTAGTACGATTCGCTATGCCTAGTGAAGGGATAACAATGGTGGACGATTTGATAAGGGGTAAAGTGGAATGGCAAAACCACTTATTGGATGACTTCATCATATTGAAATCTGATGGCTTTCCCACCTATCACCTAGCGGTAGTTGTGGATGATCATTGTATGGATATCAGCCACGTTTTGAGGGCTGAAGAATGGCTTTCAAGTACTCCACGACACATTAATCTTTACCGTACTCTTGGATTTGATCCCCCCAAGTTTGGACACCTTCCAATGATTCTTGGACCCGATAGATCGAAACTGTCTAAGCGTCATGGGGCAACATCTATTTTGGAGTATAGAGATGATGGATTCCTGAGTGATGCGGTAAAGAATTTTATGGTTTTACTGGGTTGGTCATTTGACGATCATACAGAAGTGATGACAAACGAATTCCTTGTTAATAATTTTGAGTTAAAGAGAGTCGGAAAACCAGCAGCGATATTTGATATTGAGAAATTGCAATGGATGAACGGCTTGTATATCAGGGAACTTACGGCGGATCAATTAGTGGACAACGTTATGCCGTTCTTGGAGAGAGATTTAGATTGTGGCATGCTGCCAGTGAGTAGAGATTACTTGCTAACGATAGTGCCTTTGATCCAAGAGCGGCTTAAGACTCTGAATGACTCCGCCGATATGATTTCCTACTTTCTGGAAGAATATCCTAAATACGATCTGGACGCATTATGTGGTAAAGGCGGCGACCGGGATATAACAAGGGGTTTCTTAACCCTCTGCTCAGATCTGATAATGCAATTAGATGACTTTACGGGTACTGAATTGGAGAGAACCCTACGAGGTGGCTGTGATAACCACGGATTTGCAATTCGGCAAGCATTTGGATCCTTAAGAG
This sequence comes from Chloroflexota bacterium, assembly GCA_002707185.1. The sequence continues at coordinate 8,080 of PAMF01000071.1, read as the reverse complement.
TGGCTATCACTGGGCGTACGGCCACTCCGCCCTTGTTCGAGATCATGGAAGTTATGGGGCGTCAACGGGTAATAGATCGGTTACAAGTCGCTTTACGTCAGGTTTCTTAAAATCGTTATAGGCTGAACAAGGGGTCTGAGTGATACCACATTTTGAAGCATGCCGGTGCTCTTGTGCTGAACCATGCTTTCCTTGATCCAACCCACGTCTTAGTCCAAAGCAACGCTAATTATTGGTTACTTCTGGTTGTTCTGTTTTGTGAAGGATACTTAGTTGAATGGCTCTCAAATAAAAAAGGGAACGGCCATTGCAACTGACCGTCCCCTGAATATTGCGAAGGTGTTAAGGCAGATTAACACCTTCATATTAACTGACCATATTGAAAAAATAATACTAAACATCTATATGTCCGCGAGATAGATTACCTTATCCATATGCTGGAATTCAAGTTTTTTACATAAAACTTAATGTCAATTATTGGTTTTTTTTTAAATTTTTAAAAAATAAAACCAAAAACACTAGTTTAGGCCTTGTTGTGGTTACTAACTCNCTGTATCTTTGCTACACAGTAAAAGTCTCTAGTTAACTATAACGGNTTGGCCGAGTTTTNAAAAAAGTTTAAGAAATTGGTCTTAATGTTACTTATTTTTAAACGAAAGGGTTACGGAGTCTTATACCCGCATCTTGATAAACATATGCTGGAAACAGACCAAAGAAATCGGCCCAGGATTCAATAAAATATTTGGGTCGGCACCTACGACTACTAGGAGGTAACTAATCCATGATGTCTACAGCGATTAAGATAATCAACGATGGTGTTTTAAAATTAGATGGAGGCTCGATCTTCGGTCCAGTCCCTAAAGTGGCTTGGGAGAGTAATGTAACGACCGATAGAAAAAATCGAATCTCTCTTGGCTTGAATTGTCTTCTATTACAGGTTTGCGGTAAAAATGTTCTCGTAGATACTGGGGTTGGAGCGAAAGAAAACGCGAATGACAAAGAAACTCTTGGATTAGTCCCTAGTAGATTACTGAAGGGNTTGAAAGGGGTTGGGTTAACGCCGAAAGATATAAATGCAGTAATTTTGTCTCATCTACACTTTGACCATAGTGGTGGCTGTACAAAATTAGACCGGTCCGGNAATCTGGTGCCTACATTCCCCAAAGCTACTTATTATGTTCAAAGGTCTTGTTGGGAAGACGCCATCCACCCGAATGAAAGATGCTTTGGTAACCATAGAGATNAAAATTTTCTACCAATTGAAGAACGTGGGCAACTAGAGTTTGTAGATGGTGATCAAGAAATATTGCCAGGTCTGAATGTAATATTGACTAATGGTCATGCCAAAGGGCACCAAATGGTAATGTTTACCCACGGTGGNGAGAGGATACTNTATTTGGGAGACTTGGTTCCTACTCACCACCACTTGAATCTAGGGGTAATATCGGCCTTCGACGATTCTCCTGAAGAAACTTTGCAACAAAAAAGGGATGTTTTATCAGATGCNGAGAAGCAAGGTTGGTTGCTAGTGTTTGCCCATGGGCAACAGCCTAAGGCTGGGTATCTGGAGAGAAGAGGAGAAAACACATATTTAAGGCCCGTAGAATTCTAGGATGTTAATTGTTACACCGATCGCAAGAGATTCAAAAAGACCTGTTCTACAGGTCTTTTTTAGTAGCGAGATCGAGACAGATTGGGTGACATAAGCATGTAATTGGCTAGTGTGCTGAACTACCTTTTAACTTCACCTATCATTCCCTTCGGACCTAATCCCAATAAATTGGTATCCGTGATTTGATTTGTTAAGTCCGATGGGTTTTCGGTGTAAATGCGAATGTAGTTGTTCGTTAACCCGCTCCAGACACTTGAACTCGAACCTTTGCCTCGCGATTCCCATAATACAGGTCTGATTGTGCTTATTTGACTCTGCCTGAAATCGTTGAATTGTTGTTGAGCGAGGTTTAGAACCAATTTGGTTCGTGCTTTTTTGGTCTGTGAGTCTATGGAATCTTTATAATAGTAAGCTGAGGTGCCTGGTCGTCTTGAATACGGGAACACATGCATGTCGCTAAATTGGATATGCTCAATGAATCCAAGTGTTTGGTTGAAAAAAAACTCGTCTTCTCCGGGGAACCCCACTATCAAATCTGTTGTTATGCTCGGTTCGTTAAGATGGGATCGTATTAGGTCAACAGATTGTGCGAATTGCTGAGTTGTATACCTACGGCGCATATCCTGTAGTATTTGGTTAGCCCCACTTTGCAAAGGGATATGAAAATGAGGGCATAGTCTCGAGTCGTCCCAGAGAGATAATAAGCCAGGAGTGATTTCTTGTGGTTGAAGAGACGATACTCTGATACGGGGGATAGTGGTTTCCGATAATATCCGCTTTATGAGACCCGTTAAATTCATCCTTGCTAGGTCAAAACCATATGATCCCAATTGAGTGCCAGTTAAAACTACTTCTTGGTAACCGTGGTTTTGAAAATCTATTATTTGGCTTATCAAATCTTCGGGGCTTATGCTTCTTTCCCTACCACGGACTTTCGGGACTATGCAGTAGGCACATATTTGGTTGCAGCCTTCCTGTATTTTTAACATAGCTCGAGTCCGATAAATACCTGAAGTTTCTGTGTCAGATTGGCTCGAGACTGAGAGACTGGAAGGTGCCTGTGGTCTCCTAGACTGACGGTCGGAACTTTGTTGGTGTAATTTAATTGTTTTAGTGACTAGATCGTGTTTTGTCGTGTTGTTTATCACCAGAGAGACACAATCTAGCTTTTGTAGATCTTCAGCTGCTCGCTGTGGGTAACAACCCGTGGCAACTATGATTGCATTAGGATTAATGCGTCTTGCTGCCCGCAAGGCCTGGCGGGCTTTAGCATCGGCGTTTGCAGTAACGGTACAGGTGTTGAGTACATAAACATCTGCATCAGCTACTGATTCGATTGGTTCGTAACCGGCCTCAGAAAATTGACGGGCTATAGTTTCACTATCAGATTGGTTTAGTTTGCAGCCATGAGTTTGGACGACTACTTTGCCTGTTAAGTTCAGTTCAGAATTAAAGTTATAGGTCATATTGTTCCGATTCGCCTGATTGGAAATCTTTGTTGAATGTAATTTCCTCTATCAGATCCCAAATTTTTTCTACTCCGGCACTGACATCATCCAACAATAGAAACAAATAGTCCAGCCGCGTCCGTTCGTCTTGTACACGTTCCAATGTGTCAGAAAATCCAGACAATTGTTTGAAAGCTTCTCTTATTGTTCGTTCGTTGCTCTCTATCCCAATCTCGTAGGCATAATTCTGTGCGGTTTCTTCTTTGGATATGGTTTTTCCATTGCATAGGGCATGGCTTTTGACTGCTAACATCAAACTTCCCCATAAAAGTTCTTCAGTTTGCGACCACCTTCCTGATCTCAAAACAGATAATGATTTGTCGAGCAGCTGAAGGCTTTGACTGCGGTAACGTTTTATNTGTGAGATGTCCTGAGTCAATCTGTGTCCTTTAATTAATACTAAGCTTTAGGGCATTAATATTGAATGNCTGGTTTTGTATTTCTGNTAAAAACCTNGTACCCATTCAATACTCGATTGGCCTANNAAACTCGAAGTATTTAGGCTGATTTTGANATTGTATACCATGTTTATATTCCATCTCTTTGTTTTGTTACNATTCGTAGTGATTTTCTTCCTAAAGATTAGANTATGTCAGAAAAGTTTTGTTAATTTCTAAAGGTGTAGTAGGCTAATGTATGGTATGTTTTATCAAAAAACGTAGGTGTAGATCGAATGGTGACCACAGTTTTTCGCCATCAGAGTACTCCCTGTAGAATCCATGGAGGATACTCTGTTTTGGATAAATTATCAGAGGAAGTGGATCGGCTCAAGGGAGCTAGAGTGATGGTGGTTTGTGGTCAAACTGTGGCCCACAAAACTCATATTCCAACTTTGNTCAAGGACATCCTTGGCGATAAATTAGNAGGACTATTTGACGGCGTTAAATCGGGGTCTCCTTCCACAACGGTATTAGATGGGGTTTCGATGGCTAATGAATTAAACCCTGATGTCATTATTGCGATCGGTGGCGGTAGCGCGGTTGTTACTGCTAGGGCTATAACCATTTTATTAGCTGAAGGTGGAAATCTTAAGGATCACTGCACTAAATATCCCGAGGGCCAACCCCCTGTAAGTCCAAGATTGATGAAGCCTAAGTTGCCCAATATTGTGATAGTGACTACTCCAACGACCGCTACGAATCGATCAGGAACAGCTGTGATTGATTCTGAAACGGGACATAGGTTGGAGTTATTTGATCCTAAAACTCGTCCTGGAGTAGTGTTTTGGGATTCGGAGGCTTTACTTACGGCTCCTCTAGAACTGTGCATTAGCTCGTCGGGATCTTTATTGAGCGGAGTCTTGGCGGGATTGCAATCCGTCAATTTGAATGTTTTGGCTGAAGGAGATTTGCGGCAGTCTCTAATTATTTTGATGGATAATATGCACCGGATTAAATCGAGTCCGGAGAATGGTCAAGCCCGTATCAATCTGTGCGCTGCTTCGTATATGTATAATAGGGCCTCTGATAGCGGATTCACAGGGTCTGCGACTGGTGTAGTTACGGCATTAGCTCATTCTTTGGACGCTAGGTACCCAGGATGTGACCATGGGTCAGCGTATTCTATTCTGACTGCTCCAGGTATGAGGTTCAATGTTGATTATAACTGTACCGGTCAATCGAGATTGGGACATATTTTAGGAGTGTCTGAATCTCCAAACGAAGACAAAACAACGTCTGAAGCTGCGGCATGCAGAGTCAGCGATATATATAGTAACTTGGGGATGCCGACTAGGTTGCGAGACGTTGGGGTGCCTCGAGATGGTATACGAACTATCGCAGAGGACGCTATGACTGATTTCGCTTTGCACCGAAATATTAGACCTGTACAAGATGTAAGTGACTTAGAGACTATGATGGACGAAATCTGGTAGTCTCTCGGGCTAGTTATATATGGCATTTGTAATTAGAATCCTGTGAATTAATCTCTGTCAAATCATTTATTTAAAAGTTAAAATCAAAACTCATACTTTTCAGGAGGACAGCAAGTAAATGGCTTCCCATAATGTAAGAACAGAAAAAGATTCTATGGGGGAAATGGAGGTTCCAGTTGATGCGCTCTATGGTGCTTCAACCATGAGAGCTGTATTGAATTTCCCGATAAGTGGCCTCAGGTTTTCTCGCACTTTTATCAGAGCTTTGGGCTTGGTAAAACAGGCAGCTGCAAGAGCCTATATGGAAATGGATGTCTTGGACAAGGATATTGGAGGTGCTATTGACGGAGCTGCACAAGAGGTCATAGATGGTAAATTAGATCACCATTTTGTTTTAGATATTTTTCAGACTGGGTCAGGGACATCGACTAATACCAACGCTAATGAAGTCATCGCTAATAGGGCATCCCAATTAATGGGTGGTGATCTAGGCTCTAGACTGGTCCACCCAAATGACCACGTTAATCTAGGTCAGTCTTCAAACGATGTTATCCCAACGTCCATACATTTGGCCGCGTTATTAGCGATCAAGGAAGATTTGATTCCAGCGCTAAAAAACTTGGAATCGGAGCTTCGAAAAAAATCTGAAGAATTCTGGCCAATTATTAAAACTGGGCGAACTCATCTGCAAGATGCGACTCCTGTAAGATTGGGACAGGAATTTCTCGGATTTTCAGGACAAGCGGAAAATAGTATAAAGCGTCTGGGGAGAGCTCAGGACGCCTTGGCAGAAGTTGCCTTAGGAGGGACTGCCGTTGGTACTGGTGTTAATACTCATCCCGAATTTTCTCAACGGGCTTGCAAAATAATATCTGATACAAGTGGCGTGACCATCAGAGAAACCACGAACCATTTTCAAGCTCAGTCAACGTTGGATGCTTTAGTAGAGGCTAGTGGTCAATTACGAACTGTCGCTATCAGTTTACATAAAATTGCCAATGATATTAGATTTATCGGGAGCGGGCCACGAGCAGGATTGGGAGAAATTCTATTACCTGAAGTGCAACCTGGGAGTTCAATAATGCCTGGGAAAATCAATCCTGTGATTTCGGAATCTGTTATCCAGGTGGCAGTCCAAGTTTTTGGTAACGACGCTACTGTTGCTTTGGCAGGTCAAGGAAGTTATTTTGAGTTGAATACTATGATGCCAGTTGCAGCTTTTAACATTTTACAATCAATTGAGTTGCTCTCTACGTCTGCCAATAATTTTGCGGATCAATGCGTTAAAGGAATTCAAGCGACTTCAACTGGGCCTGCTATGGTTGAGAAAGGTCTAATGTTAGGTACGGCTTTGTCACCTGCTATAGGGTACGACGCAGCGGCTGCTATTGCTAAAGAGGCATCTGGATCTGGTCAAACCATTCGTGAAGTAGCAAAGATTAGAACTGGGTTATCCGATGATCAATTGGACCAATTACTTGATCCAGAGGATATGACTCATCCGAGTCTAGAGGTAAAAGGTGGCGGTGGGTAGGCTGTGCATCTCTGTGGTTTGAAACTTTAATAATTTGAGGTGAATTTATGATTTATGATTTCAGAATGTATACATTGAAACCTGGCAAAACCCAAGAGTACATGGATGCTGTGAGAGAATTGGCTTTACCAATTAGAAAACGACACGGGGTTAAGCTTGCAGGCTGGTATTATAGCGACATTGGAGAGTTAAATCAGGTGGTTCATATTTGGGCTTTTGACGATGAGAAGCATATGAAAATAGCGAAAGAAAACGTCGCTAAAGACCCTGAGTGGACTGGTAAGTATATACCGAGGGTACATGACTTAATTGATTCCCAGAAAACTTATTTGATGATGTCCGCTGATTTCGCACCTATACCCTCTTAGTATGATGCAAAATCGATAGGTAATACTGCAGATGCTAGATACATCTAGTACCTGCAGTATTACCTATGTATGAAACTTAATATTAAATAAGTTTTTCGGGTGTGATGATCCCTTCGAAATCTTTAGGGGAAGCAGGGTTTTCGGGCTTTACTCCGAGCTCAGTTTCCATAAACCAGTAAACTTGCTTTAAATGGTGGGTGCTGTGGCTCAGAATTATGTTTAGTAGTTCGACAACGGTTACCTCTCCTCCGTAATGAGCAGGGACCACTCTATCAAATGATTCATCTTTTCCACTACTCAAAAATTCGGTCACATCGTGTCGGACTTGATCTCCGTATTCAGCTATGCTGGCGGGTGCTACTATATGTTGCAAACGATCCTTACAGGCTTTCATATCGTCCGTACTCATGCTGCCGTGCTCATGGCTTCTCCATGCAAGTTCCGGGAAGGAAAGAATATGCATGATGGTATCCCTCAGGGTTTCGGGTCTCCACGCAACCATCTGCTGCAACTGTTCACTGGAAAGCTGGAGGGTCGCTCGATTTGTAGCTTGAATAATAGCGTTATATTTTTCTGAGAGCCAATTCGTTTTGCCAGAGAGATCTGGTTCAATTGTCAAATTCAAGGCAGGTATCAATTTACGAGGATAATACCCAATGATAACTTCATCATCATCGATTACTGTAACTGGGACTGCCTTAACTCCCTTGTTCTCTAGGTAATCTCGTGCTGGTTGATCTGTAGCTAAGTCGTGGTGTTCATACTGGACACCATTAGACGTTAGAAATTCTTCTAACGTCCTGCAGCTGAATCAACCAGGGTTGGTATAAACATGCACTTCCATAGCTTACCTACGCTCCTAAAATTTAATTACCGGGGTTGTCTGTTGAATCCGATTGTTCACCTAGAATGTCTTGTAGCGTATGGTCTAAATCGGGGTTAATATCTGTCGATTCTGGGAACGGAGTGTAACTGAAATCCAATCGGGCCTTGTCAATGATATCCTTGGCCTCTGAATTATTGTTTGCGATCCGGTCTAGTGAGGACTTGAGTTTATCTGATTCGTTGTCCCCCAATGTTTTTAGTTCGGAGAGGTCAATGTTAAGGTTAAACATTACCTTAAGCCTTCGCATGATATCGTAGAATGCCCGATGATCGGTTGGTATACCGACTTGTTGGTTAGAA
>PAMF01000070.1 GCA_002707185.1 Chloroflexota bacterium | reverse complement strand
TATTAGTGATTTATGATGAGATGGCTTTACCTATGGGAAAACTTCGCTTACGGGCAGCTGGGTCTGATGCGGGGCATAACGGCATTCGTTCCATTATAGATTGTTTGAATACAGTAGATTTTCCCAGATTAAGGATAGGGATCGGGCGTCCAGATCCCGAAAGCAATTTTGTGACCCATGTATTAGACCGATTTTCTCAAGAGGAGGAGCCGGTCGTCGATGAAGTGGTTGATCGGGCGATCCTGACTACAGAATGCATTTTGGAAGAAAGCCTCGACAGGGCAATGAATAAATTTAATTGACCTGAAAACTAGTTTGATCTCTATCAAATCTTTACCTAGTTTGGGTTTTAAAGTTGTGGCAGATAATTTCTTATTTCGTAATCAGTAACAGTGGCGCGGTATTTGTCCCATTCTATTTGTTTATTCCTGATTAAACTAGAAGAAGTCGGTTCCCCCAACGTCTCTCGTATCAGATCACTTTGTTCGGCTAGTGATATAGCCTCACCTAGTGTACCGGGAAGACTGGAAATTCCCCGTACACTCAGTTCTTCTTGAGACATTCTGAACATATTACCTTCAACTGGCGGAGGAACAGGGTATTGTTCTTGAATTCCTTTAATTCCGGCTGCTAACAGCACACTAAACGCTAGATATGGATTGCAGGCGGGGTCTGGCGCTCTATATTCGACTCGTATAGAGTTGTCAAATCCAGGTTTGTATGCAGGTATACGAATGAGGTCTGAACGATTTTGGTGATCCCACGAAACATATACTGGAGCCTCGAATCCGGGTACTAGACGTTTATAAGAATTTACCCATTGGTTGGTTACCAAAGATATCTCAGGTGCATGACGAATTAGGCCCGCTATAAATTGTCTACCAGTTAACGATAGGTGTTGAGGATCATCGGCATCGAAAAATGCATTTGTATTTCCTTGGAAAAGAGATTGATGAACATGCATGCCGGATCCGTTAACACCGGTAATTGGTTTGGGCATAAATGAAGCGTAGGCTCCGGATAGCTGGGCTAATTCTTTGATAACTAATTTGGCAGTCATGACGCTATCGGCCATGGTTAAAGCGTCCGTGTATTGCAAATCTATTTCGTGCTGACCCGGAGCTCCTTCATGGTGAGAGTATTTAACAGGGATCCCTATTTCAGATAGGTTTAATACCGTGTTACGCCTTAAGTCAGCTGCTGGTTGACTAGACAATTGATCGTAATAACCATAACTATCTAATGGTTCGGTATTTTGGTTATCTTGGAAGTAAAAAAATTCTAATTCCGGTCCAACGTAATATGTGTAGCCTAGTTGGGCTAAATTTGCCAAGTTTCGTTTCAGAACTTGGCGTGGATCGCCTGGAAATGGTTCTCCGTATGGTGTTTGGATATCACAAAACATGCTGGCTACAGCGTTTTGACGAGGTCTCCAGGGTAGCAACGCGAAAGTTGTCGGATCGGGTAATGCCCTCATATCGCTTTCTTCTATGCGAGCATAACCTTCTATTGCTGATCCATCGAACCCCACTCCTCGTTCTATGGCATCTTCTAGGTCATCTACGTTTAGGGCAAACCCTTTTAGTTGACCAAGAATATCAGTAAACCATAGACGTATAAATTCGACGTCGTTATCGCGAGCAGTCCTTAGTACGTACTCTTTCTCCTCGCTGGATCTATTCGTCATAGTTGAATCCTCCTAAGGAGGGATATATTGGTTTTAATCAAAGAGAGCAGCTCGTCATAAACGAGCTGCTCTGATTAATGACCCGTTTGAAGGCCTAACTGGTGTAGGCTTCCTCTCCATGGATTGATTGGTCTAACCCGGCTTCCTCATCACTTTGCTCAGCTCTTAGACCAATGGTGAACTTGATCGCTAGCAGTATAACTGAGGTTGCAACAAATGACCAAACTAATGTCGCTACGATTCCGATTATCTGGTTTAGGACTTGTTCTCCTCGACCGACTTCTAATGTTCCGAATCCTATTCCGACAAATAAACCAGTAGCCAGGGCACCCCACACCCCTCCAATACCGTGTACTCCGAAAACTGCGAGAGCGTCATCAATGTTGAGTTTGAGTAGTAGTTCCACAGCCAGGTAGCAAATTATACCGGCTCCTATTCCAATTATAAGGGCAGGCATGGGGCCAACGAAACCGGCAGCCGGAGTGATAGCTACTAATCCAGCTACGGCTCCTGTGGCTGCACCTATTACGCTTGGCCTTTTACCAACTATCCAGGAAACAATCACCCAGGTGACTACTGAAGCGGCGGCGGCAGTATTGGTTACAACGAATGCATTTACGGCCGTACCGTCAGCGGCTAAAGCGCTTCCGGCATTGAAACCAAACCATCCGAACCACAGGAGTCCTGCTCCCAGTACTACCATAGGCACGTTGTGCGGTGTTGTAGCGCTACCTGTGAATCCAAGACGTTTGCCAACTATTAAGGCTGCGGCTAATGCGGCGATACCAGAGTTGATGTGTACTACCGTTCCACCGGCGAAGTCCAGTGCTCCTACGTCGCCGAGCCATCCACCACCCCATACCCAGTGAGCCACTGGAGCGTAGACTACAGTTACCCATAATATGATGAATACTAAGTAGGCTCCGAATTTCATTCGTTCAGCAAATGCACCCGTGATAAGCGCGGGTGTGATAATAGCGAACATTGCTTGGAAAATCATGAAAAGCTGGTGAGGCATATTATCAGCGTAAGGGCCTGCTTCAGTTGCACTGACTCCTGCTAGTCCAAACCAGCTTAGATCTCCAATTATTCCCATGCCACCCAGGTCTGGACCAAAGGCTAAGCTGTACCCCCACAATACCCAAACTACTCCGACCACTCCTATAGCCATGAAGCTATGCATAACGGTAGCAGCAGCATTTTTGGGTCTCACGAGGCCACCGTAGAAAAATGCGAGCCCTGGGGTCATCAATAATACCAGAGCTGAGGATGCTAAAATCCAGGCGATATCTCCATTGTTCATAATTATTTGTCTCTCCTACCTAGATGGTTTCTAAGCTATTGTTAGTACTGACATGTAATATTTAAACTTAGGTGTTAAATAATGATTACTAAGGTGTTAAATATTTGTTACATTTTCCGGTACATTATCAGTAGTTTTAGGCAACCCTAAAACTAATCATGGAAGGGCAGGAGGTATTTATGTCGGGGATATGGCCAGGAGAAATTAAATGTGTTGCGATGCTAACGTTCGATTTAGATGGAGTTTCTTCGTGGATCAGGCGCGATCCTTCGTATGCCGATTTTCCTAGTTTGATGTCTATGGCGGAATACGGACCGAGTATAGCCACTCCTAGGATATTAGATTTGTTAGATAAGTACGATATCAAATCTAGTTTTTATGTTCCCGGATTTGTAGCTGAGACACATACAGATCTAGTTAAGGAAATTTTTGATCGTGGACACGAAATTGGTCATCATGGGTACATGCATGAGGCGCCTGCGACTATGTCAAAGTGTGAAGAAGAGGACGTTCTGAAAAAGGGCATAAATATCTTGAATGATATAACTGGGACAGTTCCTATTGGGTATCGCTCACCAAGCTGGGAACTTAGTTCTATATCTCTCGAATTGTTATCGAGATATAACTTTAAATATGATAGCAGCATGATGGGTGACGATGCGCCGTACTTCATAGAATCTGAGTCGGCTAATGGTAGGTTGGTTGAAGTACCTATACACTGGGTTTTAGATGACGCACCAAATTTTGTGTATGCTCCGTCTGCCAACAGATTAGGTCCTATGCGCAATCCAGAGGAAGTATATATCACATGGGCTGCGGAATTCGAAGGGCTTTACAAATTTGGTAGATCTTTTAATTTAACCATGCATCCCCAATACATAGGTAGACCAGGCAGATTACTGATGCTAGAGAAGTTAATTAATTATATAAATACTTTCGATGATGTTCAGTTTATGAGAGTAGATAAAGTATCGGATTTGTGGCTCAGTAGTCATAAAGGGTAAGAATAATTCTAAAATATATTTTCGTTAGTATTCAGCCGTGAATAAGTTGATTGTAGAGCCTATCTCGTTGATTGATGGCTCTATTGATTTCAATACCTACGTTATCCAATGCCCGTTTTTTTGCATATAAGTCTTGAAACCCTTCGTTTAACAAATCGTAGGCATTGAGCATATCTTCATAAGGAGCTTGGCCGTTTAGATAATAATCTAGTGAATTTTGGTAGTTCTGGGATATGATCTCCTGCTTAGAAATCTGAGATTTGAAATCTTTCAATAATTTCGCGTATTTCCGGTCAAGCTCAATTATGGTCAACTTCAACACGTGAAATTCTGACGCGTTCTTGACGTCTTTAGGTCGGGATCCTTTCTTTATCCCTATTAAGACCCCGTTTATTTGACTATTGGTGATTTGGCAGGGATCAGCGACATTGTTAGCATCTCCTTTTGTTGTGTAAGTTCGCATGTTCTTACGAAAATTAATATCCACTACCCGATGGGCTTTTGAGATTAGGTTAGGGCCTGGTTTTTGACAATCTTTATAAGAAGTAAATGAAACTACATCATTCTTGGAAATGTGTCGTGGGAATGGTGGTCTTAAAAAGATTGCTTCGTCCCCGCAGTCTAACAGAGGTAACATACTCCCGGTGCAGGTGAACCCAGATAGAAAATAATTATCGTTATCCAAATATGGGCCGATATTGTTGGACCAATTCAAGAAGGTTGATGTTGGTATCCACGTGGTGAAATTTGAATATATTGATTGTGTTTCAGGGTAATTGACTACGCCGTGAGTTCGATTGTGGCTGACGTCAGTAATGACGCTGGTAGCCACTAGGCTCACCAGCCATAAGATAATAATTAGGGCCGGAAATTTCCGGATCCGTTTGAAGAGTTGGATCAATATCTGGGGTTCCATCACCTTAATAATAGCCCAAAAACATTTCAGATCAGTTACGGTTTCGAGATGTATATATATTCAATCGCGCTATTGGTTCGACTCTACAAAGTAAGCTCTAAAATATACAATCCGCCTTCATTACGGTCTACTACGTAGAGAATAGCATTTTCATCTACATAAACGTCGTTAATTCCTACCGGTACGTTTGGCTTAGAAGCTTCTGGTATGAAGTAAGCGACCTCTGATGGCTGAAACGGATTCGAAATATCGAAAACACGGAGACCAGCATTGAAAAATGTTCCAAATATTAACGTGTCAGAGAAGAAACATGTAGGACCGGGTTGGTTCTCATATATGTTGTGGGCACCAAATCTGCCTGGTCGACCAAAAAAATCTTTCGTTTCAGGCATGGGTAAGGTGCTAATTATCACAGGATTGGTTTCCTCCCGAATGTCCATCAACCAGATTAANTTAGGATAATCCTCGCCGCCGTCTCGAACAGACTCTTGTGTTACTACCATGAGATCCCTATTAAAAAGTGGGAGTACGGTATGAGTGAATCCGGGAAAAGGTGGTGCGTAATTGATATGACTAATCAGGCCAGGTCTGGAAATGTCCGTAATATCCAGTATAGCTACTCCGGAATCCATATAGGCTGCNTATGATCTATTGGGACGCTCCGGATACACGTTAGCATTATGCAAGCGGTGGCCCGAATCGAACTGTGGATGCCTTTTAGGCATAGGTTCATCATCCCCTTCACGCGTTCCTGGGACCCACCAACGCCCCGCTTCCACCGGNCTCTCCGGATTTTCTACATCTACTATCATGTAGAATTGATCGTCTTTTTGATCCCTAGGCTGAAAATCTGCGGAGCCTGTCGATAGGTGAGCGTAAGGGCCGTCTACCCACCACAGNCAATGGCAACCTCGTGAGTAAGGGCCTGTAGTATCCAAGAATCCTATTCTCTTGGGTTCTTCAGGATTGCCGATATCAAATATGCCCATCCCAGTTCCAGCTTGTCCAGGCTCTAGTGACTGGTATGCGACTAACATTATGTCGTCGATTATTGATAAAGAATTTGATCTCAGGTGAGGGTATNCTAGGTCAGTTTGGACTAACATTTTTGGGTTACGGAGGTCGGAAACGTCTATTCCAGTAATGTCCTTAGGAGCACTTTCATGAGCCATATAGAGGATACGTTTACCGTCATTAGTTTGATGTAAATGGATACCTTCACCGATATTGCCAAATCCATTTAGATCATGGTGTGAGATAAGACGCATGTTTTTTATTTCTTGCATTTCTATNCCTTGCATNTGCTGTTATTTTCGAGTTCTTGAATATTAGAAACGTCGGCTCTTATNTATCTGTCTNTCAAGCCCAAGNTNCTGTNANCAGGTTAATCAATTTAAAGGGTTCAATNGGTCTGAGTGATCAAATCAGCCGCTCTTTCCGCTATCATTATGACTGTCGCGTTAGTATTGGCCCGTGGTATCTCAGGCATGATCGATGCGTCTATAACTCTTAGTCCGTCCACCATGTGAACTCTGCATGTCTGATCTACAACAGTACCAGGATCCGTATTTGGCCCCATTTTACACGTTCCGCAAGTATGTCCGGCTATTCCGACATCATTCTTAAGCCAATGGTTCAGGTTATTGTCGTCAGATAATTCTTCTGATGTGGGTGNGATGCGTTCGTTAATGATCCCTTCGAAGGCTGGATGTTCAAATATTTCTACGGAGCCTCTTACAGCTTCCCTGAGACGTTGAAGGTCCCAATCATCCGTAAGGAATTGATAATTTAATTCTGGCTGGATTGTTATATCGATGGAAACTAATTTCAACCATCCGGCGCTTTGAGGGAGTTCTAAGCGGCATCCAACACGTATTTCCTCGGATTCCTTACCGATTGGNCCGGAGGTAGTTGTTTGAATTTGAATGTCATTTCGTGTATTTGAGCTACCAAAACTGTGTCGTAACACAACCTGGTTACGAGGAGAGTCAGGACTCAGGGTGTATCCTGCGGTGGGACGAAATCTTATTGATGCGGATGGGTGATTTTTCATGTTCTTCCCCACACCCTGAAGGTCTTGNACCACNGGTATTCCAAGAGAATCTAAATGCGCTTTTGGGCCTATTCCCGAAAGCATCAACAATTGAGGTGAAGCTATAGCTCCGGCAGAAAGTATTATCTCATTACCAAATATCTGGAATAACTCCCCTTCACTTTCTACATTTAAGCCGATGGCCTTCTTGCCTTTGAATAGAATTCTGTGGACCAACACGTTGGATCTAACGGTTAGGTTGAGCCGGTGGCGCGCCTGTGCCAAATACGTAAAAGACGTACTCATCCTAATGCCTTCAGGNTTATTTAGAGGTATNGCTCCTACCCCGGTNGAGTCGGGATGATTCATGTCTTCGTCGTAGGGTATACCNTGATCTCGGCAGGCTGAGTAAAAGGCAGAATGGAGAGGTAACCAAGNTTCTGGAGGATTTCTGCGTACAGGTATTGGGCCTTGAGATCCGTGAAAATCGTCAGCAATGTCAAGGTCGGATTCCGATTTTATAAAATAAGGGAGAACTTTCTGATAATCCCATAGATCATTCCCCAGCTCTGCCCAATAGTCATAATCTTCCGGAAGTCCTCTTAGGAATATCTGATGGTTGATCGCACTGGTTCCGCCTGTCACTTTCCCCCTTGCAACGTGAACTGGTGTGAGTCGCTCGGGGCTTGAGGTTCCCGAAAATGACCAATTGTGTGGAGCGTTTTCTTCGGATGCGGCTTGGTGAGCATCATATTTCAGTTCTTCAGGTAATAAATTCGGATCAGGATAATCTGGTCCAGCTTCTATGAGGAGGACCGATTTTCTGTTGTCTTCAGATAACCTGGCCGCTAATACACACCCCGCTGACCCCGCTCCTACGATGATGGTGTCGTAATTCATTTCGTAGTTCCTTATGGGATTAATTCATTACATGACCAGGTCCAGTTGGCAATTGAAAAAATGAGTCGTTAGTCCCCATGGCAGCGTTTATATTTTTTTCCACTACCGCAAGGGCATTTCTCGTTCCTGCCGATCTTGCGGCCGGCTTGACGGTTTATCGATTTTTTTTCTTCACATTGGTTGCAGGTACATGCATCGGGGTGTTGGCTATACCAATTGGCTCGTACCATCTGAATACTTCCTAAAGTAAATTGATCTATCTTAGTGTTCTAATAAAAGTTTGTCGAAGTATAGCATTGCTTTGCATCATATGGTCACACCCGCGTGTCTGAGTCTAATAAGTACTGCTTCAGGACTTTCCACTACAACTACGGGTATATCAAGGTCTAGATTCCTGGCCTGGGTAGTGATATATCGTCGGTCCGGTAAAGACACGTCCCTGCTTATCAATAACGCATCATATTGGGAAGACCCAACTAGGTCTATGGCTATGCTATCGTCAGAAGTACCCGTAACGATGACCCCGACCTGTTCAAGAATCTTTGTCGTACCTTCAAGGTTTTTTTGATCTCTTCCTACCAATAATATGCGTGTGTTCATGTTGAATATGGCCTGAACCTAATGTGTGCTTGATTAGTTCGGCAGATTTAGTATGGGTACAAAACAGCTGTTAAGCAGGTTTTTGTACAGTATCAATGTTTACATGTCTATGGGCTCCAACTGTGAATGTTAATGATGTTGTAGTTCCGCCTTCGGTGCTATTAAAAATCTCCAGGTTTTCAGGGCCGTGGATATAATTAATGGTTTCTTGTTCTAATCTAAATGGTCTGTCATGTCCTGGATAAAAGACTTTGGATATGTCGACCATCTTCTCCACACTTTCCCTGGCATCGGATACATCCCAAAATATATTATAGGGTAGCCCTCTACTTACGGTGCCTCCGTCCGGCATAGCGTCTCCAGCTAACAATAACTTTTCTTGATCCCCTTCCACCAGGACACTAATGTGACCCTTAGTATGGCCAGGAGTCTCTACTATGCTCACTCCTTCTACCACCCGGTCACCTTCAGAGACAAGTTCTATTTTCATCTTGGCAATATGCTCCGCCATGTATTGTGCGGCTGCGTGGTCATGCCTATTTGGATTTTTAGCATAATCGAATTCAGTTGGATGTACTAAAATACGGGCATTCGGGAACAAATCTGTGTTTTGGCAATGATCCCAGTGAAGATGAGTTAGAATCACTATATCAATGTCTTCTGTACCTAAATTCCTTTCGGCCAGAGCCCGGTAAAGCATATTTCTTCTGGAAGAAGGACCGGTGTCTATCAGAATTTTGTTTCCGCCAGCTGTCAACAAAGAATTAGTAGAATATCCAAATGCGCCTTGGTCGGACGAAAGGGCGAACCCGTAAGTTAACACTTCTAGATTTCCCATAATATATAGTCTCCTTTGATAAGTCTAAATACGGAAGGGTTGGTCCGATTATTCTATGTCGTTTAAGATAATTGGGTCAGATGCATCCTGGTACCACAAGTAGATGATGTATCAAAATAGCAAAGGAGTTGATTAATCACGTTTGTTCTAGGATTAGGTTCTCCCATAGTTAGACCACGGTCTTCAGATTCCGATATGCAAGAATGTATATTCTTCGTTACATAACCGACGTGGTCCATATGATGGCGATGTCCCTGTAATTGGTCTATATGATTTGGTTCTAAGAGTTCAACCTGTACCTTACCAAAATTTACGAAGGCGTTATTAATACCCCTTATAGACATTCCCCCGCCAATATATTCGCCGTCAAATTTCTCTACATACCAAGCAACAGCTGCCTCTAAATTATCTACTACATAGCCGGCATGTATGATGCTGTCGATAGGCAAACCAGAGTGGACGCTTTCATCAACTGGTTTATTGGGTAATTGAGTGATATGTATCATGCAGTCATTGGTGCTAGATTGGTCCAACCACAGGACTTGGTGCGATAAATGGTTTATTGCGGGTTTATCTGATGTAAATTTTAATCCCCTGAGCATTAACTCCTCACGTGCTTCAGATATATCCGAAACTAAATATCCTACGTGATGCATGTTCAATGTGCCGGAGGGTATCTCCAAGTGATTTAGAGGTTCAAGTAGTTCGACCTCTATATTGCCAAACTTAATGAAGGCATTACGGCCTCCAAGTTGAGCTTGCCCTGAACCGGTCTTTACTCCGCCAAATTTCCCCTCGAAGAATGCTATTGCTTGGTCTAAATTTCGAACTTGATAACCAATGTGTTGAATTTTATCGAACATATTTTTCCCGATACAATTAAATTGATGCCGTAGGTGTATTATACTCGTCTCTAGGATGCTATTTACGAACTATATATCCTGAATTTATTTATAAAACTTGTGATCTAAACAAGGTCCCGTAGCCAGGCTCGGAAAGTCCATCTGATCATGGCAAGTATAAATACGGCAATCACCAATGCGAGGAATGTTGTCCATTGCCATGGTTGTAAAGCTACTCCGAGTAAGATACCTACTGCTGGCGGATGCTCTGTATTTGTTATAGCCATAATTAAAATCATTGCTCCAACAGATAGTCCGAGGCATATATCGGATAGCCAAGGGATGGTTGCGAAATATTCGCTGATAGGGCTACTAAAAATCAATACTGAAAATAACGCTCCAAGAGCGATACCTATAAAATGTCCGCCTATTAATGACCGATAACGCGCTGAGGGATTTGAAGGGTGGATAAATATTATGGCGACGCTGGCACCTAGGCCTGCTGCAAGAGCTGCATCCGCTAGTGAGTCCACCAAAATTAATACTAGCAGCATTGCAACGGCGGCCAAGCTGGCTTGGGTTAAATAATATTTAAGAAACTTTAAAAACCGTTTGTCTATGATTTTCGTTTCACGGTACCAAGTTGTGAAATATTGGAGAATCTTTGCCATTCTTGGTGTGGTTCCTTGCCGTATAATTCTACTCTTGTCGGGATAGCCTCTACAGACTATTTAGATACGAAATCCAGCCATACTCTTGCGCAGGGTACAGGCAAGATATGTTGAACAAATCCGTATACTCCTGGAAATACTACCTGCTTGCCGTTGGGGAAAATGTCTGAGGCTTCTCGAAAATCTCCTAGCACTTCTTCCCTGAGGTTTGCAGCGGCGAGAATGAGAGTCGGGGTTTTGACTTCTTTAAGCTGGGGGCGGAGGTCCCCTGACGCGTTACGCTGGAATCCACTAACTACATGGGGAGCTGTGGCACACATTTGATCCGCGTACCAACGAGTAAAAGCAGGATCTACGATTTGGGGATCAAGTCTTCTACCTATGGTGCTTTCTACCCAGGCGTTTATACCTTCTCTTTCGATCAAATCAGCACTTTCAGCATGATGGGGATCGTTAAAACTGGTAGGAGAGGTACAAGCTGTTAAGGAAAGAAGTCTATCTTGATTTTCCGTGGCGAATTTCATTGAAATCGATCCCCCTACTGTTTCTCCGATAAGATGAAATTGTTTTAGATCAAGTTTATTGACCAGATCTAAAAGATCAACTGCAAAATTATCTACTGACCAAGGATATCCGGCATCGGGCACATCAGATTGCCCCATGCCCCGCATATCAAACCGTATCACTCGGTATTTTCTGGAGAGTATGGGAATCCAACCGTACCAAAGAGAATGATTTTTAGCCATGCCGTGATGGAGGACGACAGTCTCTGGAGTAGTCCAGGGATCGGTAAAGTCATCTATCGTGTAAAAAAGCTCCATGCCGTCATTCAATTGGACTTTCATATCTACACCTACCAATAATATTTATTACTGCTAATTAGTGAGTGATTTATCAGGCGACGTTGGCCATAATATCACTTGCGAACCAATCGAGTCGTTCCAATGCTTGGTTCAGGTCGTCCCCTCGGATATCAAATATTATATGGGTCGTCCCAACGTCTGAATAGGATTGTATGTCTTGTAGAATTTCTTCATTCGTGCCAGAAAACCTTCTCCTGTGTCCATCTCCAGAGTTAGACGAATCATACAAAGGGGTTTTCATTGCCACATCCAAGTGTTGCGGGTTTCTACCAGCTGATACAGCGAAGTTGTGAAGAACCTCTATATTCTCAGAAAGTTCTTCAGGCTCAAGAGGTACAGCCGGTATGGCTCCTACAGGATGCCATCCATTTCCTAACTGGGCCGCTCTACGTATCGCTGGCTTGCTTTGTCCTCCTACCCAGATAGGAGGATGAGGGATTTGAAGGGGCTTAGGTAGAAATTGTATATCTGAGAAATGACAGTATTTCCCGTTAAAAGTTGGATTATCGCTACCCCACAATTCTTTGAATGCTCTTAAATATTCGTCGGTTGCGGCTCCGCGCTCGGAGAAAGGTGGTGCATCCAATGCCGAAAATTCTTCTTCCATCCAGCCTACGCCCACTCCGAGCGTAAGTCTTCCCTGGGAAAGCACGTCAAGGGTAGCGAGCATTTTGGCTGCTAACAGCGGAGGCCTATATGGGACAATCATTACACTGGGTACCAGGCGAATATTTTTTGTAACTCCCGCAAGATAAGTCAATAACGTCAGTTGTTCAAAATATTCTCCACTGCCAGCTCCGTGGAATTCTCCCCCTACTGTATAAGGATAGGGAGATTCGATCTGTTTAGGGACAAGTATATGGTCTCCGGCTACCATGCAATAGTAGCCTAATTTATCGCCTAGTTGCGCTATAGATTTCAGGGGCTCGGGTCGAGCTGTCGGTCCATGATTAGGTAAATAAAAACCGAATTGCATATTGCACCCTACCAATATTTAGTTTAGGGAGTGAACTGGGATCAATATTAGCTTGTTGTATGCGGGGTGTTCAACTGTCGGTTCAGAAAACCAATATTAGTGATACATTATTATATGAGGAATGAGTGTGTTATTTGCGACACTTATAACAGAAGGACGGTGACACGTATGGCTATTACTCTAGAAGAGGCAAACAGGATCATCCAAGGTGCTTTGGCTCAAGCAGCAGAGTTGAACATCCAGGTGAGTGCAGCCGTTTGTGATGCTGGTGGTAGGTTAGTGGCCCTGAGTAGGATGGATAACGCTATATGGGCGAGCGCATATGGTTCCCAGGGCAAGGCTGTGGCTTCGGCGGCGTTTGGTAGGCCAAGTGGAGAGTTAACCGAAAGAGCAGATCAACCAACCCCTCGAGGCATAGCGGCAGCGGAGGGAGGTCATATGATAATGGGTCAAGGGGCTGTTCCGATTATTAGGAATGGCGTTATCGAGGGGGCCTGTGGTGTAGGGGGCGGAACGAGTCAACAGGATGAAGATTGTGCTAAATCGGGGGTATCTAAACTTTAGTGTATGTTGCCCTGTACGGATGCAGGTGAACCGCTTCCTCCCTGCAACTTCAGTATTCCGATAGTTAACGTAAAACCTTTGGGCGGTAGCTTATTTAAATTAGTCAAATTGGCTAGTACTATACGGGGCTCTTGCAGCATAAGTTTGCTTACACTGAAAGTATTATCTAGACCGGGATCGATACCATGTGTATCGATCCCTAATCCATGTATCCTCCGATGATCCAATAAAAATTGAGCCGCCTCCAAGCTAAATCCGGGGAAATGAAGACGACTCATAGTATCTATTCCCAAGTAATTTTCTGGGGCTCTCCATTTTTGCTGCCAGCCAGTAAGGGCTAATACGATAGACCCGTCTGGGATGGGTCCATATTTCCTTTCCCAGTTAATCAAATCTGTGACGGACATTGTGTAGTCAGGGTTCATCGAGGTTCGATCCCTGATGTCTACCGTTACTCCGGGGGCAACTAGGGATTCCAAGGGGTATTGATCTATTGAACTACCATTGGGATGAAAAGTGAGTGGGGCAGTTAAATGCGTACCCGTATGTTCCCCTATGGAAATCTTCCGGAGGTAAAAACCGTCAACATCTCTATTGGCAACAGTGATAAATTCCGTTAGTGGATCACCTGGCCAAAGCGGCATGCATTGGTCAATGGTGTGACTTAAATCAATCAAATGTGAATATGGCAATTAATTAAAACCTGAATCCGATATTTTTGATTCAAACCATGTACTTGGTAAAGAGGAATTGATGCCGTATTCTAACATCTACTCAAACAGCCGAAGTTAAATATTGAGGTTAACGACGGAAAATCGGCTTTTCCTAGATAAAAGTGGAGTGTTAAACTTAGATTGTCAGTTCGTTCAATGGTTGCCTAATTTTAATCTCGTTTAATTTTGTAGATACCGCTATTTTTAGTAACCGTGAATCTACAATACCAAAGGTTTTGTCAGGAATGGTAGATCCGACCCCACCCTCGGAACAGTTAAAACCGTGGTATTACCAGGACTGGTTTATATTTCCCACTGTGGTATTTTGGCCTCTCTGGGCTGTTCTAATCATCAGGTCCCCTTGGCATAACGGATTAATGTCCGGAGCTATTGCCTGGGCCATGTTAATCGTGGGAACTTACTGGATAGTATGGGAGCAGCTGATTAAATTGGGTAGACTCTATGAATTAACTATAGTGTTAATAATTCCTGGAGTGTTGTTAACTTTATTCACTCAGGTTCATTGGTTTCGGTACCGCACTTTCTTGCGCACCGCACAAGTGAATGGTGGTACCACAGATAATCAATCTACTACTACTCAAATCCCGAGCAATTCGAGTACGAGAAGACGCGGGAAACGACGTAAACGATCTAGACAGAGGTAATCCCAATATAGATTGATAGATCCTCTATTTTAAATATGACGTTATGAAGGAGAATACTGTCGATGGTAGGCCTAGACACCAATTACAGTAGAGCTATGGTTGTAGTGGCTCATGCGGATGATGCGGAGTGGGGTTGTGCAGGCACGGTTGCCCAGTGGTGCAACAATGGATGGGAAGTAGTTTATGTTTTATGTACAGATGGAAGTAAAGGTACCGACGACGCAAAGCTAACCAGCGAAGAATTGGTGAGTATCCGGAAAAAAGAACAATTAGATGCGGGGCAAGTATTAGGTTTACATAAGGTGGTGTTTCTGAACTATGAAGATTCTATGTTGGAACCAACGTTGAACCTTAGGCGTGACATAGTTAGACAAATCAGGTTTTATAAACCTGACATTTTAATTTGCCTAAGTCCCCTACGCCGGTTGGACGGCAGCAGTTACTTCGGACATCCTGATCACCTCGCGTCTGGTGAGGCGGCTTTATCGGCCGTGTTTCCATCATCTCGAGATCGGTTAACGTACCCTGAATTGTTGGAAGAGGGGTTGGAACCGCATAAAGTGTCGGAGGTTTGGATAATGGGTCATGATGATGATGATAAATTCGTTGATGTTACTGATTATATCGACGTTGCGGTATCTGCCTTAAAGTCTCATTCTAGCCAGACTACTGGGGAGGACGTAGGTCAACAGTTAATCGACTGGCGATCTCGGACCGGGGAAAAAGTAGGATTTGCTTACGCAGAATCTTTCAAGCGGTTCCTCATGGACTGAGTTTCGGAGGAATACTTTACTATATTTGGGTCTGATATTTAACCTTTGATAGCAACCACCTTAACGCTGGCTACATTCAAGGGTACACCTTGATCGTCGTGTTTTTCCCTTTCTTGAGAAACTTCTATTCTCTCAAATCCGGCGCGTACTAATCTGTTTAAATAGGTCTCTTTAGGTTCTGCCCCTGCTATGCAAGAAGCCCATGAATCGGAATCAGTTTTAGTTGGCCCCTTTTCAGATAAAGCCATCATGTCCGATAAATGTATTCGTCCTCCGTGGGAGAGGACTCTGTAAGTCTCCTGAAATACGGCATCTTTGTCTGGCGATAGGCAGACGACACAGTTGGATATAACTACATCGACGCTATTATCAGGGAGCGGGATTTGTTCGATTTCTCCCGAAACAAACTGTAAGTTAGTTATACCGAGCTTGGCTTGGTTTTGTCGTGCTAGATTTAACATATCTTCTGTCATGTCTAATCCGATCACATGACCTTCAGGGGCAACCTGCCGAGCAGCCAAAAAACAGTCTATTCCTCCCCCTGAACCGAGATCCAAAACTCGCTCCCCGCGTATCAAGCCGGCAAGGGCTATCGGGTTGCCACATCCGGCTGAGGCAGCTACGGCCTCAGTGGGTAGTTGGTTTATTTCGCTTTCGGAATATAGTTGGAGAGCTCTGTCCATATCTGAAGGACTACAGCAGTTGCTACTGCCCGTGGGATTAGCTTCAGGGTTAATGGTCAGTTCAATCACATTTCGAGCCCGTTCGCCGTATCGATTTTTGACCGTTTTCTTAATGCTGTCGTTTTCTAGTGTCATGAGATGAATCCTCGTCCATAACTGTGAAATAAATTGGACCTAGTGATTGTATATATATTACATCTATCCTAACTCCGATTCCAGCGGACTATTTGCTATCGGTCCGTTAACCTGATTTAGGACGAAATAATGCTATGGAGGGAGTTATGGTAGAATTGCCACCATTCAAAGAGGGCTAGGTGAGAACCGATATGATCGATCAAATTGAGATGATGCGTTTAATCGAGAATCTTCGTGGTGATGCTATTGTGGTTCCTGCTATGCGTGCCAACGTGGGATGGTCCCAAGTCTCTAATAATATTAATAGAGATGTCCCTGCGAGTGGAGCTATGGGCAAAACTTGCTCCTTTGGATTTGGACTGGCGCTGGCGCGACCCGATACAAAAGTTATCGTATTTGATGGTGACGGGAGCCTGTTGATGAATTTAGGCGCTCTTGTTACCACCGCTACTAAGGCTCCTAAAAATTTTTATCACTTTGTTATGGATAATGGAGTGTACGCTACCACCGGAGGGCAAGAGGTTCCGGGAGCTGGTACTACCGACTATGCAGAATTAGGGCGATCGTCCGGATATGCTAACTCGTACCAATTCGATAATTTAGAAGACTTTGCTACCCAGATTTCGGGCATTATGAACGAAGAGGGACCGATTTTGGTAGCTTGCAAGGTTATTCCGAACATCCGTTACTCGGAGGAACGGGCATCCGCCAGCGGGCCGAGTACGCGAAGGACTCCTGAAGCGATAGAGGCGTTAATGGGAGAGTTCAGGTCATCGCGTTAGTTTCCAGCGTGGTAGTCAAGACGTCCGATTCGGGGATCCGTCAACCGGATGGATAGTGGAAGAATAAAGGTATTGTTAAAGAGGAATTGTCATGAAAATTAGCAAAGCTACAACTCGTGTCCTTCAAACGCCGGCGGACAACCCACTGGTAGTGGGAATCCCTCAGGAAGGTACCAGAGAATTCGTTACCTTGGAACTGGATACCGACGAAGGTATCCAAGGGATAGGGGTAACTTTTTTTGGTGGAGCCTTAACTCAAGCTCTCAAACAATCTGTCGATGACCTTTGTAATTTAATTATTGGTGAAGACCCTTATCCAGTTGAAGCTATTTCAGAAAGGTTGAAGTTTATTTCAGGTTCTGCGGGTCCTGAAGGGATTTTTACGTTAGCCCTCTCTGCCGTAGATATGGCTCTTTGGGATATCAAGGGTAAGGCCCTGGGACAGTCTGTTTGCTCTCTACTAGGCGGGTATAGGGATAGAGCTCCTACATATGCAAGTGGAGCTTTAATGCGACCTATGAACGTAGAATATTTAGCGGAGGCAGGACCTAGATTAGTTGAGTCAGGGTTTAAGCAAATGAAGACTCAAATGGGCGCAGAGGATACAGCAGAAAAGGAAGTTGCTCGTATCAGGGTTCTTCGGGAAGCTATAGGTGATGATATAGATTTAATGTGTGATATAAACCAGCTTTGGAATGTTAATCAAGCTATTGACATAGGTCAAAGAGTTGAACAGTATCACTTGTTTTGGTTGGAAGACGTGGTGGCCAGGGATGATTATCAAGGACTTGCACGAGTAGCAGATTCTTTGAATACTCCTATTGCAGCTGGAGAATATGTGTATGGAATTCGGCCTTTTCGTCACATGTTAGAGGCGAGATCCGTTGATATAGTGATGATTGATCTTCTTCGGGTAGGCGGGATTACGCAGTTTAGGAAAGTTGCTGGTATGGCAGAAGCATTTAATCTGCCGGTGGTAAGTCACTTGATTCCTGAGATCCAGGTTCACAACATTGCTGCAATCCCTAATGGTTTAACAGTTGAATATATGCCCTGGACACTGAGACTATTTGAAGAGACCCCTAAAATAGAAAATGGGGAGATACTGGTGCCCGACAAGCCGGGACTGGGATTGAAATTTGATCAAGACGTGATCAAGAAATATCAGGTTAATTAGCTTTTTATTTATATTGGGTTATGGGAGGTTGGAATGGTATACCAGTTACGTATTTACACTATAAATCGTGGGATGATGGATTCTTGGATTAATTTATTCAATGAACACATAAGGCCCTTACATGATCGATTGGGTATCCCTGTTCAAAGCACCTGGGTCAACGTAGACCGGACGGAATTTATATGGATACGCCAATTTAACGATGCTTCAGAAATTCAGGCCAAAGAAGCAGAGTATTTCGCATCGCCAGAGAGAACTGAATTAGCAGATCGTCCCACTAGCCATATAGCTAAAATGGAAGTAAAAGTTATTAATTCTGTAGCATCTGCTTAATATGCTTTGAATTTTGTCATCTAGGTATTTAACCTGAATCGACGAAACATTGGTAATTAGTTAGTTATACTGAGGTTCCTCCGAGGAGGACGCGCTAGGAATATAAAACATGCCGCGACCAGCTGTAGCCCACCAGACATGATGATCATGCTACTGTAATTGCCCAACAAGTCGTACATCAGAGGTCCTAGTATTTGCCCTAATCCCAGCCCTGCTGCTTCAAAAGGCCTTAGGGATCCGGCTATCACCCCGTACGAAACTCTTCCAAAATACTGGGCTAATATCATATACACAATAACTTCTAGAGAGCTATGGATTATTCCCCAGCAAAATCCAAATACATATCCTGATACGATGGAATTTACCAAAAACAGATAGAGTATTACTCCCCCTGAGCCAGTCAGCGCTATCATCATTGCCCACCGGGGAGAGATCTTATCTGCTACGTACCCCCAGCCTAAATTGGATAATGATAAGAAAGTGCTTAGACTTAGGACACCAACTGCAGCAGATGCTGGAAGATTGGCCTCCTCGGCTAAATATGGCACCATGCTAAAACCAATTGCAGAACTACCTGTGATACTACACATAACAGTTAGAGCAACCAACCAAAATGCAGGGGTTCTCAAAACCTCCCGCCCAGTCCAACTAGATTGCTCATAATTAGTTACTCTGGATTTTTCTGGTTCAAGATCAGCAGATTTTGGAAGTACTGTCTCGTTACTATCACTGATTTCATGACGAATACCATCGGGCAATAGCCCTAGGTCTTCTGGTCTTCGTCTTATGATCAATATCATCGGAAGACTGAGGACTAAGCTAAATATTCCTAAAAAACTAAAGGCACTGCGCCAACCATAGGTGGAGGCAAACAAAGATACAATTTGAACAATAATCGCACCACTTATTGGTCGGAACATTCCCGTTAGAGCGAGAGCCGTGTTTCTTCTCTTAAGGAAAAAATTGACAGCTATGGTTCGTGGTACCACTCCGATTAATATTGGTTGACTAATGGCCCTGGCGGTTATAGTCGCGAAATAGAAATATTTAAGAGAATGGAACCAGCCTAGGCCGAATAATGTTAGGCCCAGGTATATAGCTCCTAATGGCATTAATGTTCTAGGTCCGTATTTGTCAGTTAACCTTCCAGCGAAGGGAGCTACCACACCCGAACACCATACCCCAGCTGCTGCCGCCACTCCTATACTGCTACGATTCCACCCAGTATCTTCGAATATAAAATACTGGATACCTCCAAGAACTACTCCGGCAATGCTGGTGGCAACGAAAGCTCCGGTAGCTACTACCGCAAGAATCAACCAACCGTAGAAGAAAGGGGTTTTGATAGGGCGGTTTATAAAAGACAATGTGGATGTATCATGTGCTATTTGATATCCTTCCGCATTTCTATATGCGAAATACCCGCTTCAAAGAACAGGTCTCCATGCTCAATATATCCGTGAAGCGAATAAAACAATTTTACATATTCTTGTGCATTAAGCCTTATTTGAGTTATACCCCGGTTTGATGCTTCCTTCTCTAAATATAATAGTATTTGGCCTCCGACGTTTTGGC
>PAMF01000069.1 GCA_002707185.1 Chloroflexota bacterium | reverse complement strand
TCGACTAATAATCTCCGAGCTGGCACTTCTAATTCATGTTCGGTGCCATTAACTTTTAGATGAATGATCTCGTTCATACCTATCATCTCCATACTAACCATACAAGCTAATCAGTATCACCTCGCTCATAGTAGTACAGCGGATTTTTCTTGGCAAGCAAATCAAGTAGGACATCGACTGACGGCCTAGAAACACTCTTGACCAAACTCCTGGCAACACGTACATTTTCGAAGTCTTGTATTTCAAGACCTTCTCCAAACCGATTGAATGGAAATCTGAAACCTATTCAAGTTACTTAAATGTTCGGAGGCAAAGATTGTCTATTCAAAGTAAGGTAGCGATCGTGACAGGGGCAAGCCGTGGGATTGGTAAAGCGATTGCATTGGGATTCGCCAAAGAAGGTGCATCTGTAGTCGTCGCCGCCAGGTCGGAAACAGAGCGTGACAGCGTGCCCGGCAACATCCACAGTACAGTAGCTGCGATCCAAACTGATGGTGGTCAAGCATTAGCAATCGGCTGCAACGTACGGGATGAAGCTAGCATATATTCGATGGTGCAAAAGACTCTAGACACCTTTGGAAAGATCGATATTCTAGTGAACAACGCCGGAGTCGGGAGCTATCGAACCATTAACGAATCCTCAATTAANGAATGGGATTTGGTAATGGACATCAATCTGAGAGCACCCTTTATCTGTTGTAANGCCGTGATNCCNTCNATGATGNATCAACAAAGCGGAAGCATCATAAATATTTCATCTCATGCGGCGACNCATATTTTTTCNTCAACTACCGAATCCGANGACCAAGCTGATATAGCCTTACTCGGGCAAGCATATGGATCAGCAAAAGCCGGATTAGAAAGATTNAGTTGGGGTCTCGCTACTGAATTAGGACACCACAANATAGCCGTTAATATTCTAAAACCCTTACGACCAGTTCTTACTGAAGGTTTCGTAACTCAACGCCCNGATGCTGANTTCTCTAATTGGGTCAGCCCAGAGTATATGGTGAAAGCAGCGATCTTTTTAGCCAACCAGACAGGTCAAAGCATGAGCGGAGCCACAGTCACAGACGAGGAACTNGTAAGAAGGTTACACCTTTAGGAGACACGATGGANTTTAGCTTTACTCCAGAAGAACAATTACTTCAGGAAGAAGTAAAACATCTAGCTGAAACCAGTATTGAACCCATAGCCCACGAAGCCGATGAATCCAACAGGGTTCACAGGGGTCTCATGGATATCTTAGCCAAATCAGGTTTACTTAAATACACAGTACCCAAAGAACATGGTGGAAACGGTATAAAAGTAACTAACCTTTGTATAATCCGCGAGGAATTGGCCCGTGTATCGGCTCAAGCTGATACGAATTTTATTATGCAAGGTTTGGGTAGCTACCCCATATCCCTAGGAGGAACACTCGATCAAAAAAACCAGTACCTTCCCGATATCGCCGAAGGAAGAGCTATTGCAGCATTCGCCCTTACTGAGCCACANGCCGGTTCGGATGTCATCAGTATGTTAACCGAAGCTGCTAGAGAAGATGACGAGTGGGTCTTAAACGGATCGAAGAAATTTATCAGTCANGCAGGTGACGCAAATACNTATACTGTATTTGCTAAAACTGATCCGGCCGCGGGGAGCAGAGGGATATCNGCTTTTATAGTGGAGAAAGGTACTCCNGGGTTCGATGATTCGATCCAGATGGAACTGATGGCCGCTCATCCGATTGGAGAACCCATATTCACTAATTGCCGTATCCCATATACCAACATAATAGGGGAACCCGGGCAGGGGATCAGNTTAGCTTTGGGAACCCTTGACACNTTTAGAACAACCGTCGGAGCTGCCGCGGTGGGTATGGGACAAGCCGCTTATGAAGCGGCTTTGAGTTACAGTCGTGATCGGAAAGCTTTCGGGCAACCAATCAGCGATTTTCAGGTAAATCAGTTCAAGCTAGCGGATATGGCCGTATCTCTCGATGCCGCNCGNCTACTCAACTACCGTGCAGCNTGGTTAAAAGATTCCGGGCAAGAAACNATCATTAAAGAGGCTTCATTCGCCAAGNTATTTGCCACAGAAGCCGCATCTAGAATAGTTAACGAATCCCTGCAAATCCATGGAGGGATAGGACTCCAAAAGGGAAACCGCATAGAACGGCTTTATAGGGAAATCCGGGCTCTAACCATTTACGAAGGAACTTCGGAAATACAACGTCAAACAATCGCTCGACAACTACTAAGGGAGTAAGAGAGGGAACGTTATTAAGATTGTCGAACTAAGATATTTCTCAGAATGAGAGATAATTCCTTTCTATAATTCCAAGGGTGTATCATCCCGGTTAGCCCATTCAGCCATTGAGCCGTCATAATTTTTCACCCTCTGGTACCCCAGAAGGCTCAAGACGAACATGCCGTGCGCCGCACGGATGCCCCCTTGTCAATAAGAGTAGATCGGCTTATCCGGGGTAATCCCACTGTCCTTTAAGATTTTTCTGATCTCTTGNGGGTACTTAAATTGGTGTGAATCCCGATCAACAACATTAAACCATTCTATATTAATGGCACCGGGGAGATGACCCGNTCGCCTATTATCGCCATTATTAGAACCATCGTATTCACCCCTACTTCGAACATCCCAGATAATAGCATCCTGATTATCACACGCTGTTTTCAACTCATCTACCAGAGCGATAACCGAATCGTCGGGNTTCGGGGTGAATGTAACACTGCTACCTTTTTCTGCCCTGTCAAAGCTAATTGCTCTCCCTTCAGATACCCACCTGCGCCATCCTCCGTCCAATACTTTTACTTTCTGATGCCCATAGTAAGTCAACGACCACCACAATCTTGCGGCATAGAGACTTTGAGACCCGTCATAGGTAACAACGTCAGTGTTATCACCAATTCCGAGGCTCTCACACATAGCGGCAAACTGTTGAGGANTCATGATATGGATTCGACCGGTCTCCGGATCTTTTTCCCAATTGTCTGGCACCATCACAGAACCAGGAATATGTCCTCGCCTGTAGCATTCCGGCACATCTGAATCTACAACTATCACATTAGGATCCTCTTTATGCACATCAACCCACTCCGCATCGACCAGATATTCCGGATGCATGAATCCACTATCTGATATCATAAGCACTCCTACGACGTCTAAAATAATAGACGCCTTCGATCACCAAATTCTAAGATACCAAATTCTAAGATACCGTGACGTAGGGGTCAATTGAGATACTCTCAACTTGTTAGTATCTACATCTACCGCTAGAATGGAACCTGCTAAGCCCCTGGGTATCGACACGGGGGTATTCCGCCCAGTGATTTATCCCTTCGTGGACTATCCCATTATCTAATCCACCAATCTGTGAACCAATAATTTAGCCGATGAGGGTATATAAATGGTACAGCAAGGACAGATTGACCATTTACTTCAAGAAACCAGTGAGATTCAACCACCTTCGCACGTATACGAGCAAGCAACTCTTAAGGATTACGACGAAGTATACCGGCGATCCATAACTGATCCGGAACAATTTTGGGCCGAGATAGCATCTGAACTAGACTGGTTTAAACCATGGGACAAGATATTTCAATGGGATTATCCTAATTTTCAATGGTTTTTAGGTGGACAATGCAACATCACCTACAATTGTCTTGATAGGCACCTTAATTCGGAGAAGAAAAATAAGGCTGCTTTCATTTGGTTAGGTGAAGACGGATCAGAGCGGGTTTTTACATATGGACGACTAGCCCAACTGGTTAACCGCTGCGCAAACGGGCTCAGGTCTTTAGGAATAGGTAAAGGTGACCGAGTCGTTATATATATGCCTTTGAGTCCTGAAGGCGCGATAGCTATGCTTGCATGTGCTCGGATAGGCGCAATCCACAGCGTTGTTTACGCAGGGTTTAGCGTTGGTTCTTTAAGAGACCGCTTAGTTGACGCTCAAGCCAAGGCGTTGATCACAGGTGACGCAGGATACCGGAGAGGAAATCGAGTTGATCTTAAAGGTATCAGCGATGAGGCTGTGAAAGGATTAGACTTTTTAGAACACATCATCGTTTGGCGACGAGAAGATCAAAAACCAGATCTTGGCCCCAAAGAAAAAGATTTTG
This sequence comes from Chloroflexota bacterium, assembly GCA_002707185.1. The sequence continues at coordinate 8,781 of PAMF01000069.1, read as the reverse complement.
ACCAAATGCTGAGCGAAAACAGCGTATATTCAGAACCTGAGATTATGGAATCTGAAGATCCTCTATACATCCTTTACACCAGTGGTACCACCGGAAAACCTAAAGGTGTTCAACATGTCCATGGTGGATACATGGTAGGCACCTACTACCATTTTAAAACCTTTTGGGATGTAAAAGATGACGATGTGTTTTGGTGTACATCGGATATCGGGTGGGTAGTAGGACACAGTTATATCGTTTACGCTCCACTGATCGCAGGTGCAACCACAATTTTCCGTGAAGGAGCGCCGGATTACCCAAGCCCTGATATTTTCTACGACACAATAGAAAAATATGGTGTTAACGTAATATTTACTGCGCCTACGTTGGTTCGCATGCTGATGCGTTACGGGGAAGAATATCCTTTAAAACACGACCTACGATCACTTCGCTTCCTTACCTGCGCAGGAGAACCTCTCAACCCAGAAGCCCAGAAATGGGCTTACAAGTACCTTTGCGGTAATGGTGACTGGGGGTATTTAGTCGATAACTGGTGGCAAACCGAAACCGGTGGGCCATGCCTAGGAACCCTGGCATCAATGCCGTCTCGGCCAGGACGTGTCGGTAAACCGCTACCCGGCGCAATAATGGACATAGTTGACAGAGAAGGGCAACCTATCGAAGAACCCGACAAAGGCGGGTTCTTAGTGATTAGGAAACCGTTCCCTCACTTCTTTCGGACAGTATATGGAGCTCCTGAACGCTTCGCAGAAAATTGGAATACTATCCCTGGTTGCTATCTGACGGGTGATGTTGCATTGAGAGATGCAGATGGATATTACATGGTAGTAGGCAGAGCTGACGATGTGTTAAATGTCGCTGGCCATAGAATAGGGTCAGCAGAAGTAGAAAGCGCTTTGGTTTCCCATCCATCGGTAGCTGAGGCTGCCGTAATCGGAAAACCCGATGAGCTGCGAGGGGAATCCATAAAGGGTTTTGTTACTTTGCGAGTAGGAAACGATCCTTCGGACCGTATGATCGCCGATCTGCAAGCCCATGTCAGGCAAGAGCTCGGTCCAATTGCAGTTCCATCTGAAATTGAATTTGCTCCTACACTCCCCAAGACCCGATCGGGGAAAATAATGCGGAGACTTTTAAAAGCACAGGAGTTAGGCTTAGATCCAGGAGATATTACTACTTTAGAAGATTAACCAGAGCAACATCGGAAGATGTTTGCCCCGGGGAGTCAATCTCATAAAGAGTTGCTCACTAGAGTTGAACCAATATTCAAAGAGGTACCCCTAGATGAAAGTATATTATTTCAGTGAGTTTCCATACCACGAGTATCCTGATGAAGAAGGAGACAAATTCCCCTCACTCCGTCTCACCTTCCCTAACACCTATTTCGACCCGGGTAAAGGAACCGACCTTTTTAAACGCTATTTCGACGAATCGATGTACGTCGACGAACTTGGATTCGATGGAATCATGGTCAACGAACATCACAATACACCATCATGCATGAACGCCTCTTGCAACTTAACAGCAGCTGTATTAGCAAGAACAACGCAACAAGCCAAAATTCTCCTCTTGGGCAATATCCTTCCGATACACGACAATCCAGTCCGACTCGCCGAAGAAATCGCCATGATCGACGTTATATCCGGTGGCAGAGTCATATCGGGAATGGTCAGAGGCACCGGAGTAGAAACCTTAGCAACAAATGGAAATCCTCTCGACAATAGAGGAAGGTTCGAAGAATGCCATGATTTGGTAATTAAAACATGGACCACACCAGGACCTTTCCGGTGGGAAGGAGAACATTATAATTTCAGAGTAGTTAATCCGTGGATGGTGCCGGTCCAGAAACCTCACCCTCCAATATGGGTCCCGGGAACCGCCAGTCCTGAAACTGCCGAATGGTGTGCCCGACATGGTTATACATATGTAGCTTTCCTGACACCTCTAGACGTTACAGAAGATTTGTTTCAGATTTACAGGACAGCTGCTTCAGCAGCGGGTTACCAAACCACCTCGGATAATTTCGGATATCTAATTTGCTGCTACGTTGGAGAAACACAGGAACAAGCAGACGAAGAAGCCCGAAATTTCATCTGGCGCATGGGAACTACTACCAGGGGACCCCGAGAATACATGAATCCGGTCGGATACAGGAGCCAAGCAGGGGAACAGGTTGCAGCTCGAAGAGCAGTACGACCTTTAATCCAGCAAAGTTTTGAGGAACTAAAAGAAAACTACCACATAGTCTGTGGAACCCCAGAGACAGTATTAGAAAAATTAGAATATTTGCACACCAGACTGGGGATGGAGCATCTAATATTTTACGGTCAGGAATCTAGGATGTCCCACAAAGCTACTATGACTAATATAAGTTTGTTCGGTAAAGAAGTATTGCCCATTATCCAAAAGTGGTAAAACCTGAAGCTGTTACATAACTTTGAGCTTTACCTTGATTTCAGTCAAATACTAAGGACTCTACAATTATTCCTAGGCCTTAATTAGAGTTTGAACTATAATTTAGTGGAGTCAGTAGTTATCGATAACTTAACGAGGGGAAAGAATGAGTGTAGCCATTGGATACGTTCCCGGTGCTTTTGGACAGGGTGGCGACGACCCTGAATTCCTTAAGAAATTAGTCAAAGTCGGCGACGACTTCGGATATGACTCCATTTGGCTGAGTGACCGTATAGTAAGCGAAAGATTTAACCTAGAACCCATGATAGCACTATCAATGGTCGCGGCATATTCGGACCGATTAAAATTTGGCACCAGTGTATTAGCCCTGCCCTTACGCAACCCGGTAATTCTTGCCAAACAAGTAGCGACATTGGATTACCTCTCGCAAGGCAGATTTTTCCCTGCAGTTGGTCTGGGTCAAGAAGAGCCCGAAGAATATGAAGCCTGTGGTGTTCCTAAAGGGGACCGGGCTCAGAGGACCGACGAAGCCATCGGCTTGATGCGAAGATTATGGCAAGAAGAGAATGTAACTCATGAAGGCCAATTCTTTAGCTGCCACGACATTACCATAACTCCCAAACCTTTCCTCCAACCTTCGCCTCCTGTCTGGATCGGAGGCCGTAGTGCTGCTGCAGCACGGCGAGTTGGTAGGGTTGGCGACGGCTGGCTTGTCTCTAGTGCAACCCCGGAGGAAGTTAGAAAGGGTAGAGAGATATTATTTGAAACCGCAGAAAAATGCGAACGAGAAATCGAGCAAGATCATGTAGGTGTTCTAATTGGTTATTACATAACTCCTGATCGAAAATCGGGAGTCGAAAAGACCCACCAATTCGTAACACGCCACCGTCCCGATGCTCATTTTACGGAATTTAGTGCGATAGGAAACACAGAACAAGTGGCCGAACTAATACAAGATTACGTCGACGCTGGGGGATACAAGTTTGTAGTGCGCCCCCTTTGCACTTCGGAAGAATCGATGGAACAACTCGAGATCATGGGACAAGAGATACTACCTAAGTTTCACAACTAGTGGGCTCGAAACCGCTATATTCAGAAATTGAATTCGTAACAGACCTAAAGTGGCGGCTCACACGTAATGCTTTCCTTAAGTCTGTGTTGAAAAGCAAAATAGGAAGGGTTGTTGGTGACATTAAATAGAACTCGCGCCAAGCTGAAACAATCCCTTCCTCCAGCATTCCTATACCCAGAATATCGGTCATTTTGGGTAGGAATGCTGGCTTCGGTAAGCGGATTCCAGATGATGCAGTTTGGTCAGATTGTGCTAGTCCATCACCTAACGGAATCCCCTATCTTCCTTGGATTGCTTGGTCTATCTTCGGGAATACCGGCTATACTCCTAAATCCTTTGGGAGGAGTATATGCAGACCGGTGGGACAAGCGTCGATTAGTTGTTTTCACCCAAACCATCACTGCATTATTACTTGTCTGCCTAGCAATACTTACTTGGCTAGGCATGGTGAATGCCTGGCACTGCCTATTTATAGCGTTTCTCGTGGGTTCAGTCGAGGCCTTTGATCAGTCGGCAAGGAGAGCTCTTTTTCCGCATTTAGTTCCCCGTTCGGCGCTCGTGAGCGCAGTGGCATTAAACTCGGCTATTTGGTCAGGTACCCGAATCATAGCTCCGGCCGCCGCAGGTATCATTATCGCCGTTTTTAACCCAGCATTCGCATTTTTTGCAGCATCTTTCGGGTTCGCTCTCATGGCTTATTTTATATATAGCCTGAAGCCGATACCTTCAGTTGCTGCAACAAGAGTAAGTCCCGCTAAAGAGATGCTGGAGGGTTTCAACTTTATCAGAAGAAATTCCCCTTTCCCATTTTTGATCGTCATGACTTTCTTCAACAGTTTCTTTGGGATTTCTTACATATACTTAATGCCGGTTTTCGCAATCGACATTTTGAAAATTGGAACAATCGGGCAAGGCTGGCTATTAAGTATCAGTGGGGTAGGGTCGTTAGTCACCACCGTATGGCTGGGAACCGCAAAAACCATCAATAACAAGAGTGTTTTAGTTATCGGCGGAGGAATTGGATTTGGTTTGTCCATAGCCGCGTTTGGTTTGACCTCTCGGTTCCTACCATCTTATGGGATAGCGCTGTTGTTAATGCTCGTTATCGGGCTAACTAGTTCCACGTACATGATATCCATACAAAGTTCTCTACAGCTATTGGTGCCAGACAACATGCGGGGCAGGGTAATGGGTTTTTTCGGTATGTCTTGGAACATATTACCCATTGGCGGAATGCAAGTTGGAACATTAGCCAGCTTTATCACAGCACCTTATGCGGTAGCTACGGGTGGATTTGCAGTCGCAGCTTTCACATCCCTTGCTTTCACATTCAGCTCCAAAGTCAGGAATTTAAATTCTCTGATACGAACTTAACTGGATGTTGGTCCTATCCGCTAACATCTTGTATCATAGCTATGAATCTCAAGAATTAAGATTATCAAACATGGAGGGACTACTGTGATTACTAAGTTTAGTAGTTTATTTGCCGGAAATGTTGATATGGAAAATATCGGCCTAGAAGGGGTTCCAGCTAACGAACGCCGACTTTCGGACGAACACCTAGCTTCCATATTTGATAAGACCGAACAGATTTGTAAAACCATGGACAGATTAGGTTATGACACCTTTTGGTCCGCGGAGCATCATTTTCAACACGAGGGATACGAAGTAATCCCCAACCTGCTTTTACTATACGTCCATCTAGCGCATTTAACCAAAAATTTGAAGTTTGGATGTGGCTTTAACGTTAATCCCATGTGGCACCCATTAAGGTTAGCAGAAGATTATGCGACTGCTGACAGACTTACGAATGGCAGGATCCGTTTCGGAGTTGCGCGAGGGTACCATAGCAGGGAAGTTGAGACATTTGGCGCGCCTATTCTTGATGGAGAGGCCAACCGAGAATTGTTCGAAGAGCAGGTGGAAATACTATTCAAAGCATTTAATCAACGTTCATTCTCTCATCACGGTAAGCATTACGATCTTCCCCCCAAGGTTCCCTACCGAGGGTACCAACTTGAAGAAATCACTTTGGTTCCCAGGCCTAGAACCTTGCCAGTAGAATGTTGGCAGCCAATCGTAAGCGCTAGCCAGAGAGCCATGGATTTCATGGCCAAACATGGAATTAAAGGATTCATTGGTGGAGGCGCCGCGGCCGGTGGCGCAAGTGACGAAGTAGTTAAACGATGGCAGGATACTCTCGCCAAACATGGGAAAGAGACTGAACTCGGTGGAGATCTAATTATCGGATACTCAGTACATATAGCCGATTCAGAACAAATTGCTATGGACCAAGTCCGACCATGGCTAGAAGAAAGAATAAAAATGTTTGGACCTCTCGGGTTCGTTCCGGGCTTGACCGAAGCTCAACTAGATGCTTTAACTGATCCCAAACGTGCGAGGGCTGCGGGCATCCCGACTATAGAAGATGGGGTTAAAGCAGGCTCCTGGTTTTGCGGCACAGCAGAAGCTGTATCGGATCAATTGCTTGAGGTACAGAAGAGATATCCGGGGTTAGAGGAAGTAAACCTGGGTGTAACAAGCATGGGAATGCCATTATCCGCAACATTGGAACAGTTAGAATGGATTGGCCAAGATATCCTACCCAAATTCAAATCTCAAAAAAGATCGAGCTCACGATCAAGCTAGACCTCTGACAAGAGACCGGCCCTCAAGATATTGTCCAAACGCACAGGAGCAATAATAATGGTTGTAGCACCGGATACTGCAAAAATGGACGCCTCAGACCTAAACAAAGTAAAAGTCCTTTTTGAGGAGCAAATCAAACAAGAACTACACCCCGGCGCCCTTCTAGCGGTATATCGGCAGGGAACTTTGGTATTAGACCTCCACGGCGGAATAGCCAGCCAAGAGAACCTAACTCCCGTCCAAGCCGATTCCATGTTCGTGCTATTTTCTTCTACCAAGGCAATGACTGCTGCATGTCTCCATATATTATGGGAAAGGGGCCTGCTTTCCTGGGATGACAGGGTAGCGCAACATTGGCCAACTTTTGCCAAAAACAATAAAGACCAGATCACGATTCGTCACATCCTAAGCCACCAGGGCGGCTTTCCGGAAACACCGAGTGAGCTAACATGGAGAAAATGGCTAGATTGGGAAGCAGTTGTGACTGCCATGGAAAATATTACGCCCGAATTCGCTCCTGGGCAGGTTATGGCTTACCATCCGCGTAATTACGGATGGATGATCGGGGAGCTCGTACGACGAATCGACGGCCGTCCATTTAACCAATTCCTACGGGACGAAATTACAGGGCCACTCGGGATGGACGATACATATGTGGGCATGCCTGAAGAGTTCGAACCTCGTGTAGCAAAACTTCATGCGATGGAAGATTGTGATCGCCCTGGGATGGTTACTACCTATAATCACCCGGGCGTGCATCAAGCAGTCCAACCCGCAGGAGGTGGTATAGCGACTGCCCGAGACTTGGCTCGATTCTACGCTATGATGGGATCCGGCGGCACATTAGATGGCGTGCAAATTATGAAACCCAGTACAATCAGAGAAGTAACCAAATTGCAAGTTGAAGGACTCGACCACACGTTAGTTCAACACATGCGTCGGTCCCTTGGATTAGTGTTGGCTGACAAACGAATGGGAGCCTCAGACTGTGAAGGATCTCAGACCTTTGGACATGGTGGCGCCGGCACGTCTATCGGGTGGGCTGACCCTGAATCAGGCCTAGCCCTAGCTTTTATAACAAACGGATTCCGCTCTAACAAAACTAATAATCCGAGATTGGAAGCCATATCTCTCGCAGTCCGAAAAGCTTGCCGCTAACATACGGGACTAAAAATTTACTAATTGGATTATAGCAAGGAGGCTCGTATGCCCGATAATAAAGTAACCGTGGGCGATATAGAGATAACATCTCTCTCTGACGGCTTATTAGCTTTCGACCTTTGTAATTTCTTTCCGGATATTCCAGAAGGAAACTGGGAGCCTTACCATGATCTGCTTACTCCCACTCATCAAGTCCAATTCAACCTGGCCTGTTTTTTAATAAGATCGAGCGATAAAACCGTTTTAGTTGATACCGGCCTTGGACCTAAGCCAACCCCTGATACTCCCTGGGGAGAGTTACTCAAAAGTATGGATACCCATGGAGTTAAACCCTCCGAAATAGATATGGTAATAATGACCCACGCACACCGCGATCACGTAGGATGGAATCTCACATCTTCCAACGGGACATTCACTCCCACATTCCCTAATGCCAAATACTGGCTAAGCAAAACAGATTGGGAAATATGTCACAGCACAGAAGTCACAGAGCGATTTCCAAACGCTCCTGATTGTATATGGCCACTTGAAGATCTTGGTATATTGGAATTAATGGACGGAGAACAATCCATTACTGACCATATCACCACCGTACCCTCACCAGGTCACACCCCCGGGCATACAAGCTTGAGGATTTCATCGAACGGCGAGGAGGCACTTGTTCTCGGAGATGTCCTTCACAATCCTGTACAGGCGCATGAAACTGATTGGGTTTCGAGAGCAGATATGGATCCAGCCCAAACTCGGATAACTAGGCGTTCTCTTATGGAACAACTTGAAAGAGACGGAACCCTAGTAGCGGCTGTACACATGCCAGCACCTGGATTCGGAAATATTGTCCGCGTTAAAAGCCAGCGATATTGGCAAGCTATTTAACATCATTTATAAATGGATAACAGAATAAATCAAGATATATAGAATATATATCAACTTTAGGACCTTAATAGTCTTATCAGGGAAAGATTTTTGACCAATAAACTCCTACCTTCATCATGCGAATGGGTTGATGATGAAACTGGCATAATATGCGGTAGAATGCCAGCGAATTATCAAGGAATCCTGTTTGAGCCTAACAGGACTGCTATTTTATCTATACGCTATGTCTGCGAGGAGCATGCCTCAAAATATGGACCAAGTAGCTGGCGATTAGATAGCAGAAACGAATCAGAACCTCCAATCGATTAAACCACAAGTAACTAGCACCACGCTACGCAGTTGAGGGTCCTGTTGGAAAAGCCATAATTCTGATGAAACTGGCACTCCTAGTCATGATTCTGCCAAAAATTCCAATATCGTACCTATGTTGCCCATTGCCAACGGTATGTTCAAAAAAAAATCTATCTTGGCATTCTCATCAGCAGAATCGCTAATAGCTCGTAGTTCTAAAAACGGTATCATCGAAAATTCACAGGCACGAGCTGCTCCGGCTCCCTCAAATGCAACAGCGTACGACCTAGTAGATAAATAAATTGACTCTTTCCTAC
>PAMF01000068.1 GCA_002707185.1 Chloroflexota bacterium | reverse complement strand
CTGTCTTTCGATTACTAGTCCTGCATCTATAAGAATATCCTGCAAACCTTGATATTCGGGTTCGTTTAAGTCAGGGGTTGCTGACCATGTCCCCTGGTTTTTGTAGCGGGCAATTGCTTCTTCAATTTGAGGCGACGGGATTTTATCAAAAAATGGGGTAACTGATCTTGATATCTCGTCAGGGTCCGCATTGGATAGCCATTCAAGGGCCTTGGAATATCCAGCCATAAATTTATCTAGTGTGTCCGATTGTTCCTCCAAAAAATTGTTGCTAGTCGCGAAAGAACTATAAGCTATGTGCCCATTTTCGGTTCCCAGAGAGATAATGAGATGTCCGATTCCCTGTTGTATAAGTTGTCCTGCATATGGTTCAGGTAAGTGAATGTAATCCGCCTGCCCTTCGGCAAAAGCGGATATTGCGTCGGTTAAAGAGAGTCCGTGTAGTAATTGTATTTCGGCGGGTTCGATTGAATGCTTTTTCAACGCCGATTGCAAGGATGCCCAGGGCATTGGGGAAAATCCTACTGGTATCAATTTGCTTCCTCTCAGGTCCTCCCACTGAAAGTTAGCCGATTGATGTCTCGACAATACAAAAAAGCCATCCCGTGAATTGATTTTGGCAAAGTGGATTGGGACCGTCTCTGCCCCCCAGTCTGCTGCAATGATACTTCGCATGATTCCAGACTGAACTATATCCGCGGCACCATGATTAATTGCACTTAACGGATGCGGGTATTCAGAGGGAGTCGTGGAAAATGATATGTCCAAACCAGCGGTCTGCCAGAACCCACCAGATATAGATACGTAAATGGGAGTGTAAAATAATGAGCGGAAGGTTTCCATAACTCGCAGTTGATTGTGTATGGGGGGCATTTTAAGACCTCTTTATAGAGTGATTACTTTAGGTAAAGGTACTTGAGAAACATCTCTCATTGCCAACAATACGATTTTATTATAAATAAAGGAGGCACAAAGTGCCTCCTCATGACCTCCAAATGTATAACTGAACTAGGGTTTTAGAAATTCTAGCAAAGCAGCTACAAATGCCTCAGGATCCTCGATTTGAGGTATATGGGCGACTCCGGGAAGGATTTTTTTAGTCGCGTTGACTATGTTGTTATGTAGTAGTTCTTCTCCGTCCCGTAGCCTGTCATGTTCTCCGTACAAAACCAAGGTTTCTCTTGATTTGACCAATGGGAGTCTAGCCATAATATCGTAATGTGCCAGAGAATTACTCAAATTTTGGACCCAGACCCCTGCTTGATCTCGAGTATTGTTAGTGGCTTCGAGCCATTCGGACTTGGGGTTGGCGAATGTCGTTCGCTCTTTTAGTTCCTGTAAAGTCCGCGGTTTAGGAGTCCCGTCCGAATTATAGTCGTTAACGGAGTCGTGTATTCGTTGAGTCGCCGAACGTGGATCCCACACTGGGCATCCGACCAAGACTAGCTTGTCTAATCTTTCAGGGAAGCTTGCTGCCATTTCAGTAGCGAGACATGCACCTACGGAGTTCCCGACATAATGACCCCTGTGGATATTCAATAATTGACATGCATCATCCAAAGCCTGAGCGTAATCAGGCATATTGAAATGACGCGTAGGCTTGTCAGAATTCCCGTGTCCAAGCATGTCAAAGGCATAGCAGGTGTATTTCTGGCTCAAAGAATCTATCACCGTATTCCAGGCCCATACAGAGGTTCCTAATGGGTGGAGCATTACCAATGGGAATCCACTCCCTTGTTTCACGAAGTGCATGTTCCCCTCCCTAGTCGGGACGGTATCTGTCAGATCTCGTTTTACGAACATAGGGCTCCTCCTGGTATTTGTTCCTTTGGTCATTGAATGACTTTGGTTATTGGAGTGATGGATCGAGGTATTCGCGTATCGTACTCACCGGGTTTGGGTATGTCAATTTAAGTGACGCTGTTAAAAAGAAGGTGTATTAGATCTGTGTAAATTTAGTTTTGGATTAATATTCCCACATTGAGTTGTTCGTAAGGCCTTGCAGGCTAATCGGCATTCAGACGTTACTTGACTCAGAAACGTTTAGAGGCATCCCTGTGAATATTCTTTCTCTATTAATAACAATTTGTCTAACCTGCGTTGGAATCGGGGCTCGGGAATAAATGTTGCTTGGAGGAAGGAAGTAACTATTTCTTTAGAGAGGTCTTCGCCTATAATCCTGCCTCCAAGGCACAGAACATTCATATCGTCATGTTCTACTCCCTGGTGACTTGAATAGGTATCATGACAAAGACAAGCTCTCACTCCGGGGACTTTGTTGGCTACCATGCTGGCTCCAACACCACTTCCACAGATTATAATTCCTTTATCTGCTGCTCCTGAGCTTACTGCTTGAGCGACTGGCAATGCCAAATCAGGGTAATCGTCGCTTGGGTCTAATTTTGAGGCTCCCAAGTCAGTGATTTCATAATCAAAATCTTTAAGCCATGTAACTATTATTTCTTTTAGGTTATAACCAGCATGGTCAGCGCCGACCGCGATGCGCATCTCCACTAGCTCCTTATTTCACAAATCGTCTTTCAAGTAAGGATAATCCTGATTATTAGCTGAATCAAGGGTGATGAGTTAGTTCTTCTTTGATATCTTTGGTGGTGTAGCATTTGATAGATTTTTTCGTAGGATTCACATCTACTACCCGTTATGTTAAAATCTCCACGCTCGAAAGTGTCCCTGTTAACATGGTCTATGGGTCTGTGGTCCTTCAATGCCGAATCAACGGATAATGTCATAAACAATGATCAAAGCTATATTCTTCGATTTTTATAATACCTTAGTTCGTTTTTGGCCTCCTTTGGATCAAATTCAACAAGCTTCATGTCGCGAAATTGGTCTAAACGTTACTGAAGAGGGGATCAATCAAGGATATGCTATCGCAGATGTTTTCTTCAACAGTGAAAATGAAAAGCGATCGCTGGCTGACCGAACTGATGCGGAAAGATTGGATTTTTTTGCTCATTATGAGCAAATGATTCTGGATGGAGCGGGTCTCTCAGTATCATTGGATCTGGCGTCTCAAATATGGCAATTAGCAATATCTGTGCCCAAAGATTTTATCCCATATGATGATGTTATACCCGTAATCTCCGACCTTCATGANCGAGGATATANGATCGGAGTTCTNTCTAACNTAAGGCGGAGTATGCCAGAGTTATGTGACAANCTAGGGTTATCTCAATTTCTGGATTTTTATGTAAGCTCCGTTGATGTCGGAGCCGAAAAGCCAGACCCTGCGGTTTTCATTGCTGCTTTAGAGAAAGCAAATGTTGAGGCTTCGGAAGCTGTGCACGTAGGCGACCAGAGACGTTCGGATGTGGTAGGAGCCCAGAGAGTTGGGATACACCCGATTTTGTTGGATAGAGGTGGATGGCATACGGACATGACGGAGTGTGTGCGGATAAATAACCTTAATGAACTTCAGCCATTGTTGATGGGAGCTCCGAATTCTCTAATTACTAATGGTACTTCGACTGGATGATACCGGTACGAGTAAAGTGGTTACAAAGATACACGGATTAGTGTTATCTCTCTGACTAGAACCTCTCTACATTCAGAAGGGGGAAGATATAATGGATAATGATATGGATAAAGTTACGGCCAACGCAGATCCAGTAAAAATAGTTGTTTGGTACGATTATATTTGACCCTGGTGCTACGTCGGCCTGGAACGAGTCGATAGATTGGCGCTAGAGCATAACATATGGGTGGAAGGTAGGGCGTATCTTTTAAGGCCTGACACCCCGAAAGAAGGATTACTCAGGGAACCCAGGTCTGGTGAAACTAGCGGGGAACTGAGTGAACCCTTGCGTAGTAACGCAAGGGAATCTAACTTGATAATGCGACCACCAAAGGTTACGCCCAATACCAACTACATTTTAGAGGCGACTGAGTACGCTCAACAGCATGGCAAGTTTTTAGAATTCCACCATGCTGCCTACAAAGCGTATTGGGAGTACGGTGAAGATCTCGGAGATTTGGGAGTAATTAAAACTATAGCAGATCGAGTTTCATTGGATACCGATGCATTACTATATTCATTGGAAAATCACTCCTATTCACAAACTGTTATGGGCCAATATCAACAGGCCTTAGAGTATGGAATTAAAGGGATACCTACTTTCTTGGTGGGTAATTTGATGTTTACTGGGGCTCACCCATATGAAATATTTCAATCTGCGTTGAACAAATTTCTTGCAGATCCAGACGACACGGCCATCGCCTAGTATTCACCTGCCAGAATGACTTCTTCTTTAATGCCAGATAGTGTCGAATTACTAATCTGAGCTTATCGTGCTCGATTATTGAAGGCCATATTTGGGTATGTTAGTATGGTAACAAGGCTATCAAGATTGCGTGATAATTACCCTAAGGTGATTTAGGAACGGTATATCGATATATGGATGGGTTAAGAGAGAGAATAACTAGAGCCATCCAAAGTCAGACACAACCTACTGTAACCAAATTGTCTTCGTTATTAGCTGTTGAAGACGAGTTAGGCTACATCCCTAAGGAAGCAGTAGAAGAGGTGGCTCGGCACACTAGCTCGAGCATTAACGATGTTTGGGCCGTTGCCTCATTTTACCCCAATTTTAGATTTACTCCTCCATGCGCTCATAGCGTGGAAATATGTTGGGGTCCAACATGTCATTTGTTGGGTGCCATGCCAGTTATTGATGCGGTACAACGGCAACTGGGATTAGAATCGGAAGGAGACACCTCCGACGGAAATGTGTCTCTGAGATACAATACATGTCTAGGTGCCTGTGCTCAGGCGCCGGTGATGTCTGTTGATCATCATTTGATTGGGAGAGTTTCTTCAGAATCTGCTTTGAAAAGGCTGCCTGGTAAACCAGAATCCAACTAGATAAATTGATCCCTAATTCGTGACCTGTGTGGGAAGGTAAAAAGATATTATCGTTATTGGGGATTTCTATATGATAGGTTCCCCTGATGCACCAAGAGTTTTAAACAAAGTTCTGGATAGCGGTTCAACAGGATAAGTGAGGTAAATACAATTTTTCAGGATTTATTACAAGAATCCCGTGCCCGTTGGCAATCGTTAACATGTGGTGAGTTGCCTTGGATACGGGTTGGATCTGCTTTGTGCGGAGAAGCAGCAGGGGCTAATGAGGTTGTCGCTGCTGTAGAAAATTCTCTCACTAACCGAGGTATAAAGGCTCAGCTTAGCAGGGTGGGCTGTATAGGTCTTTGTTTCGCTGAGCCAATTCTCGATATCCAGCTGCCCGGACAATCTCGCGTGTTTTATGGAAATGTAACCTCGGAATCAGTGGATCAAATCATCGAATCGCACTTGATGGAGGAAACACCGTTATCGGATTTAGCGTTAGGATGGTTGGGTGAATCTAGCGTAGAACGTATTGATTATCTGAATGATCATCCAATGAAGGCTAAGGAAAATCGTGTAGCTCTCCGAAATGCAGGTCACATTGATCCTAGCGATATATACCAATACATTAATAATGAGGGATACTCAGCTCTGAATAAAGCTCTGTCTGAAGGGTCTCCCGAAGATACTTTGGAACAAGTGAATCTATCGGGATTGAGAGGACGTGGAGGAGCTGCGTTTGCTACAGCCACTAAATGGAGATTTTTAGCAGGGTCAAACGCTCCTGTTAAATACGTTTTGTGTAATTGTGAAGAAGGAGATCCTGGGGCATTCAACGACAAAGGTATCTTAGAGAGCGACCCTCATACTGTAATTGAAGGAATTATCTTGGCCGGATACGCAACTGGGGCGCGATACGGTTATATCTTTATACGTCACGGTCACGACGGACCCATAAGACAGGCTCAGACCGCTGTCAAACAAGCTTATCAGCTTGGACTTTTGGGTAATAACATTCTTGGGACTGAATTTAGTTTTGATCTTGAAGTTTCTTTGACTGGCGATTCATATGTTGCTGGCGAGGAAACGGCATTGATGGAGTCTATAGAGGGATCACGGGCAATGCCTAGGTTTCGCCCCCCATTTCCTGCTCAAGTCGGTGTTTTTGGTAAACCGACCAACATCAATAACGTGAAAACGTTGGCCTATGTCCCAGAAATTGTTGCGAAAGGCGGGGAGTGGTTCGCTAACATTGGGTATGAACAAAGTACAGGGACGGCCATTTTATGTCTGTCAGGAACTCTTAAGTACACAGGAATGGTAGAAGTCCCAATGGGAGTTACTCTAAGAGATGTGCTTTACGAAACAGCAGGCGGAGTTCCAGACGGCAAATCTCTTAAACTAGTTCAAACCGGTGGCCCTTTAGGCGGGGTTTTAGCCGCCGACAGCGTAGATATGGTTCTGGACTTTGAAACTTTTAGAAATGCAGGTGCGATACTTGGTTCGGGCGGGATAATAGCTGCTGATGAAGATACGTGTATTGTAGATTTAACTCGATTATTGATAGCTTTTTGCCAATATGAATCTTGTGGTAAGTGCTTTCCTTGTAGGATGGGAATGAGCCATTTATTAGAGGTATTGGAACGGATTTCTAATCTACAAGGAACAGATGATGATCTTGAGCTGATGCGTAAGATAGGGGAGAACATGCAAGCTGGATCGCTTTGCGGACACGGACAATTAGGATTTAACCCGGTGTCATCCGCTTTGAAGTATTTCGGCGCCGAATTTGAAGATCATATATCTAACCACAACTGTGCTACCGGTAGCTGTAATGCGATTAGATTTTCCCCTAAGCTAAGCCGACGCCCAGCCTCCTAATTTGGGTGGGTATATGTTCTTCTCTTATTAGATCGAAATAAAGGAGCTATAGCGTTCATGCCTGATGAGGTTACAATCTCGATTGATGGTCATGATATAAAAACCCAAGCGGGTAAAATGGTGTTAGAGGCCGCGATTGATGCCGGTATTTATATACCCTATCTATGTTATCACCCTGGGATGAAGCCTTTTGCCGCTTGTCGCATGTGTGTTGTGGCGGTTGAAGGGGGTAGGGGATTACCCGCATCGTGTACATTGCCGGTTCAAGATGGGATGATAGTTAGAACCGAATCTGCAGAAGTCCAAGAACTCAGACGATCGGTAATGGAAATGTTAATCGCAGAGCATCCAAATGGGTGCTTAACCTGTCATAGGGTAGATATTTGCGGTCCTTCAGATATTTGTCTACGGCATGTTTCAGTAAACGATCGCTGTGTCACTTGCCCTAAGAATGAAAGATGCGAATTTAAAGATACTGTCCGTTACTTAGGTATGGAGTTGGAATCTCCTTTGGCTTATGAATACAAGCAAATCCCATTGGAGATCGGTGATCCTTTCTACGATCGGGATTATAACCTATGTATTACTTGCGGGCGTTGTGTCAGAGTATGTGAAGAAGTCCGAGGGGATGATGCAATAGGGTTTACACAACGCTCTGGAAGGGCACTGGTAGGTACTTCGTTTGGAGATTCTTTGCTCGAGTCAGGGTGCGAATTTTGCGGAGCTTGTTTAGACGTATGCCCTGTAGGGGCCCTTGTTGAAAAAGAGAACAAGTGGGAGAAAGCAAGAAAAGTAGTTTCCGCTATCTGTCCTCATTGCCCTGTGGGCTGTAGCCTTAATTTGGAAGTTAATGAAAAGGGTTCACTAATTCGGGTTATCCCTGAATTGAATTCCAGTGTTAATCGCGGACAAGCCTGTTTCAAAGGTAAATTCGGTCTAGGGTTTGTGAATAGCAACGCTCGTGTGACCACTCCCCTGATTCGCCGAGATAATATATTACAGGAATCAACCTGGGACGAAGCGCTGGATTTAATCGCTTCCAAGTTGATTGAACATAAGGGTAGTAAGTCAGCGTTGATTGCGGCGCCGGATAGTACAAACGAAGAACTCTATCTAGCTCAAAAATTTGCGCGACTAGCCATGGAAACCAACAATATTGATCAGTCCACCAATGTTATGCCGGAATTAACTATAGGATTGGAAAGAGCGCTCGGATATGCTGCTGCTACCAATCCTGTATGGGACTTAGAAAAATCAGAGTGTATCTTGGTCTTTAATGCTAATTTGACTGAGCAACACAACGTTGTAGGTATCCCAATCAAACGGGCGGTTAGGGAAGGGACCAAGCTGATAGTGATTGACTCTAGAGAGGTAGAGCTTAGTAGATATTCAAGTACTTGGCTCAGACCAGTTCCTGGCACTGAATTGTTGCTTTTGGGAGGGATTTTAAAATCCATCGTTGATCAAGGGTTAGAGAATTCTGATTGGCTGCAGCAGTTTTGTGAGGAACCAGATACGTTGCGATACGCTTTACAATCTCTGAATTTGGATGAGATATCCACAGTGACTGAAGTATCTTTGAGTGACATTAACCAGACGGCTAATTGGTTTGGTGAATCCGACAATTCGGCGATAGTTTATTCTTTGGATAATACTCTCGGCGCGATTCACCGGGATTGTGTGGAAAGTCTGGTTGATATGGCTTTGTTGACGGGTAACGTCGGCAAGCCTGGGGCAGGCCTTTATCCATTGCGCCCAGGTATGAATGAACAAGGAGCTTGGGATGTGGGCTGTACGCCAACGCGATTGCCCGGTGGTCGTCTATGGAGCGATCCCACAGGGAAGCAAGACGTAGAAGAATNCTGGGGAGCAACGTTGCCACNNGAAATTGGGTTAGGTGTGGNCGCATTGTTAGAGGNATCNCATAGANATANCCTGAAATCTATGTTNGTAATGGGGGATATGCCNCATTTGATTTCTGAGGACTTGNTATCATTAGATAATCTNGATTTTCTAGTAGTAGAAGATGTNTTCTTGAATAAGATTGCAGCGAAGGCACATGTGGTATTACCNAGGCAGGNGTTCACGGAAAANTTAGGGACATTTACCAACTTAGAACGTCGAATCCAAAAGCATGAACCCGATTTGGGGATAGAANATACTGACGTAAGATCTGAAGCCTGGATATTTTCCGAGTTAGCCAAACGAATGACCATATTAGGGTTTGATCAACCTACGGCATCCGATGTAATGGACGAGTTATCTGCTATAGTACCGGATTACAACGGCATATCTTATAAACGATTAGAAGAAAATTGTATCGGCGGAGACAGATTGCTTTCAGGCTTGATATTAGCGGGCACTTCTTCTGGCAACACCGCTACTTTGGAAATTCCTAAGCCTACCCAATTGCTGTATGCCAGAGAGCAAACCGGGGGAATTTACTGGCCTTGTGAGCCTGAATCCGAATCAAGTGAGACCTTGTATATCAATGGCTTTCCCGGTGGCAAAGCTACTACCATCACTCCAGAATTTCGGGTTCCACCGAATATACTATCTGAAGAATACCCATTATGGTATATCCCAGGTAGAGTCTTGTTCCAACCAGAACGGGAAATATCTATCGAAAAAAATGGTCAATTAAACCAGATTGTTAGGGAAGAACTAGTCCAAATGACCTCTGCAGATGCTCGAACACAGGGAGTTGCCTCTGGAGATAAAGTGCTCGTCGAAACTGCTACTGGGCGGTTGGAGGGCGTGGTCTACTTAGATGACCGAATTCCCAGTGGGACCATAGCTGTGACGCTCCTTTTTGGGCAATTGGCTGTTGAATTGCAGACTAGCGAGGAATCGAATCCTATGGCTATGATGCCGGGCTTGAGAATTCAACCCGCAAGACTTGTTCGGGTTTAGTATAGACCATTCTCTATAAAGTGGTTCTTTGGGTGGTTTCGGGCTTTTTGCAACCAATATTTGATATGAAAGCTTAATCGGAGGGAGAGCATCAACGATCGTATTGATATGCCTCAGGTGCGTTTAGTGGAGAGATCTGATGTAACAGAAGATCTGATGGTTATCAAGCTGGAACATCAATCGGATAAGTTTTCGTTTAAACCTGGGCAATACTGCACTTTAGGACTACTGGGGGTTGAGAGAGCATATTCTATAGTCTCAGCGCCGTTTGAGGATAAATTAGAGATCTTCGTGGAGCTAGTTCCTGAAGGAGAAATGACTCCTTTAATGTGGTCTATGAAGCTGGGTGATACTTTGTCTATCAGACCAAGAGCCAAGGGTTTGTTTGTCCTAGATCACTCGGTCCATAATCATTTCCTTGTGGCAACTGTGACCGGTGTGGCACCTTACATAAGTATGATTAGACAATATATTCACGATGCCGGAGCAGGACATGTATTTTATGTTCTATTAGGAGCTAGCTACGCTGATGAACTAACTTATGATACTGAATTGTCACAACTGGCCCTTGATTATCCGGAATCTATAAGGTTTGTTCCAACGGTCAGTCGGCCAGATGAATCCAGAAATTCCGGATGGTCAGGAACGGTCGGACGCGTAAACAATGTTGCAGAAGAATTTTTGGCAAGGTTTGATCTTCCAAAGGAAGATTCTAAAATATACGCTTGTGGACACCCTGGAATGATTGAGGATGTTAAGCTTCAAGCTGCTCAGCAAAATTGGAAGTTCATTGAAGAAAGGTTTTGGAAGGAATGACTGAAGATTTAAATCTCTTTTGAATCCCGAAAATACAACCCCACTAATTACGGACGACAACCGCCAGAGAAGGAATGAGTTCGTGATAAGATCCGAAGCCTGATTGCTTAATTTAAACAATTCTAGAATATATCCAATCATATCTAACGGATAGTGGCTACATTTTAGGGGAAAATACAAAGTAGTAGGATATGGTAACTCCTGTCCGCCAACAATACTTAGATATCAAAGCTGAGTATCCAGATGCTCTGGTCTTTTTCCGTATGGGAGATTTCTATGAGACTTTTGATGATGACGCTAAAGTCTCATCTAAGGCTTTAGACATCACTTTGACATCAAGAAGTATGGGCAAGACTCTGAAGGTTCCAATGGCTGGTGTGCCGGCTCACTCGTTAGAACCGTACTTAGTAAAGTTAATAAAAAATGGTCATAAAGTAGCTATATGCGAGCAATTGAGTAATCCTTCGGATTCTCAAGGGCTTTTGGAGAGAGGTGTCGTTAGGTTAGTTACTCCTGGTACAGTTGTAGAGACTGGTTTATTAGATCAAAACACCAACAATTATTTGGTTGCGATTTTTTCGGAGGGGACTCAAGTCGGTTTGGCGTTCGTGGACGCCAGTACTGGCGAATTTGCGGCAACCCAAATTCAGATAGATAAGTTAGATTGGGAATTATTACGCCTTAATCCATCGGAGATCTTGGTATCGAATGTCCTTGAAGATGTTCAAGATAATTGGATCAATGCAGTGGGTTTGAACAACGGAAAATATAATGTTACTGAAATCGATCCATATGCATTTGATGTAAATGAATCTACTAACGCGTTACTAAAGCATTTTGGGATTTTTACCTTGGAGTCTCTTGGATGTGGGGACAAACTCTTGGCGGTTAGAGCAGCGGGGAGCATTTTATATTACCTAGGTCAAACTTATAAATCCGCTGTCCCTCTTCTTTCCATGTTATCCGTGTATTCTGTTGCCGATTTTATGGTGTTGGATGATCAAACTCGACGTAACCTGGAATTGTTTAATGGTGGGCGGCATCAGGATGGTCAAGTATCTCTTCTAAACACCTTGGATATTACTGAAACTGCTATGGGTAGCCGGTTGATGAAGCGATGGGTGGGGCAACCGATACTTTCGTTAACGGAGTTGAACACACGTCTAGATGCGGTTGATACGTTCTTCGAGCAATCTAGTCTGAGAAATACAGTCCGTAACATACTAACTAAGATACCTGATCTCGAACGTATATTGATCAGATTGCAGACCGGTTCGATATTGCCTCGCGAATTAATATCTTTAAAAATTGGGCTAGAAGAATGCTCTTTGTTACAGGAGGTATTTTCTGGGTGTCGGCTAGCCGATGATAAGGGGTTTATAGAGGGCAATAGTTTCGATCAGAGACCGGCGCTTGATGTTAAATGGTTGCCACCAGTATTTCCTTCAGTCTCTCATTTGATTAGTCTTATTGAAGCCTCGGTAAACAACGATCCCTCATCAAAGATTGGAGAAGGGAGTGTTATTAAAGAAGGATTTTCAGATGAGTTGGATGAGATTCGTAGAAATGCTGGTGATGCAAGGGAATTCATAGCAGGTCTTGAGGTCAAAGAGAGAGAACGCACTGGTATTAAGAATCTAAAGGTAGGCTACAACCAAGTATTTGGATATTACTTGGAAGTCAGCAAATCTAACGCGTCGGTAGTACCAGATAACTATATAAGACGTCAAACTTTAGCGAATGCAGAACGTTATTTAATACCTGAACTTAAAGAGTACGAGTCATTGGTATTAAACGCACGGGAACGCATTGAGGAACTTGAGAGAGATATATTTCGCCGTATATGCGCCCAGATAATAGGAGATAGCTCAGTTATCAGTAACCTAGGTTTTATAGTGGCACAAATTGATGTGTTCACTGCCTGGGCTGAAGTTTCCGTTGATCACGCATATATTAGGCCAAATTTGAATTTGGATGGAGTCATAGACATAAAAGATGGTCGTCATCCTATCGTAGAGAGAGTGAATCGGTTGGGGTCTTTTGTCCCAAACGATCTTCGATTATCTAATGATGACGTTAAAATATGGGTCGTTACTGGGCCGAACATGGCGGGGAAGTCTACGTTCATTAGACAGGCTGCACTTATAACATTAATGGCCCAAATAGGATGTTTCGTCCCGGCATCTGAAGCCACTATAGGCTTGGTAGACCGGATATTCACAAGAGTTGGCTTGCAAGATGATTTGGCTACCGGACAATCCACCTTTATGGTTGAAATGGTCGAAACTGCTGCTATTTTGAACCAAGCAACTAAGAATTCTCTAGTAATCTTAGACGAGATTGGGAGAGGCACTAGTACATATGACGGACTTTCTATTGCCCGTTCGGTTATAGAGCATATTCATAACCATCCAGACTTAGGATGTAAGACGTTGTTTGCAACTCATTATCATGAATTAACAGATGTTGCAGACGTCTTACCCGGGGTGACTAATTATAGCGTCGCAGTCACAGAAGAGGAAGGTGAGGTTTTTTTTCTTCATAGAATCATAAAGGGAGGAGCGGATCGAAGTTATGGTGTACACGTAGCCCAATTGGCAGGATTGCCGCCCTCCGTAGTCAGCAGAGCCTGGGAGATTTTAAAAGAACTCGAGTCAGACGTATCCACTAAAATTATTTCAGATAAATTGGCTATGGATCAGAGCGAGGGCTTGCAAATACCGTTATTCGAACAATATCCTCAAATAATAGATCAGATATTGGCGTTAGATATTGCGAATCTAACTCCTTTAGAGGCTATCAATAAATTGTATGAATTGCAGCAAAAAGTTAATGTAGTATAAACATATTT
>PAMF01000067.1 GCA_002707185.1 Chloroflexota bacterium | reverse complement strand
CTCATGTTGTGAGTACTTCTGACGCCACAGGTGAGTGGATTTCTATAATTGAGACGGACTCCGAGGGAGGAGCTCACAACGTTGCTGCTGCCTCAGCTAACGACAGCAGCATTTTCGTTGGTCGGGTTGCTTTCTCTACCGATGCCGCCCACGCTGCTGCAGGCACTGATAACGGTGCCAGCGTCTCGACAATATGGGTTGCTGACGGTGACACGGTCACAGTCACTTACTATGCCGCAGGAAGTGATGCGGACTCNAGNGNNACACTAGAGGCNTCAGANNTNGGTGCTGTTATNGANACAGCAACGTTCACCNTTGACTCTGAGAAGCCAACAATTACGAATATTTCCCCTGCGGATGGGACTTTGACTAAAGACTCTTCCCCGCAGATTAGTTTCACGATTGAAGACTCAGGTATAGGTTTTGAGTCTACTTCGTCGACTATTGGTAACCACGTTGATATGAAGATTAACGGTTGTACAGTCAATGACGCTGAGCTTAATGCTTCAAGTCACAGCACTTCTGCCATAACGGTCACATTCGACCTCGACGTGACCAAGGCGTGGAATGGCGGATTTNTNCAGGACAACGATGANGCNACCGTTAAGGCTGTCGGNACAGCTTGTAGCAGTACCGCTGCGGCTAACGCTAATGCCAGGTCGACTACTGTTTTTGGTGGGTTCGGCGTAGCGTCGACCGCGAGGACAACAGATGCCACTCTGGATAGGACGATTCACGGTACTAAATTTACCTGGGAGATTATTGCCAAGGACGATGCTGGAAACACCAATACAATCACTGGCAATGATCTAGAANTTTATATGGATACTGTTGTACCTACAGTTACTTCTGTAACAGGTGCTCAGAAGTGGGATGCTACAGCTAAGGCTACTACGACCACTGATGCTTCAAACACTATTGAAATACTTATGGCCGAGTCGGTAGACGCTNCTACTGTAAGCGCCAGCGACTTTGTTGTGAGTGGTACGGGTGTTACAGACGCGACAATCAGCTCTGTTCTAGTAACGGGCGATGATGCCTCGGCTGGCACGTACATATATTTGACGATGGGTGCAGATCTGGGTCCGAATGCGACTCCTAAGGTTGAGTTANTTGGTCAGATAAGTGACCTTGCTGGAAACGTCTGGAAGGTTCCTTCTGGTGACGCGGACGGTAAAGTTCTTGTTGGATCAGCTACGGACGGAGTGAAGTCGACGATTAGCANTATAGCTATCGACGATCAGTCGCTGGACACCCTTGAAAAGGCTACCTTGACATTCACTGCTAACGAGAATCTTGTGAGCAGTGGTTCTACTGGTGCCGGTGCCTGCACATGTGTGTATGTATATGGTGACTTTGACAACAGCAACGGGGCAACATTTGTGCCTCACGACGACAACGCAGATGGAACTGTCAAGAACTACAAGAAGGTTGATGTAACGTTGACCGATACCAAGAGTGGTAAGGCCACTTTCACTGAAAATTCGGCTCCTTTCAGGACGGATACAGCTGGTATATACGGTGTTCTGATACGTGGTAGAGATGCTGCGGGTAACATAGGCAGAGGTGGAATAACCAAGATTTCGAATCAGGACATAAGTGACAAGTTTACTTCGACGGTTAGTGCAAACGCTACAGTCACTGTTAAGTTGACCGATGGTCCTATAGCGGACCCTGACGGTAACTTAGTTGGTGCAGCTGCAGATAACATGCAGACCGGCACGATAGAGGTAACTGATGATGGTGGAGCTACGACTGAGACTTTGACCAACATTAACTGGTCAGAAGCTGAGGAGATCAGCTTTACCTTAGGTGCTGATGTAGCTGCCGGGTCGCAGGTAAGGCTTACCTATCACGTGTTTGATGCCACTAACGTAATTGAGGTTGACGAGGCGGCTCCGGCTGTTACCGTCACTCCAGGTTCGGACAGTTCGACTGAGGATGCGAGGAATAGAATTACCTTCGCGTTCGATGAGGACGAGTACGCGTTCGACAGTATGACCACTGTTACAGTAACTAAGGCTGAGTTGAAGAATGTTACGACGNNGGTAGTGACCGACATACTTGGGTCATTGATAACGTCGGACGATAAGAGCTTCTACTACAAGCCTACTNCTGACCTGGCTCTTGGCCAGCACGAAGTGAAGGTATCCGCTACGGANANTAACGGTAATGCTCTGACNGATTCGACGTCGAAGTTTACAGTTGTTGAGAGATCCAAGACTACNGTAGCNATGGAGGCTGGTTGGAACTTGATTTCCTTGCCAGGAACTCCCACAGATACTGCTATCAACTCGGTTATCACAAATACTGAGGTGACAACGGTACTGACTTACGATCCTTCCATACCAGGTGGATGGTTGACGGCAGTCAGAGACGGTGCATCACTAGTAGGTACATTGTCGACCATGGATGCTAGTAGAGGATACTGGATATACCAGGAGGACGGAGACGATATTAAGACTCTGATACCTGGTAGTACGTCCGGTGTTCAGCAGGTCCCACCTGCCTTAGCGATGGTTAAAGGTTGGAACCTAGTACCAATGGTCACGCTTAACCTCGCGACTTCCAAAGTGGAAGCAGACGATTACTTCGCCAATATTGACTGGAATAAGGCCAAAGGCTGGAACGCAGTTACGGAGAAGTGGTTCGATGTCTTAAAGGATCAGGATATAACCGATGCTGACGAGGACGGTACACTTGAAGTGACGGTGGATTCCAATGCTGAGACTGGGCACGACGACATGGATCTCGTACCTGGTAAGGGTTACTGGGTATTTGCCAACAAGGCCGGTACTATCATTCCGTAAAGGGATAAACTAGCCTTCAGAGAGATTATCTCCTGGTGAGAAGTCTCTAAAGAGGCCCTTCCGCTCCGATAAAGGGGCGGGAGGGTCTTTTCATTTGTCTCGATGCGTACTAGACTCAAAGTGTCTCTTGATTCTTAGCAATCCGGAATTACTATTGCATGTTCATTTGTTACTGAGGGGAATGATGCGTATTCATAAGTTTCTTGCTTACTTACTTGTTCTTTCTGTTNGNTTNGGNGNTTTTTTGATTAATGCTNCNNCNGCGGAGGCAGCAAGCCTGCCNCCTTGGCCTTATATTTATTCAGGCTCCGNGACAGTGGCTGGGANCCCAGCATCTGATGGNACTATCGTNACGGCTAAGATAGGCNCCTATACCTCNGTCGGTGTCACGGTAAAGGANGGGAGATATGTAGGGCTCGCGGTTGGTGGGCCTGATGTGACCTATGTAGGCAAGACAATTACATTTCATCTGGACGATATGGTTGTTGCAGAGGAGACTGACGTATTTAAGTTATTATCAACTCCTGAGTTGAAATCGCCTTTTAATTTGACTTTTCCTGCTTACCCGACACCAACGCCACTTCCTACCGCAACTGCGACACTGACTCCAATTCCGAGTCCCACGCCTGATATTCCAGGACCTATGCGGATCAGCGGGGTTATTGAACTGGATTATGGATCGCAGGGTGATTTACTAGGTGAAAGTATCATTGCAAGGGTGGGATCCTATTTCTCGGAACCTGTTTCGATTGAAGAAAATTATGGAATATTGGTGTTCGATGAATTGACTGTTGATCCTGGGGATTATAAGTTTCTGGGTTCGGACATTACTTTCCTAATTGGAGGCCTGCAGGGCTATGGGAATACGGCGATTTTCGAGTCTAATGGAAGTGTTGATTTGGCACTCAGAGTAGCTTTCCCGACACCTACCGCTGTGCCTGCGCAACCTGGGCCAACTGGGGCAACGGCTGTTCCTGCGACTTCGACGCCTGTCCCTGTGATTGAAGCACCGACTGAAGTACCGACAGTGGCTCCGTTACCTGCTGCGGCACCTACTTCGGTTCCAATCCCACCGACTGCAGTGCCGCCTGCTCCGGCTCCTGTTGTTGTGGTTGTGACAGCGACTCCCGCACCAGAGCCTGTAGTACCCCCTGTGGTTGAAGAGACAGGTAGTTGTAACGCACCAGGTGCGGTTGCTCCTATCACTGGAGCGGCCAATGCTTTGATGATGTTTGGTCCCCTAATGCTTATTGGAGCTTACAAGGGAATGAAGATGAGGAAGAAGAGAGTGGATTCTAAGAGTTAGAGGATCTTGGAAGAAGATGAGGAAATCCGAGGATTTCCTCATCTCTTTTAGTTTACCCGTCTCAACATCTGGATTTGGAGCTCAGCGGGCAGGTTGGTTTCAGTTACATTTAACCTTGGGGCAGGGTCTGGAAGTTCTGTAATGCCAATATCGGTCAACACTTCCTGTGGCTGTTGCAGTCCTTCAGGGCCGGTTGTTCCGTGTTGGACAGGGATAAGTATTCTTGGTTGGATAGCGGATACGATCTCTTGAAGATCTGATTTGTTGAGAGATCCATCTCCACTTATAGGGGCGATAAGAATCTGGGTCTGTCGTAAAGTGTCCATTTGAGCCGCGGGAAGTTTTCTATTCAAGGCTCCAAGGTGGGAAATTACTAAACCTTCTACCCTTATTGTGTATATGGTATTTATTGGGGCACCAAAATGTTGTTCGTCGGTTGCGGCTGTTCCGGTACCCGTAATATAAAAATGGGAGATTTCATATTCTCCTGGTCCGTCAATTATCTGGGGAGTTCCAGTTATAGCCGAAGTATTAGAATGTTTCGAATCAGAGTTGCTTGATATTACTATGTCCGCCTTACTGGGGGACATAAAAGTCCCCTCGGATGAATCGTACGGGTCTGTTACCAGTAACACATCTCTGCTATTTATACAGACGCTAGCATGTCCTAGCCAAGTGATTTCCATTGGATCCCTCTCTATACCTTTTTATTAGCTTACATTTGAGTATAAAAGGGTGTGTAAGTGCCTTCAAGGAGTTACAGGTGTATAACATTAGCTAGACTAGAGACTAGGACAGATGTAGTCTTGTTTCCATGTTTGAGAATCTTACAGAAAAGTTGACCTCTGTATTAGGTGTTTTAGGAAACAAAGGTCGATTAACAGAGAAAGATGTGGATGAAGCACTTAGAGAAGTGCGTTTGGCATTACTAGATGCAGACGTTAACTTTAAGGTGGCCAGGACTTTTGTCAGTGATGTAAAAGAGAAAATAATGCAGGATGACCAGATTCTGCATAGTCTCACTGCTGGTCAGCAGGTAGTGAAAGTTACTAATGATGCCTTGATAGAGGTTTTAGGAGGCCAAACCTATCCTCTAAAACAGAGATCAGATAAGTCGACTGTAATTCTCATGGTAGGCCTAAATGGATCAGGTAAAACAACCACGGCCGCCAAGTTAGCTAAATATCTTACTGAAGCTGGCCAACCCACATCACTGGTTGCAGCAGATGTACATAGACCGGCGGCCATCGATCAGCTACGAGTCTTAGGATCTCAAATTAATTGTGATGTATTCGACATGGGTACGGAGGTAGAAGCTGACCAAGTGGCCTCAGAAGGTATTAAAAGAGGCATTGCACTGGGTTCGGCATGGACAATAGTTGATACGGCTGGTCGTTTTCAGGTTGACGATGACCTGATGTTGGAGCTTGAAAGGATAAAGGACGCGACACAACCCGACGAAGTGTTACTTGTTGTCGACGCTATGACAGGGCAGGAATCTGTAAATGTTGCAGAAGCATTCCATTCACGTATTGGCCTGACGGGTCTTGTTTTGAGCAAGATGGATGGTGATGCCAGGGGAGGAGCAGCCCTATCGATAACATCTGTAACTGGTATTCCTGTTAAATTTATTGGTTTGGGTGAACGAGTTGATGCGCTGGACCAGTTTCACCCCGACAGGCTGGCCTCCAGAATTCTGGGCATGGGTGATGTCCTCTCCCTCGTTGAAAAGGCTCAGAAGACTTTTGACGAAGATCAGGCGGCAGAACTGGAAAGGAAGGTAATGGATGCCACCTTTAATCTGGAAGATTTCCTCGAACAGATGCAAGCTGTTAAAAAGATGGGGCCAATAGGTCAGGTTCTTGAGATGCTACCAGGCTTTTCATCACTTAAGGGGAAGTTAGATTCTGAAGATATAGACGGATCAAAGATGCTGAAATCCGAAGCAATTATTAGATCTATGACTGCGGGAGAGAGACAGAAGCCGGAGCTGATAGGTGGAAGCAGGCGTAGGAGAATAGCTAAAGGTAGCGGAACATCTCCTCAAGATGTGAACCAGTTACTAAATCAGTTTAAGCAAGTTCGGAAAATGATGAAACAATTCTCTTCACCTAAAGGTCAAGAGAAGATGATGGGGATGATGTCCCAAAAAAAAGGAAATCCCTTCGGGTTCTGAAAGAGACATTTCCGTCTTGCCCTGACTGACAACCTCATATTCCTTGACACAATTTTCGGTTCTCCCTACTATAATAATGAAGGATGATTCATGCATATGACATCCTGATAATTGAATAGGAAGGTGAATCGCTTGGATTTAAGTATATTAGCGATAGCCGTCCCAAGTAGTCTAATAATTGGCGCAGTACTAGGTTTGGCGGTTAGATATATTCAAGGACTCTTTGGTAAAAAAACAGCTACCACTGAGGCCCAGAGTATTCTGATGAAAGCTCGTGAAGAGCGAAGAGCTATGTTACTTGAGGCACAAGAAGAGCTTCTTCAGTCGCGGCGCGACGGGGAGTCAGAGCTTAGAGAGCAACGTACTGAACTTAGAGCAGTTGAACGCAGAGTAGCTAATAGAGAGGAAAACGTAGAGGGTCGTGCTAGAAATATAGAGAAACGCGAGCATAGGACCACAGAGCGTGAAAGAGAAATAGAAGACCTCCACTCTGACGCCGAACAACTTAAAGAGCGGCAAGTTGAAAAGTTAGAATCCGTAGCTGATTTATCTATGGATGAAGCTAAGGAATTTGTTACTAGACAGGCTGAGGACGACATATCTCATGAATTGGCTGTTAAGTATAGAGATCTTGAAGAGGAAGCGCGGACTGGGGCTAATGACAAGGCTAGGATGATACTAGGCCAGGCCATACAGAGGCTTGCGTCGGATGTTGTATCCGAAGCAACCGTGAGCCGTGTTCCACTCTCCAGTGATGATATGAAGGGACGTTTGATTGGGCGTGAGGGAAGAAATATAAGAGCAATTGAGGCTGCAACTGGTGTAGACCTAATCATTGATGATACCCCAGAAGCGGTAACACTATCCTGCTTTGATCCAGTTCGTAGAGAGATAGCCCGACTCGCCATAACAAAATTGGTTGCAGACGGTCGTATTCATCCGGCCCGTATTGAAGAAATGACTCAGAAAGCAACTGAAGAAGTTGAAGAATCCATTTGGAAAAGTGGAGAAGACGCTGTTATAGAGGCAGATGTCAGAGGATTACATCGAGAGGTAATCAGGCTAATAGGTAGACTCAAGTATAGATACAGCTATGGGGAAAATGTTCTCATGCACTGTCTTGAAGTTTCTCATCTGGCTGGCCTTATGGCCGCAGAGATTGGGGCTAATGTCAAAATCGCCAAGGTTGGTGGACTACTTCATGATATTGGTAAGGCACTCAGTCATGAGATTGAAGGACCCCATGCGGAGATTGGGGCAGATATTGCTCGCAAATACAACGTGTCGAGAAGAGTTTGTTCCTGCATTGCCGAACACCATGACGACGAAATGACTTCCGTTGAGTCATTTCTTGTAGCAGCCGCTGATGCTCTCAGTGCCGCAAGACCCGGTTCTCGAAGAGATACTGTTGAAAACTATATAAAGAGAATGGAGGAACTTGAAGAAGTTGCTGGGAACTTTGAAGGCATAGAGAAATGCTTTGCTATTCAGGCTGGTAGAGAAGTCAGAATTATGGTTGAACCCGAGTCAATAGATGATGTGTCTGCTAGCACTTTGGCAAGAGACGTTGTCAAAAGTATTGAGGAAAAATTAGCTTATCCTGGTCAGATTAAGGTCGTCGTGATTAGAGAAAAGCGCTCTATTGAGTATGCACGCTAAGTGACTTTTTAGTAAATTTGGTCGTATTGGAACAAGTCCTATTGTGTTCAAATAGCTTTTCATAGTTTTCAGATGGATCAGCCAATTAAGTCAGACTTACATTTGCATACAACANATTCCGACGGNCGATTATCNCCGTCGGAATTGTTAACATTGTGTGTTGAGCGAGGGNTGNACACCGTGGCCGTNACAGACCACGATACAACATCAGGNCTTGATGAGTGTGAGATTATCGCAAGTGAAAAGGGATTAGATTTCATTCCAGGTATTGAATTTGGGGCAAANGCCCAACGGGGTGAGATACACATTCTTGGATACTTTATAGACANGAATTNCCCCTTGCTTCAAGCAGTATTATCNGACTTACANGAAGATAGGAAAACTCGTGCNGAACGTATGGTGGAACTTCTTTGCCAGACAGGCACTTCTGTTTCATGGGATAGAGTTTCTGAACTAGCCGCCGGTGGNTCTGTAGGGCGACCCCACATAGCTCAAGCATTAGTAGAAGAAGGTTACGCTTCTCATCCGAAAGATGCTTTTGACCGNCTCATAAACTGGAAAGCTCCTGCCTACGTTCCCCGAAAATTAATTCAGCCTAAAGAAGCTGTAGATTTGATAAAAGGTAGTGGGGGTCTAGCAGTATTGGCGCATCCCTTGGANTCAAANGCTAANTCNGGACGAAGNGAAATTTTCGNNCTGGAGACTACTATTGCCTCGCTTGTCGATTTTGGAATTGTTGGTATTGAGGCTTATTATGGTGATTATTCCCCTGAACAGGTTGAACGGGTGGTTTCCCTAGCGAATAAATATGGACTTATTCCCTGTGGTGGCAGTGACTATCATGCAGCAGGGAACCCGATTGANCCGGAACCAGGAGATATTGGACCTCCCANAGAATCGATCGAGCTTTTAAAAAACTTAAAATCCAATTAGGTTTTGAATCTTGGAGCTAGCTACGTTCTTACTTTTTCCAACTGCTGCTTATTTGGTGGGATCTTTCCCGTCAGCCTATATTTTGACAAGATTGTTACGAAGAGTTGATATTCGTGAGGTAGGAACTGGCAACACTGGAGCCTCAAACGTATTTCTTAGTGTAGGAAATGTGTCAGGGTTGATCGTTCTATTTTTTGATTCCCTTGTCAAAGGATTTCTACCTACCCTGTTATTTGTATGGTTGGATATTCCAATCTGGACTCTCCTCCTATCGTCCTTGTCTCTTGTGGCCGGTCACAACTGGTCGGTGTTTTTGAAATTCAAAGGAGGCAGGGGAGTAGCAACTTCGATTGGAGTACTACTTGGTGTTGGAATGTGGTGGCAAATGCTTATCATGGTAATTGGACCAGGTCTTATTGGTAGAGGTTTAATTTACAAAGATAGTGCTCCTTGGACGATTGCATCGTTGTTAATGCTTATTGCTTTAACTTTAATCTATGAACCTAAAAGCTATATTATTTGGCTTTTAATTGGACTTTTGGTGTTGATAGTTGCNAAGCGGGTGATGTCGAATTCTGGTATTCCACATTTGAGGCGTGATTTTTTCTCTGTGATTTTTCTCAGGATATTTTTTGATAGAGATNTTATGTCGAAAAGGGATTGGATCAATTTTGACCACGTATGATGGATAGTTGCAAGGTTAAGTTAGATTATGGTTGATAGGGTTTGTAGCCGGCATAAGAGTGTTTCCTCAAGTCTTTTATGCGCTAGATGTGGTGATACGATTTGTCCCAAATGTATGACAGTATCTCCGGTCGGTTATAGATGNCCTGANTGTTCAAAACTTACCAAACTCCCTACCTATAATCTGCCCAAAAGGCTTCTTGTGAAGGTTTTGNTTGTTGCTATATTTGTTGGACTTGCGGTTGGNGCAATACTATTTGTTTTCGCGTTGTCTCTTGGGGCTTCTAGCTTGCCCACATACCTTAATTATTATTTGTTTATGGCTTTGATAGCGATAAGTGGGTTTTTTATAGGTGAAGGAGTAAGTTTGGCGAGTAACAGAAGAAGAGGTCGGACTTTAAAATTTATATGTTCCATAGGTGTTTTAACTTCAATAAGTTTATTGCTTGCAACTAATGTTATNGGAAGTGGGATTTTTACCAATTTCAACATGCTAGTAGCNCTGGCAATAGCGTTNTACTTAGCTACTATTCGTGTTTAATGATCAATATGTATGCGTGNCATATAGTNCGGACGTATAATGAAGTGACGTAATAATTCGCNTCAACANAATTAAGGGAATAGGAATGAAAGAAGATGTCGTAGTNGACAACTTAGATGGGCAAATAGTTCAAATTTTAAAGAAAGATGGAAGAGCTTCCAATGCACATATTGCCCGAGCNCTTGGTGTAAGTGAAGGAACGGTACGTAGGCGTCTTAAGATGTTGATCGATGGGGAGGTTGTCCACGTGAATGTTAGTCTTGATCCAGCTAAAATGGGTCTGACGACTGAGGCAATAATTGGGNTAGAAGTTGATCCTGACAAAATGGATCCGGTGTGTGCCAGTTTAGCTGCCTTTGATGAGATAGGGTACGTGACTTTGACGACTGGAGCCGTGGATGTCTTTGCCTGGGGCCGCTTCTCTTCTACTGAGTCATTGGGCCTTTTCTTACGCAGTAAGGTTGGCAAAATTCCTGGTGTCAGAAGGACAGAAACTTACATGTGTATTTCTGTTAGGAAGGATTTCGATNGTCGATAATAAATGACTGACTTTTTGATTANTCACCTCAAACATAATTATGCTGGAGGGTATATTGCTTAAAAGCATTAGCTGCGGAGCTTTGCGCGANGAAAACGTAGGGGAGTCCGTGACTCTTTCTGGTTGGGTTCATCGCCGTAGAGACCATGGGAATTTAATTTTTATAGATCTGAGAGATAGGGAAGGATTAGTACAGGTAGTATTTAATCCGGAAACTGCTGCAAATGCTCATAAGATTGCAGAGGATTTGAGAAATGAATGGGTGGTACAGGTGATAGGGGAGGTAACAAAACGTCCTACGGGTACTGAAAATATGGATATGCCAACTGGAATTGTTGAGGTATATGCTGAACATCTAAAAGTTCTAAACCACTCACTTACCCCCCCCTTCTATGTTAATGATGAAGTATCTGTTGACGAAAACCTAAGGTTACGATACAGGTATCTTGATCTTCGCAGGGAAGGAATGAAAGAGGCCTTGCTGGCCCGGCATAAAGTTGTCAAATATATCAGGGACTTCTTGGATGATGTAGGGTTTCTTGAGATTGAAACCCCGATTCTCATAAAAAGCACACCGGAAGGTGCAAGGGATCACGTCGTTCCTAGTCGACTGTATCCAGGAACATTTTATGCTTTGCCCCAGTCTCCCCAGCAGCTGAAACAGCTTCTTATGGTGGGTGGAATAGAAAAATATTTTCAAATCGCTCGTTGCTTCAGGGACGAAGATTCTCGAGCAGATAGACAGCCAGAATTTACCCAACTCGACCTGGAAATGAGCTTTGTGGAACAAGAGGATATATTACAACTCACTGAAGAGCTTTTTACCGGTTTGATATCTGACTTATTTCCCGATAAAACCATTATGAAACCTTTTCCCAGACTCACTCATGAAGAAGCAATGAGAGATTATGCTATAGATAGACCTGATTTAAGGTTTGACCTTAAGATGGCCGATCTAGCTCCTATCGCAAAGTCGGTGGAATTCAACGTATTTCAAAATGTATTGGACTCAGGTGGAATAGTAAAAGGATTTGCCGCTCCAGGATGTTCAGATTACACAAGAGGACAGATAGATGAACTTACTAACTTTGTGAGGGCGAGGGGAGCGAATGGTCTTATTGCCATAGGTATAAGTGGTACTGGTGATGGTGCTGACGATTTGGATATGTCGGAAGTCAAATCCAATATTTTAAGATTTCTATCTGAGGAACATGTAAAAGGGTTTGCAGAAAAGACAGGGGCTCAGAATGGTGATTTGGTACTAATGATCGCAGGGGAGGAGAATCAAACTAATCAGGCACTCGGGGCACTTCGGCATGAGATGGGTGGAAGGCTGAAGTTGGGTAACCCCAATGAGATGGCATTCGCGTTAATTACGGATTTTCCATTATTCGAATGGAATCACGATGAGAATCGGTGGGACGCGAGCCATCACGCTTTCTGTATGCCCAAGGACGGATACATTCAGTATATGGAGAGTGATCCAGGAAAAGTGATTGCTCAATCCTATGACTTGATTTGCAATGGAATAGAGATGGCAAGTGGGAGTATACGAGTACACAAGAGAGAATTACAGGAAAAAATCTTTGAGGTCCTGGGATATTCCAAGGAACAGGTTTCAGATAGATTTGGCCAGATATTGGATGCCTTTGAATATGGGGCTCCACCGCATGGTGGAATAGCACCCGGCATAGACAGGCTACTAATGGTTTTGTTGGGGAAAGAGTCTATAAGGGATGTAATAGCTTTTCCAAAAACACAGAGCCAAATGGATCCTCTTTTCGGGTCTCCTTCAGCGATAGATGACTCTCAGTTGGAGGAACTAAACATCCAATTGATCCCCATTGAAGAATAGGCTTAGGCTGATCTACGTTCAATTGAAGGTAAGTGGATTATTTCTCCACTTTCTTTTGACATTTTTACTTCGTCTTTCCCCTGAATCGCGTCGACATTTACAGAGCAGTGAGTTACTCCAGATAGGCTTGGTAGCTCGTACATCACGTTGAGGAGAGTTTTTTCTAAGATTGATCTTAGACCACGGGCTCCAGTGTTTTGAACTATCGCCATGTCGGCTGCTGCCTCCAACGCCTCTTGTGTAAATGACAGGGATACATTATCCATGTTAAACAGCGCCTGATATTGCTTCACAAAGGCATTTTTCGGTTCGGTAAGAACTTTTACCAGATCTTCCTTCTCAAGGTTGTCTAGAGTTACAAGAACGGGCAATCTACCTACAAATTCTGGGATAAATCCGTATTCCATAAGATCATCAGGGCTGAGCAAATGTCTTACATCCTGACTTTTTCTGCTAGAGCTAATTGATGAAGTGATTCCATTGAATCCAAGAGAATAATTGTCAGTAAACTCTCGGCGCTCTATTGTCTCTGTCATACCTTCAAATGCTCCACCTACCATAAAGAGTATGTCATCTGTTTTGATCTGCATGAACTCTTGGTGAGGATGCTTCCGTCCACCTTGGGGAGGGACGTTTGCCACGCAGCCTTCTATGATCTTCAGTAGTGCTTGTTGCACTCCTTCCCCAGATACGTCACGGGTTATCGAAGGATTTGGATTTTTACGAGCGATCTTGTCAATTTCGTCTATATATATGATCCCATGCTCGGCCCTAGATATATCGAAGTCCGCTGCTTGGATCAATCTGAGTAAGATATTTTCCACATCTTCCCCAACATAGCCTGCCTCAGTGAGTGAAGTTGCATCTGCGATTGCAAAAGGGACATCAAGTATTTTGGCTAACGTTTGTGCTAGATGAGTTTTACCTGATCCCGAGGGCCCAAACATTAATACATTAGCTTTCTGCAGTTCAACGTCATTATCAGGTTGATTATTAGACCACACACGTTTGTAGTGATTATAAACAGCTACGCTTAAAGTTTTTTTTGCCTTTTCTTGACCTATTACATATTCTTCAAGTTTTTCAAATATTGCCCGTGGCGTAAGACCTTTCTCAAGAGGATTGGATAAAGGATCCGTTTTGTCTTCATTCTCCTCAGAAATGATCTGGTCACAAAGGGTTACGCATTCATCACAAATGAATACTCTATCTGGTCCGGCAATTAGCCTTTTAACCTGTGCTTGAGACTTCGTGCAAAAAGAGCAGGTATAGTCACTTTGGGAAGTAGTCATATCAACACTTATGCGTTGGAATCAGCTGTAGGTGCAGATGCCATAACAATATCGACTAAACCGTACTCTTTTGCTTGTTCGGCACTCATGTAATAGTCTCGGTCAGTATCTCTAGCAATTTTTTCGTATGGTTGTCCAGTATGCTCTGAAATCACGTTTCGAATTTTGTCTTGCATACGTATAATTTCCCGGGCTGCAATTTCTATGTCAGATGCCTGTCCTTGCGCGCCACCAAGGGCTTGATGCATATGAATCGTAGAATTCGGTAGTGAAAAGCGTTTTCCTGCGGCCCCTCCACACAACAAAACGGTTCCCATGCTAGCTGCCATCCCAACACATATAGTGGATACGTCTGGCCTTATCAATTGCATGGTGTCATATATTGCTAGACCAGCAGTTATCACACCACCCGGAGAGTTAATATACAGGTTTATATCTCTATCTGGATCTTCTCGATCTAGGAATAAAAGTTGTGCGATGATCGCGTTAGCAACCTGATCGTTGATGCCGCTGCCAAGGAATACAATTCTTTCTTTCAAAAGGAGAGAGTAAATATCGTAAGATCTTTCTCCCCTTGGGTCTCTCTCTACTACCATGGGTATTAAATTTTCAGGTTGGTGAAGCATGTTAAGTGTCTCCTACAACATAAGGTTGGGCATTTATTGTTTTTCGGGCTCTTCTACTGAGGTATCTTCCACAGCATCTTCAGAAGAGTTTTTTTGCTCGTCTTCGTCGGGTTTTCCATCAGGATAGCCCTCAGCTATGTCTTCTAGTCTTTCCATAGTCTGCTCCATCCGCATAGACCGCCGCATGTAGTCCATCATCTCTGCGGTCTGACTTGCATCAGGTTTTTCGTCGTCTGAATTGGAAAATAATTCATCTATTCGGTCATTTATGTCGTTGTCCGAAATGTCTATATTTTCTTGATCGGCTAGAGCCGAAAGAACGAAGGATCTTGTGAGTCTACCTATGGCTTCTTCCCTAGATTCCTCTTCGAGTTCTGTCCTGGTTTTACCCATGGAGGCGAGGTAGTCATCAAGGACCATGTTGGCCTGTGTAACCATCCTTTCTTGCTCCTCAATCATGTGAGAAGACTCATGTTCTATTAATAAGGGAGGGAGGTCGACGGTAGCTGATTCAAGGAGTGCTTGAATGACATTTTCCCGATATGCTCGGGAGGCCTCTGTCTCTGCTTCGTTGATAATGCTTTTATCGATTTCTTCTCTCAGATCGTCGAGGGATTCATACCCTTCACCTATACTTTGGGCGAATTCGTCGTCTAGATCGGGAAGGACTCGTTCTTTTATGTCTTTTATATTAACTTCGAACGAGATGTTTTTCCCCGCGAGATTTTCATCCGGAAAATCCTCCGGTATATCAAGGTCAAAGGATGCATCGGAATCACTTTCTAATCCTACTAGTTTGTCAGAAAAACCAGGGAATGGTCGTCCAATATCTTCGTTGACAAGATAAACTGCGTCATTTTCATCCAATACGACGACGTCGTCTAAAATGCCCTTTATCTGTGTGGAAACCATGTCCCCAGTCTGCACAGATCTATCAACCGGTTCCCAAGAGGCCACACTCAACCTCAACTGTTCTATTCGTTCATCTATGGCGTCGTCTGGGAGAGATGGAGACTCGCGTTCCACCCTAATGTCTTTATATTCTCCTAGGTCTATATCTGGTTTCATGGGAACCACAGCTGAAAACTTGAAAGGGTCCAAACCCTCAAGGTCTATGCTGGGCATACCTACAGCCTCGATCTCTTCTTCGGTTATCGCCTTGCCAGTCAACTCAGGAAGCATAGAATCAAGGATTTCATTTAGTAGAGATTCCCGGCCATAGTACTGCTCGATGATGCTTCTTGGGGCCTTACCTTTTCTGAAGCCTGGTATATTGACTCTTTGCACCACGCGACTATAAGCACGTTGGAGATATGGATCTATGTCTTCATCATCCAGCTCTATGTGGAGAGTTGTTTGGCGTTCTACAACCTCATCCTGAGTTATTTTCACGGGAGGCTCCTAACGGTCAAAACTTTTATGAAACAGCCTCGCAATTATATCACTCAGCTTGGGAATATCCATTTTTAGCTCTTCGATGCCTCTACATTGATTGTTATTAAACAGTGAGAATTAGAAAACTTGAATAATAAAACCAACCCTAGTTATTATTCTTACAGTTAAAGTTGTATGACGTTGACACTGGATAGTTTCCTAAATAGCATCATTTAACAAATGAGGATAATTAGGCCTGTGTTTCAGAAATTATCTATTCACCGGCGAAGGTATAGGGATGTCAGATAAGTCCGAAAAATACGAAGATGAGATTGAGGAAATCCTGAAGGATTCTGGAGATCTTCCTGAGCCGCCTAAAGCGCTAGCTCAGCCACAAAACCCTATATTTGAAGACCTAAAGATTTGGATTGGTCAAAGTTTAGGGCGAAGGTTTGGGCTTGTTTCCCCTTTAAAACTGATAATTGTATCTGCGGTAATGGGTATTTTGTTTTTTGCCACGAAATCCCCATTGTTTGCTTGGTTGGCGCTAGTTGCATTTTTGGGAACATATCTTGTTTTTTTTCTGGGGAGGAAGTCAAAGTAGTATCGAAGTACCATGGATGGTTGTGTAAAAAAAAGCAGGCCCGGAAAGAGGCCTGCTTTTTTTAGTTAAGTAGAACTAACAGTTATTATACTGCGCATTCTCCTTCGCCACGCTCTAACTGATACTTGACGGTTTTTGTCCAATCCATGTAGTACTGCAGTGAGTCTCGATTAAGCTCTGGAAGGTCTTTGAATTCTTCCAGTATGGGCTCAATAGATTCTGATCCCACCCTGGCAACGTATTCCTTAAATTCCTCTCCATCTTTCCTATCCGTTTTGTAGTGGGACAGTATTTTTCCTATAGCTTCGGGAACACGCTTTGCCGGTATTTTTGTCTTCACACGTTGACCTATGCGGGTGTCTCCGCCGTCAAAACTCCCACCCAAAAACATTTCATACGCCGGAATTTGTCCTCCTGGGCCCTTTGCAGCCGCACCATGGAATCCGATGTCTCCTATGTGATGTTGGCCACATCCATTCGGGCAACCTGACATTTTTATGTGCATTTTCCGTATCAGTGGATCACTAGTGTCTATCGATTCCACCATTTCACTTATCGCACTACCTAAGCCCATCGAGGATGTAATTCCTAGCTTACAACTGTCGGTCCCAGGGCATGAAACAATATCTGTAATTTCATGTGCTCCTGGATCACCTAGTCCAATCTCATTTAATATTTCCCATACTTCGTAGAGAGCTTCACTAGGAACCCATCTAAATGCAAGATTCTGCTGGTGGCTAAGACGCATCCTGCCTCCTGCATATTTTCTCGACATTTCAGCTATTTGGTGAAATTGATTTGCATCCACGTCACCTAGTGGTAGCTTAACTGTTACGACTCTATAGCCTTCTTGCTTTTGTGCCCGGACGTTTGAGTCCACCCACCTGTCAAATTCTTTGCCAGCACCGGTTTTATAAGTGCCTGTTAGCGACGGAGCGTCCTTCGCTTCATCCTCAATGAAAAGTAAAGGTGTTGGATCAAAGGATTTCTGTGCCCAAGCTCCCTTCAATTCCTCTTCCACTTGGTTCCTGAACTCATCCATTCCAATTCGGTCTATATAAAATTTAATCCGTGCCTTCATGCGATTTTTACGCAATTCGTCAGTCTTGTGAAATATCCGTATGACAGCTTCAGTAATCTTTATATATTCTTCAACGGGAACGAATTCAAACAGTGCTTGTCCTATTTTCGGCATGATAGATGTACCACCGCCGGTGACCATTTTAAATCCCTTTTTGCCATCTTTCATCTTGGGTATGAAACCCATATCGTGGATGGCGGAAATGGCATAGTCTTCGTCACTATCCGAAAAGGAGGTTTTAAATTTTCTGGGCAGTGATTGAGTGAACGGGTGTCTGACGAAATATCTTGCGTATGCCGCAGCATAGGGGGTTACGTCAAACGGCTCATCTGGGTTCACTCCCGCCATTGGGGACCCCGTTACATTCCTGACAGTATTGCCGCACGCCTCTCTTGTTGATAACCCAACATCCCCTATCATTCGCATTATTTCTGGGGTCACTTCTAATGGGATATGGTGAAACTGAAAATTCTCCCTGGTTGTTACGTGCCCCCTGCCAAGAGGAGCAAATTTTTCTGCCAATACACCCAATGTATCCATCTGGTCAGCATTAATGCCACCAAAGGGCGCTTTTATTCTCATCATTTGTGACTCTGCTTGTCTCTGGCCATATACACCTTGTCTGAGGCGGTAGGCCATAAAGTCATTGGGATTCCACTCTCCTGCTTGAAATCGAACAACCTGTTCTTCGAAATCGACAATTTCCTCAGGAAGTATTTCAAGAATGCCCTGTGTTTTGGGCTGCCATTCAGAAGTAGTCATATTCAAATCTCCTGCTATCGGTCATTCGCCAATCATGTTAATTACAGTAGCCATTAAGTTGATTCGCTCAACTAACGCTAGCCAACTAATACCATAGTACTTTATTACTCAATCTGATTGAGATTTACTCTAGCAATCACAGGCGTGACTGTCAATTAACTTAGGCACAAAAGAGAAAGTATAATGGTTAAGTAAATTCGAAATGTGCTATCAAATTCATCTAGGAAAATATTTTTGCTGAGCGTACCTATATATTTTGCTTTCACCGCTGGAATTATTGCAGCATTTAATCCATGTGGTATGGCCATGTTTCCCGCTTATGTTGGATATCAGATTGGTTCTATTTCTGGAAGTAATGGTGTTTTAAGGTTGACTATTACTGGTCTAACGAGAGGGGTGGCTGTAACACTTGGCTTTGTCACCGTTTTTGGGTCATTAGGTTTGATTTTGGCCATCGGAGGCAAATTCATTGCCCCTTTTCTTCCATTTTTAGGACTTGGCGTGGGGATCGGTATTAGCTTAGTTGCGCTTTGGATGCTATACCAGAAGAGGACTCTGGCTTTACCTGGATTGTCTGGTTTTGAGGTTGGTACCTTGGCTGATCTGCCCAGCACTTTTTTGTTCGGTATTGCTTATGCATTGGCTTCTGTTAGCTGTGCACTTCCCATATTTCTCGCAGCCATTGGCATAGTTGTGGGATCGGGATTAACCGTTGGTACTTTTCTTAATGTTGTTCTTGGATCACTTTCATATAGTTTGGGGATGGGAATTGTGATGACTGGAGTCACTTTGTCGGCACTATTCTTTGAAAATTCGCTTTCTAGAATTATTTCCAGAGCAACTGTTTACGTCGATATTTTAGGAAAGATAGCTATGCTGTTAGCGGGACTCTATCTCATTTGGTATTGGCTTATAGGCGATGGCAGGGTAATACTTGAGCTTCGGGTGGATCAGCTGATTTCCTGACTGAATTTAGGGGATGGGATATATTTTTATCCCATCCCCCATACTACTATTTCAAATATTTAGTGGGTTTTGTTTTATGAGCCTGCAACAACTGGGTTCCTAAGGACTCCCACACCACTTATTTCCACTTCTACGACGTCTCCGGGATGTATGTCCCCCGGTGTTCCAGGTGTTCCAGTCATTATTACGTCACCTGGATTCAGAGTTATCACAGCACTCACATATTCGATGATTTTGGTTACTGGATGCAAGAGATCGGATGTGTTTTGATTCTGTTTTTCTTCCCCATTGATCCGACAGGTAACCTGGATGTTGGTGGGATCTAAATCTGTAGTCATCCACGGGCCTATCGGTCCGAAAGTATCGGAAGATTTCGCTCTTGCCCACTGCAAATCATTTTGTTGCCAATCTCTGGCTGAAACATCATTGCCACATGTATAAGCAAAAACATAATCCAATGCATTGGCTTGACTGGCGCTTTTACATTTCTTTCCAATTACGAGGGCCAATTCGGCTTCGGGCTGTATTTTGACTCCCTCGTCCAGTGCTACCTTAGGTATCACTATTTCCTCGTCTTGGGCTATGACGGTTGTAGGTGCTTTCAGGAAAGGTTCTGGAGCATTAGGCCCTGGTCTTCCTCCCAAGTGACTTTTGTAATTAAGACCGATAGCTACTACCTTGCTGGGCTCTGTTGGTGAGAGAAGCGTAACGTCGGAAACTGGGTGGGATGTTCCCGTTTCAGAGTGATCCTCTAAAGGTGAATTTGAAATTTCTTTCAAAACATCTCCGTCCAGAATTCCGTGGGTCACAGCTCCATTTGCAATATATCGCGCGTACGTCGTCATTAGTATCCTCCCTGTATAGGACAGTTCTATTACCCATTAGGTTCATATGTGTGGGCGATTGGTAGTTTAACTGAACAGTGTCAGCTGTGCTACACCGATATTGTTATTGCGTTAAGGCGGGATCTTTTATACCGGCTTCTCGAAAGCCTTTTGCTCTTAATATACAGCTGTCACAAGTTCCACAAGGATTATCCATGCCTTGATAACAACTCCAAGTTAAATGTATTGGGGCTTTGATTTGAACTGCCAATCTAGCGATTTCAGCTTTTGACATTGTTATGATCGGTGTCTGAACCTGAAAATCTATTCCGTAGGACTGGGAAATCTTACTTCCTTCGTTCAATGTGTCCACAGCTTTTTCGTAGAACTCAGGTCTGCAGTCAGGGTAGCCACTGTAATCAATAGCGTTTGGAGCCATGAATATGTTTGCTTCAATCATATTCTGATTCTCTCCATCTATCTCAATAGCTTTTAGGATAGAGCTTTCTAAGTAGGCTGCCGCCAAGGAAAGGAAAATTGTGTTTCTTAATGGTACATAGGTGATTGGTACTCCAAATCCTATGTCGCTGTCGCGCTCGCCACTTGGTATTGGAAATCTCTCAGGGTTTGTCAGAGCTGAGTACCATGCAATCTCACCTAGGAAAGAAATATCCATCAATTTATGATTGAGTTGTAGGAAATCGGCGATCCTTTTGGCGCATTCAACCTCTTTGCTGTGAGTTTGGCCATAGTGAAAAGTGATTGACGACAAATGGTCTACTTGAGTCATTGCCATGCTGGTTACCGTGGTTGAGTCAAGTCCTCCCGATAACAAAGTTACCCCGTAGGAAGACATTATGTATCACTTCTC
Source organism: Chloroflexota bacterium (assembly GCA_002707185.1). Next base: position 4,953 of record PAMF01000067.1, on the reverse strand, counting down.
ATAAGTTGCAACTACAGATGTATGAAGGCCACCTCTAATTTTGTAATCCAATTCAACAGACATACTAATAGGGTCGCAGATATTTCTCAGGTCGTTCAGAATTATGTTCGCTGCGTGTTCTTGGACTACTCCTACGCCAGTGAAAGAGAGTAAATAGTATTTCATGGACTTGAGTTCTATACAGAGCGTGTTTGGCAAATAACTCACTTTCAAGGTTCCGAAATCGGGTAATCCGGTCCAAGGGCAAACTGCAGTGAATTCGTCAGTGTCTATCGATACTTCTGTTGAAGATCCGGGGTACTCGTACTCGAAGGCCATCAAGAGTTCAGATTTAATGGACTCTACAGGGGACATATCGAAGGTGTCATTTAATTCTTGATACTGTTCTTTCAGTTCCTCTATCGACGGCATATCTTCTGCTCCGTAAAATAATGCTTTTGATAACCTTGTTACTCAGATAATTGTATCAATGGAACCGTTATTGTTTCCATGCCTTTCAAAGAGGTGCTATAAACCTATGAAACCGACATCTAGATCCTTGGTGAAGGGTTTAGGACTTTCGAAGTCTTATGGAAGAAGGAGAGTGCTAAACCAGCTTGAGTTCGATGTTACCTCAGGATCAGGTTTGGTTGTGAAAGGATCTAATGGGAGTGGGAAAACGACACTTCTAGAAATACTTGCCGCTATCAGTCGTCCTGATGAAGGTTTAATAGAAGTTTGTGGGACGAACATATCAGATGATCCAGCTCTAGTCAGGAGTCAGATTGGATTTGTAGCTCATTCCCCTTATTTGTATCCTCAATTAACTGTTAAAGAAAATCTGACTTTCTTCTCCAGACTCCATTTGGTGCCATCTAAGACACTGGACAAGAATATTCTTTTATCTGATATGGGATTAGCTACAAGGTTAGATCAGAGGGTTAGTACCTTGTCCCATGGATTTCGAAAAAGAGTCAGTATAGTGAGGGCTTTGTTGCATCAACCGTCCGTTCTGTTGCTCGACGAGCCTGAAACAGGTTTGGATGAAGAAACCATGAACGTACTCAAAAGGCTAATAAAATCCTTTGTGGCTGGTGGGGGTGCTGTGATACTGACTACCCACTTAGAGGGCATAGATTATGGTGTCAAGATGGAAAATCTTTTTCTGGAACGGGGAAAATTAATAGGGTCGAGATGAGTGGCTCGTGAAATATAGACGAGATTTGATATGAAAATTTATTTAACACATATCTTGATTATAGCTTGGAAGGATTTGCTTCTTGAAGCACGATCCAAAGAAGTAGTTGTTTCTGTCTTGGTGTTCTCTTTACTATCGATAGTGGTGTTCAACATAGCGTTTGACCCTACTCCTCGAACAGTTGCGATGGTTGCCCCGGGAATCCTTTGGGTAGCGCTTTCCTTTGGAGGGATTCTTGGTCTCTCAAGAACTTTTGCCTTAGAGGTAGAGAGCGGGGGATTTACAGGTACATTACTATCTCCCATTGCCAGAGACGCTTTTTTTTTCGGGAAGGTAATTTCCAGTTTTATGTTTATGGCATTGGTTGAACTCGTACTGGTACCAGTAATGGTCGTACTCTTTGATCTCAATATACCAGTGCTCCTGTTCATATTGGTATCTGCCCTTGCTCTACTGGCGGTGTCTTTGGTAGGTACTTTATTTGCTGCAATGGCAATAAATACACGAGCTAGAGAAATATTGATGCCTATATTGTTTCTGCCAGTGATCATTCCAGCCTTGTTAGCCTCAGTCGAATGTACAGAAATTCTTTTTGCAGGTAATGGGTCCGGAGATTTAGGCAAATGGATTAGTTTGCTGGGAGTATTTGATGCCGTTTATCTCATCGCTACCCCGCTATGCTTTGGGTTAGTTGTTTCAGACTGAAATGATGGGTCGTAATATTAGGAATGTTTACGAAAATCATATGAGCTCAATAACTGGATGAAGGTAGTACAACTGATATAAAATTCTTGCCAAGACTTATGTTGTTAGCGTTTGTGAACTTGTACACAAAATTGACAGCTTAATTTAGCCATTGATATATTTTCGGATGGTGCCGCGTATGATGAAAGATGTGGCCCCGCTGGTTTTTGGCCCTGGGCAGCATGGCTAAGAGTCGCGTCAATGTATTTGACCTTATAATAGTTGGGCGGTGATTTCTGACTGTTGTATAACGGGCATGAGGAGGAGACTTTGAAGAAACAGGACTTTGTAGTCCGATTTGCTGGAGAGGGCGGACAAGGTGTCGTGACATCTGCTGAAGGTCTCGCTCAGGCGATGGCTCAGTCTGGATATCACGTCCAAACATTTTCCACCTTTCCTTCACAGATTCGTGGTGGACCTACCTGGACACAAACTCGAATAGCTACAGAAACGGTGCTAAGCCCGGGCGACGAGCTTGATGTGTTGGTCGCCTTCAATGAATATGCTTATGAGAATCATAAAGATGATGTAGCCGTTGATGGTGTAATTGTTTATAACCAAGGTGAATTTGAAATAGATGCCAATGATAACGTCCTGGGTATGGATTTTGATGAACTAGCTAAAAAGACTGGGAATAATCGTGCCGCCAACTTTGTTGTCATGGGAGCATTAGCTCAGCTTGTAGAGCTGCCTCTCAAAGTTCTAGAAGATTTCAACAGGGAAAGATATACGAGAGGAAGACCAAGCGACCAGCAGATTATTGATTCGAATAATATGGCGCTTTCGTTGGGCTCTGTTGAAGCTGATAAAAGCGGTTTAGTATTAGGGGAAATTGCGGAAGCTGTTAAGCCAGAAGGAGAACAAATCCTGGTAAACGGTAATATTGCGATTAGCCTCGGGGCGACTGCAGCAGGGCTAGATACCTTTGTTGGTTACCCTATCTCCCCTGCCACACCAATTCTTCTTTGGATGGAACAAAATCTAGTTGGTGAAGGAAAATTTGTATATCAATCGACTTCAGAAATTGAGTCTATAACCAGTATCGTTGGAGCTGGATTTGCTGGTAAAAAGGCGATGACTAGCACTGCAGGCCCAGGGTTCTCTCTGATGGGGGAAGGTCTTGGGCTAGCGTGGATGGCTGAAATACCACTCGTCGTGGTAAATGTGCAAAGAGGAGGTCCGTCCACCGGATTACCGACTAAAACAGAACAGTCGGATCTGCTCACTGCTCTTTATCCAGGACATGGCGATATTAAGCTTCCGGTTATAGCACCTGGGACTGTTGAAGAATGCTTTTATGCTGGCATCATGGCTGTAAACTGGGCGGAAAGGTATCAAGGCCCCGTTGTTTTGCTAAGCGAACATGCTATGTCTGAAAGGCGGCAAAATATACCCCGTCCTGATATGAGCAAGGTTGTAATAGAAAAGAGAAAGACCTATGAAGGATCGAATGGTTACTTGAGATACGACGGCTTTGAACTATCTCCTATGCCAATTCCTGGCGGTTCAGGTGCTTATATCGCTAATGGTAGTGAACACGACGCCATGGGAGATACAACTCATCTGCCTGCACGTCATATACAGATGACAGAACGACGTTTTAGTAAGCTTAATTTATTAAATGATGGTAACTTTGAGTCAGAAAATGAATCTGCTAAGGTGGCCTTGGTTCCCTGGGGCGGCTCAAAAGGTTCGGTGCTGGCGGCGTATAATCAACTGGTAAATGAAGGTTTAGATCTTGCCTGGTATTACAGTATGTATGTCCATCCAATGCCCGAGGGAATGCTTACTGCTTTGAGAGAAAAGGATCTCGTGATAGTTCCTGAGTTAAACTACATGGGTCAGTTTGCTAGTGTGTTGCGATCTGAAGGCATAAAGGCCGTGGCTATTACCCAATACACTGGTCTTCCATTCAAGGTGGGTGAACTAGCCACCAGAGTGAAAGACTTGGTAAGTAATTCTGTAGCGGAGGGAGTTTCCGTATGACGCTCAAGAATCCTGAATACGATTTTAAATGGTGCCCGGGCTGTGGGGATTTTGGTGTTAGAAGAGGACTTGAAAATGCCTTGGAGAAGTACTTGGCAGAGACCGAGCAGCCAACAGAAAATACCGTAGTAGTGGCTGGCATTGGTTGTTCAGGCAATATGGTTCATATGCTAGAGAAGGAGCAACCCTTCGGTATCCATGGGATACACGGGCGGTCACTACCTATATCAATGGGCATTAAAATGGGGAATCCTGACCTCAATGTGATAGTAGTTGCAGGGGATGGTGACTTTCTTGGAATAGGAGCCGAACATATTGCTCCACAGGCTATGAGAAACTTGAATATTACAGCAGTAGTCATGGATAACGGAGTCTATGGACTGACTAAAGGTCAAAGTTCTCCGACCACCGACCTTGGTGTTATAACTAGCTCTACCCCCTATGGGAAAATGGAAGAAAAAGTGCACCCACTTAGAAACTATCTAACGATGGGAGTGTCGTTCATAGGGTCCACCATTTCAAATAAGGTTAAAGACATGTCGGACATGATGTATGAAGCGATGTCTCATCCAGGTTTCTCAATAGTTCACGTTCAATCGCCATGTACAGAATACAATAATACATATGAGGCACTGAAAGGCAGTGTTAAAAAAGGTATTGAACCTCTTGCCTGGGACATTCCAGAAGGTCATGATCCTTCAGATGCTGAAGCTGCTCAGGAAGTTGTGAATGCTGATGGAATTCCTCTGGGGGTAATATTTAAGGACACCTCGAGACCGACGTTTGATCAAAGGGTCAAGGACACGACGGGATCGAAAGAGATGAAGTCAGTTGAGAGCCTTATAGAAGGCTTCTCCATTTAGGTTGTTTTAGAATAAAAAAAAGCCCCTTCCTCAAAGGAAGGGGCTTTTTTTTATTTGTTCTGGTTTTTTTATGATCGGTTTGGTAAAGACACTATTGCGTAGCCTGGAGTAGTTTTTTGCCCTTCTTCATTCTCAAGCCAAATCTCACATTCGACTATATTTTCATTTTCTTCCACGTATTTC